>CALXKR010000138.1 GCA_944388895.1 uncultured Clostridia bacterium | reverse complement strand
CCGACGGGTAAGTAACGGGAAGGGTAAATTCGTTGTTCATAAGAAAATCTCCTTGTCTTTGGATTTGTCTTTCGACAACAAGGAGAAAATCGGGGGCGGCGAAGCGGTCAAGGGTAGAGCAAAAGACTTGCGTGGAAATATCGGGCGTTGCAGTCAAAAGCAAATCTTTTGCCCTTGACCCGCGCCAACACCCCCGATACCCACCTCCCCGAAAGACAAAATGCAATTATTTATGATGCGATAGATATTGACTCATGCCAACCAATTAGTTATCATACATGTATACAATGTGCGAATATCTTCGGTGGCGCTGCCACTTAGATAGAGCTCATTATGACGCGTAAAATCATTTTCCCGTATCTCGTGGATTATGTTTCGGGGAATGGTACATGCGCTCTAATAATCTACCTTAATAGGGGTCAGTCACTATGATTAAAAGTGTTGAAATTAGCGGTTTGTTTGGGAATAAGAACGTAAAATTAAGCCTAGCCGACGAAGTAAATATTTTTGTAGGAGAGAATGGTTTAGGCAAAACAACAATATTAAATATCATAAATGGTATTTTAACTTTAGATTTTTTTGCCTTGGAAAAATTGCCTTTTAAAAAGGTTTTAATTAAAACGGATGAAAACACTCAAAAGACCATAGAGAAGGCAACAATCTCAGAAATTGTAAACAGTGCTTGTGAGCGTAGACCTTATCTAGTTGATTTAGAAGGAGGAAGAGCAAGAAGATTAGCGGAACTCAAAAATAATTTGAATTACGAAAATATTGCTAAGATTGTTGAGTTTCAAAAAAAGTTTAACACTTGGGGTGGTGATACAAGGCTGACTCGTGTGAGTAATGTTTATAGAGAGGTAAGAAGCGAGTATGGTTCTGTCGTCGCAGAGTTGTATGGAGTTTTTATGGAAAATGGTACTTTAAAAAAGCTTGTGGAGATTTATAACTTTGCAGCAACATTACATGACAGTATTATTTATTTCCCTACTTATCGTAGAATTGAGGCGGATTTACAGAATTTTGACATTTCTGAAGAACGAATAAAAAACATAACAAAAAACTCATTGATTAATTTTGGCATGAACGATGTGGAAAATGCGTTGCGTGAGAAATTGGATACAATTGGTAATGGCATAAAACTAGGCTTTCATAAAATGGCGTTGACACTTTTGGATAGTTACACTTATAAAAAAAGTATGGATTTGAGTAGTGTCAATCTTGATCGTTTGAACTTTATATTTGGCGTGTTGTCAAACGAGATTAATAATGATTTGAAAACCGAAATTATAAATATAGTTTCCAACGAAAGCTTGTATACAAAGAATGATACGCTTATAAATTTTCTTAATGAGTTGCTGAAAATATACGAAAGCCAAGAAAGGAACATAGAAAGCATAGACCGATTCGTTGAGATCTGCAATGATTATTTTGGCACGAAAAAACTCGTATTTGATAGGGAATATCTCCGTGTAGACATTATCGAGCAAGAAAGTCTGCACGATGACTCTGCATGTAGAAAATTGAGTTTCGCGAGTTTGTCATCTGGAGAAAAACAAATAGTATCACTTTTTTCAAAATTGTATTTAACGGAGGGTAATGAATATTTGATTTTGTTTGATGAACCAGAACTTTCGCTTTCAATAGATTGGCAAAGGAAACTTATACCAGATATTATGCGGTCACAAAAATGCGCTAAACTTATCGCGGTAACACACTCACCATTTATTTTCGATAATGATTATAAAAAGAATGCACGAGCTTTGTCAGATTCGTTCAATTAAGTTCGGGGGTATGAATGGGCAATAGTATACAAGAGATGCGGGATGCACAACAAAGTGATGTTGTCATAATTCAAGAATACCTAGTGAATAAAAATAGGTGCAAATACTTTGGGTTTATAGAGGGGAAGGAGGATTATTATTATTTCTATGATTGGTTTGAAAAGGTGTTCAATAATGCACCATTTATGTTAATAAAATGTAACGGTAAGAGGAACATGGCAACTGCGATTCCGCCTATAGAAAAGAACAAAGATAATGTTTCCGTTATGTTTATGATGGATGGTGATTATTGTAACAAAACATTATATAAGAATCTGCTCAAAAAGTATGAAAGAGATTTTTACATATTAGACGCCTATTCGATAGAAAATTTATTTTGTAGTGAAGACTGTTTAAAAAAAATTTTAAGGAGGGAGTACAATATTCAAGAGGATTCTGATGATTTAAGAGATATTGTATCCGATTATAATAGCGCTCTTGAGAGCGGAAGCGCACAATTGGAAATCTTGAACTATTTTTTCTATATTCAAAGAGTGTTAAGAAAAAATGATGTTTTGGATCTTTCAATTATTAGAAATAGCGAAGTTCTATTGGTCGACAGAAAAAAAGGTCAACTAGTATTTCACAATCAGCAAATGGAAACTCTATGTAGCAAATTCGATGTACCTTTGGTTAATGACGACGAACTTAAAATGGCTAAAGATTTTTTCAAAGATAAATCAATGGTTATGCATTTTCGTGGTCATAATATGATTGCTGTAATCCAAAATTATATTAGGCTTATACATCAAAAGAATAACGATGGAGCATACAGTCGGGTTTATTCTTCGATTGGGTGTTGTAGTGATACTCTTTTAAACCATTGCGTATATGCAGCTGAGGTTCCACAATCCCTACTTAGTTTCTGGGAAAATCATAAAATAGTGTAACCAAATTCAATTGTGATGTTGAAAAATTATATTAGTCGGAGCCACAAAAATTTAAAAATTTCCTGGCCAGTCTCTTGACAAGGGGGCTGGCTTTTGATATTATGTGGGAAACAATAACGAAACGGCGCGTTCTGTAATGGAGTGAAGTGTGCGAGTGATGAGCGAGGACGTTCTCGAAAGGGTCGCGGAATACAATGTGGCATATTAGCCGGTGTTCGCAGAGTAGGGATTTCTTGAATTGTGAACGCGCGGTGGGGTAAGGCTTGGTAACAATTAGTCAACAGGACGTTTTGTCGGAAAACATGAGTGGGCGAGAGTTTGAGTCACTCTAACGAACTACATACAGGGGGCAATGAAAGTGGAAATCGATATGCACAATCTTAAAGGAA
>CALXKR010000137.1 GCA_944388895.1 uncultured Clostridia bacterium | reverse complement strand
TCATATTGATGTAATTCATGTAGTAATTTTTGCAGGTTTGACTTTATTGAGTTTTTGCTTTGCGATTTTGTGTAATCGTTGTACAAGAATTATTTTTAGAAAATATTTTAAAAAGAATACGATTATTATTGGAGCAGGAAAGACCGCAAAAGCTTTAGGAACTGTTTGTGAAGGTAATAGATTTGCTTTAACGGATGTAAAAACATATATCAATTGTAACAATAGTAATTTCTTTAGAGACATTAATCAAACGATTGTACTTACGGGTGAAAAAGTTAAACCATTAAGTGAATTAGAAGACATTATTGAAAAAGAGAATATTGAATTAGTTTTTCTTGCAATTCCTGAGATGGGAAAACATGATATGAAGTTGATCTATCAAAGAATTGCAAACAAAGTAAAAACAATTAAATTCTTACCTCGAGTAGAAGGCTTGATTACTTTTGATACAAAGGTAGAAGATTATGATGGTTTATTAGTTACTTCTACAAGTCAGGGAACAATAAGAGTATTGCCTAGAATCGCAAAGCGTATTCTAGATATACTTGGGGCTTTAGCAGGTATTCTTATTTTGATTCCTTTATCGATTTATGTATTCTACAAAAATCGAAAGGAAGGGGATAAAGATCCTATTTTCTTTACGCAACAGCGTATTGGAAAGGGAGGAAAACCATTTAAGATCTATAAGTTTAGAACAATGGTTCCTAATGCGGAACAAGTTTTGGAAGAATTAATGGAAAAAGATCCAGCAATTAAAGAAGAATACTTAACAAATAAAAAGCTTGAAAATGATCCTCGTATCACAAAAGCTGGAAAAATGTTAAGAGAAAAGAGTTTAGATGAATTTCCTCAATTTATTAATGTATTAAAAGGGGAAATGAGTGTTGTAGGACCTAGACCATACTTATTAAGAGAAAAAGAAGACATGGGCTATGCCTATAATTCAATTATTAATTGTAAACCAGGGGTTACTGGCATGTGGCAAACACATGGTCGAAGTGATGTTAGTTTTGAAGAGCGTTTAGAACTTGATGACTATTACTATCGAAATTGGAACTTTTGGTTAGATGTAACACTTCTTGTAAAAACAGTAAGAATTGTTATTCATGGAAGTGGAGCTAAATAATTAGGGAGAGATAATGAACAAAAAAATAATCGAAAATGATAACAATGATATACCAATTTGTAATATACTTGGGATTAATGTTGCTGCAGTTAATATGAATTTTGTATTAAATTATTTTGAAAATAACATAGATAAAATTAAAGGTAATTATGTATGTGTATCTAATGTTCATACAACGGTTAGTGCATATGAAGATTTAGAGTATAAAAATATACAAAACAATTCATTGATGATTCTTCCTGATGGAAAACCTCTTTCCATAATTGGAAAAAAAAGAGGATATAAAAATATGGGTAGAATTACGGGTCCGGATTTTATGGAAGAAATATTTTCTATATCTGAAAATAAAGGTTGGACTCATTATTTTTATGGAAATAAGAAAGAAAATTTAGAAATTATGATGGATTACTTATCTAATGCTTATCCAAATTTAATTATTTGTGGATATGATCCATCAAAGTTTAGACCCTTGAGCAATATTGAAGAAAATCAATTGGTAAGTAAAATAAATAATTTGGAACCTGATTTTGTATGGGTTGGATTAGGAGCCCCAAAGCAAGAAATATTTTGCTCAAAACTAGCAGCAAAATCTAATGCTATCTGGATTGGAGTAGGGGGAGCTTTTAATGTAATAGCAGGAATTATACCAAGAGCCCCAAAATGGATGCAAAATTTATCTCTTGAATGGTTATATAGACTTTTAAAAGAACCAAGAAGACTATTTAAAAGGTATCTTGTTACTAATTCAAAATTTATATGGTATTTAATTACAAACAGGAATAATTAAAATGAATTATACCTATGATTATTTCCTGGTTTACTACATGAGGGGGTATAGCTTTATTAGTGTATACATACACAATTCAGGCAAGAAAAAAATTATGGAATATTAGTATTGATTTCGAAAATGGTTATTGAATCTAAGAGTATACTATAGATAATTAGTTGCGCAAAATGTAAAAAAAACAAATTTATTAAACTTTAGAACTGTGTTTTAGTTTTGAAATGAAAAATAGTACAGATTAACTTTTTTGACAGGTAGGGAAAATACGAGTGATTTAATGAAAATCTTTAAAAAACTTAGTAAAAATATATGATTACTTCAGATATTAAAAATCAAGCTTAATTATGTGATTTTATTTGCGTCTTTAACGCAGTCAATTAAGATTATTTTTATAAAGAATAATTGTGTGTTAAGAGAATGTAATAGATAAAGTTTAAGTGCATTTTTATTCTGGCAATATTACAATCGGCACAATTTTCATGCTGTATCATAAAATGAGTAAACGAATAGTGATGAGTAATCACGTATTACGTAAAAAGGTAAAAAAATATATATGTTTTTCATTTAGAGGTGAAAATTAAAAATATATTGGATATGAAGTAAATCCATGGTAAGAGTAAATATTTGTTTAATCGGATTTTACTGAAAAATCAAACAAAAGAATTATCAATTTGGTTAAGGATGGTTCATGTTTAATGTTGGAGCAAAAAAGAATAAAAATGAAGATATATAGAGGTAAGGTGTAGAAAGTGAAAATTCGGACAACATATAACAAAATATTAATAAAAACATATTTAGTCTGTGCCATTTTTAGTATTTTCTTTTATAATATATTAGGTTCTTGGGAATCACGATATAATTATTATAGCTTTGTAAATTTAGGCAGACAAGGAATATTATTTTACAGTTTATCTGTTGTTATATTGTTTATTTTGATATTCAGATGTTTTTTAAAATATTTTAATCAATTTAATAGCACCTTGAAATTTATTTTTATTAGTTTATTTATTTATTTTGTTGTTTATACGATTGTTACATTATCTAATAACTCTATTCAAATTACTTTATTTGAGAATGTTTCTACGACTGTGATATTATTTCCAGCTCTATTTGTTTTAGGCTTTGATGATGACATATGGGAAAGTTTAAATAAAATAATACCTTATATTACAATATTTTTGCTTATTTTGTTCTATTGTTTAGTATTTATGTTTTGGAGTTCACATGGGATTGTTCAAACAATGAATGCTAATTATAAACAGATATTTATTTATTTAATAACTTCTGTTTGGTTTTGGGTTATTATTGACAATAAAAAAAATAAAACAAAAAATATAGTTCTTATTATGCTTCTTTTGGCATCAATCATTACAACTTCTCGCTCTTGGGTCTTACAAATATGTATATTATTGTTTATTTATTTATTTAATAAACGAGGAAATAAATTTATTCGAATTATTTTAGCAATTATCTTTATGGTAATTTTATTAATAACAATTTCTTTTATTTTTCCTGATATTACAGAAAATTTGCTGGATAGAGGATTTGAAGATACACGATCAGGACAATATTTAATTTTCTTTTCAAGTTATTCATGGGATGATTTGATTTTTGGACAAGGTTTAAATGCTGGGTACTCTTACTTAGGAAATGCAAATTATTCATATTTTGACAATCAATTCATGTTTATTTTGTTTCATTATGGCTTATTTCCTGTAATTGCTTTTTTGATTATGACAATCAAAGCACTTTTTTTAAAGAAAAGTAAATTTTTAGGCAACATGAGATATATTTTACAAAGAGCAAGATGTGTTTTTCCATTGATTTTTTTAGCATATTTAGGTTTATCAACGTATTACCAAATTAAATTTGATTATAATACGGTATTAATAATGATTATTATTGGAAGATTATTAAAGAATTATTCTCAGAGGAGATATAAAGAATGAAAAAAATTGTTTTTTTTATAGGGAGCCTTGGTGGTGGTGGTGCTGAAAGAGTAACTATTAATCTGGCTAATTATTTATCGAAAAAATACTGCATAACATTAATTGTTTTTTCTAAAGATAATAATAATTATGACGTTAGTGATAAGGTGAGTTTAAAATTTTTGCCTGATAAAATACATTGTTTTTCCAATATAAAACGTGTTTTTGCATTAAAAAAAATACTAAAGAGTGAGAATCCTGATGTTGTCATTTCATTAGGATTAGGATATAACTTTTTGTTTTTTGGAAATTTACTAAAAAAATACAATTTCATTTTATCTGAGAGAAATTCCCCTGAACATTATTATAAAACATTTATGGCTAAGGTTTATGTGAAATATTGCTATAAAAGAGCGAAATGTGTTGTTTTTCAAACTGTAGACGCTGCAAATTATTTCAAAAATGTAGTTAATGGGAAATCTGCAGTTATACCAAATGCTATTAAAGAAGGCCTTCCTGCTCCATATCGAGGTGTTAGAAATAACAAAATAGTTGCTGTAAATAGGTTAGATCCTCAGAAAAATATAGTTTTATTATTAGAGGGTTTTAAATGTTTTTTACAAAAATATCCGAATTATATTTTAGAAATATATGGCAAAG
>CALXKR010000136.1 GCA_944388895.1 uncultured Clostridia bacterium | reverse complement strand
GTCCAGTCTTCGGCTGTTCCGAATTCGCGGTATACCGGCATCACGTCGCTTTCAGGATTTTCGACTACCACTTCCAAAGTATAAGCCTTGCTGTCGACTTCTCCGGAAACGGTTGTCGTACCGTTGGCTACGCCTTTTACAAAGCCCGTATTGTCGATAGTGGCGATTGCATCGTCGTTGGTTGTCCATGTAAAGGCACGGTTGTCAAGCGGCATGCTTCCTGCAAGATTCGTAGAAATGGCTTCTACTGTGTAGCCTTTACGATTGCTTATAAGCACTTTCGGAAGTCGGAATGAAATTTCGCCCGGCTTGATGGCTACCGGAACGGATTTTTTGATTCCGTTGTAGTTGGCTGTCAGTGCGAAATTGCCTTCTGCCGCAGTGATATACAGGCTCTTGCCGTCGTTTGTCACTTCTCCGTAAGCAGCGTTGTCGCCTTCAAGAGTAAGGGTTACGCCTTCCACTTTGGTGTCCACAAGGATTTCATCGTTGTTGAAGCCGTAGAATTCCGGAGTGTAGATGCCGTATTGCGGTAGGTTGACAGTGCGCCGGCTGTCGGCATCTTTAAATTCAATAGCGGCAATTTCGTTGTTCGTTTCGTCGCCGGTTGCTACCAGGAACAGACCATTGGTCACTGAACGCGGGTTACCGTCGCTCGGGTTGTTGATAATGCCCAGTTTCGGACCGCAGTACATTGTAGAAGAACCGCCACCGTCGAAGTTTAGAGCATCGGAGCAGCCTACGTTCTTCATGATGTCGGCCAATTCTTTGGATACACATCCGTCAGAAATTGCCGAACGGCCGTCTACAACCAGCATGACAAGTTCGTTCTTGTTGTTGTAGCCTACGGCAGTACGTGGGTTGTTGGCAACGAGGTGGTCGATAGCGCCTTCTGTGTCGAGAACAACGCCGTCCTTAAGGATGACCGGTTGTCCGCCTGCCATTTGGGTAATGTCCATTACGTCTACACCGTCATAGCTTGCCCACGCTTTTATTTCGATTTCCGTACCTTCGGTCAGTCCGTTCAGCAGTGTTGCTGCTGTTCCGTGGCCGGAGAGCACATAGCCGTTTGCCGGAATATTCATTTTGCCTTCATTGGAAACCGGCGCACCGACTACTTTCATTTTTGTCGTTCTGCCGAGGATTCCCATTTTTCCGTCTACCGGTTCTACCAGTATTTCTGTGCCGTATTCGTTTGTGCCTGTATTGCTGCTTTCGTTCTGCGGAGAATATAGGATAAGGTTGTTTTCACCGCGCGTTACGTTTATACCGTTGATGGTGGCGACAGTGCCGTTGATGGTAGCTGTAGCCGAGATGGCAACACTTGCGCCGATAACGGGTTTGCGTTCGGTTCCGAAACCGAATGATGCCCATCCGGCACTCATCGGCGAACGATAAACTTCACCGTCAACTACTGCATAGCCGATAGGAGCAGAGTTGCCGAAAAAGTCGGCGTTGACACCGGCAAAATAGGTCTCGCCGGAAGCTGTAGTGGCAGCCTGTGCCATAGCCGGAACGGTGGCGCAACTGGCGTACTTGTTGTTGGCCTTAACAGTGCGTACATCTACTTTTGAGTTGTCCAGATTGGTGGTTGTGTAGAATACGCGGAACTTCTTGGCTCCGTTCAGTTTCAACTGTGTGGCCGTTGTTCCCGGGCCTATTTTCACATGTTGCAGCGTGTCGACCGTGTACTCTGTGTCGCGAATTTGCCATGTAGTAGCAAAACTGTTGAAAGTCAGAGCTGTCGATAAAAGTAATAAAGGTGTAATAATGTTTCTCATATTACAACTGATTTGAAATTTGTATGGGTTATGTTCAAGTTTATAGGGCTAAGGTAAGCAGAATAATTTATTTGGAGTGCTCTTGTTTGTGAATAACACTTTGGGTTTGCATAATTTAACCATTAAATACAAAGATTCAACAATATTCCTTTTGCGGTTGGATTTATATCGCTAAATTTGAGGGTAAATATTTTTATAACCTAATACTTTCTTCTATGAAAAAAACACTACTTCTCATTGCTACCATGCTACTGTCTGTGTCGGCTGTACAAGCTGCAACCACTACAGTAATCGATGGAAACACCTACTCGGTTGATACGCTTCAACACTCAAAAGTTGGGCCGGAAAGTTATTATACGGCTATCAAGTTTACCGGACCTTCGCTTACTTTCCGCACTTTCTATCTGGAAGTTGCGACAGCCCAGCAGAACCTTGAATTCCGTACGGAACTGGGACGCGACTCCGTTATCGGTACAGAGGATATTTCCGCTCATGCCCTCCGTAAGACAACGGATTCGGAAATCTATTATGCCGCAGTGAACGGCGACTTTTTTGAAACTCAAGTGGATGTCGGTGCGCCGGTGAACGGTTCTGTGCAGAACGGAATGGTGGGAACTGTTGCCGTGGGTGGTCCGCACTTTGTTTTCGAAGATGCCACTACACCTTGGACTTCCAATATTACCGCTTCCTATACTTATAGCGTGAATGGTGCTGCTCCGGTTGCGCTTACCCGTGTCAACGAACGTTTGGGCGACAATGAGCTGATAGTGTTCAACAGCCTGAACGGTAAATTTACGCATACTCCTGCCGGTACGACAGAAGTGGCATTGGAATTGCTTCCGGGTGAGACATGGAAGGTGAATGCACCGATCAAGGCAAAGGTAACGGGTGCTGTATCGACTACCGGTAACCGCGTTATTGTTGAGGGACAGGCTGTGCTGAGCGCATCGGGCTCCCGTGTGGCTGAACTGACTGCCTTGAAGGAAGGCGACGAAATAGTATTGGTATTTACGCAGACTTTGGACCAATACGGAGGCATAGCTCCCAATATTACCCAAATGGTGGGCGGTAACACCATCTTCCTGATGAACGGTGAAACAGTTCCGCAAGGCGACTATTCCCGTCACCCGCGCACAATGTTGGGCTACAACAGCGACAAGTCGAAAATGATTTTTGCCGTTGTCGACGGCCGTTCGGCCATTTCTTCCGGCGCAACTTATGTGGAGCTTGCCGATATGATGAAGTGGGTTGGCGGTACATGGGGTATCAATATTGACGGTGGAGGTTCTTCTTCACTCTTCCTGCAACCGCTGGGCACAATGAATGTTCCGAGCGACGGTAAGGAACGCTCTGTGGGCAATGGCGTTTATTGCGTATTGAAAGCTCCGCAAGACAACGAGATTACAGAAATCCGTTTCGTGGATTGGGCTATGAACTTCCCGAAATACGGTATCTATACACCGAAATTCTACGGCTATAACCAATACGGCATGTTGATTGATACGGATGTGCAGGGTGTTACCTTGTCGTGTGACCCGAAAATCGGTGAAATTATCAACGACGGCACAACTTTCTATGGAACAGGCGACGGTATCGGTGCCTTGAAGGCTGAATACAATGGCCTGACAGCAGACATTCCTGTAACGGTAGCAGCAAGCGACAACGTGAAACTCCGTCTGTCGAATGTCGTGCTCGACAACAAGCGTGAATATACGGTAGAAGTGAATGCACTTGTGAACGAATCGGAAATGCCGATGAATCCGTCAGCTTTGGCATGGAGCTCAGACAACGAAGCCGTGGCAACTGTTGAAACCGGTACAGGTTTGTTGAAAGGTGTTAGCAACGGTACTGCTGTTGTAACTGGTAAGGTCGGTGATTTCGTTGGCAATCTCAACGTATCAGTTGAAATTCCGGAAGGTGATGTAATGCCGGTTTATCGTGAATTCGGAACAGCCGAAGACTGGACCTTCCGTCAGGTGGGCGGTACAGACTTGACCGTTTCCCAACTCGGCGAAGGTTTCAAATTGAACTATGTGGGTAATGGTTCTTCTCGCGGTGCCTATATCTCGGTTGACCGCCGTGTAGACGTATGGAGCTTGCCGGAAGGCTTGCGCATCAGCGTTAATCCGGGTGAAGTTCAGATGAAGAAGGTGAGCGTAACGGCTATCAATGCTCTCGGCGAATTGGCTTCCTCATGGGCATTCACAGAAACGGAACTTCCGAAGAATCAGGTTTCCACATTCAACCTGTCGTTCAAAGACATTTGGGATATTAACGATATCGCCATTTATCCTATCACTATCACCACCTTGCGTTTCGACCTTGGTGCATCAGCAAAGGGCACGCCGTTCGAAATTCAGGTGCCGACCTATGCAGCCGTTTACACTGACCCGAGCGGTGTGAACGAGGTAGTAAACAACGGTACAGTGAAATTGTATCCTAACCCTGCCGCAGCCGGCACACCGGTACAGCTTGGTATGACTGCTGATGTGGAAGTCTACAACCTGAACGGTACGTTGGTAAGCAGCCAGAAGGCTGTTGCGGCTATCGCAACCGAAAGTCTTTCTGCCGGCATTTATGTGGCAAAAGTCAGGACAGAAGGAAATGTCTACACCGGTAAATTAATTATCAAGTAGTAGTGATGAAACTTAATAAAGCAATAATCGCGGCATTCATGCTGTTGCCTTTTGGCATGAATGCCGCTACTGAATGGACGGTAGAAGACGAAGTCTTTACCGTCGATACGCTCCGCCATGAGAAGGTCGGACCGGGCACGATGTACACGCGTCTTTATCTGAAATCGCAGTCGACATCCACCCACATGCGTGTTCATTTTCTGACAATGGACATGAAAGGGCACGACAATGTGAAATACAAGATGGAATTGGGCAACGACACGCTGCTGACCGTTGAGCGTATTTCAGACGTAGCAAAGCGGAAAACCACTTCCGGCAACTATTATTTTGCCGGTGTCAACGGCGATTTCTACATCACTTGGGACCCCTATATCGGTAACCCGAATATGGCCTGCTATGTTGACGGACAGATAGCCATGTATGACCGTGACGAGGCTACGAAATACGGCCACTTCGTGATGGACGACAGCAAAAACATGTGGTGCGACCATATTTATCAGAAGTGGACGATGACAAGGGCCGACAACAGCGTGATTTCGCTTAGCCATATCAATTATGACCGCCTTGACAACGAATTGGTGCTGTATAACGACAAGACCGGCCGCTATACGAAAACGACCGGTGGCGTTGAGCGCCGTGTCCGTTTGGTGGAAGGCGAAGAGTGGGGCATCAACAGGCCTTTCAAGGTAGAAGTCGTTGGCGAAGCCGTTTCCGGTGGAAATATGCCTATTCTTCCTAACGAAGCAGTTTTGTCGGCTTCTGGAAGCCGTGAAGCTGATGTCCTGGACTTGAAGGACGGCGAGGTGCTGACCGTATATTTTGAAACGCGTTTGGGCGATTACAATCTGACTCCTCCAAATATCAAGGAAGTGTGTGGCGGTGACGTAGTTATCCTTCAACGCGGTGAGGTTGTTTACGAAGCCGGTCGTTGGATTAATTCCCGCGATGCCTTCAATCCGCGTACGATGCTGGGATATTCCGAGGATCGTTCGAAAATGGTTTGGGGGTTGATTGACGGCCGTTCGAGCGAGTCGAGCGGAAGCACTTACCCGCAGGGAGCATCTATCATGCGCTATGCCGGATGTTTCGATGCTGTGAATGTTGACGGCGGTGGTTCGTCGGGTATGTATATCCAGAATTTGGGCATCGTGAATACGCCGAGCGACGGTAAAGAAAGAGCCGTTTCTAATGGAATCTATGCAGTGCTGGAAGCTCCGGAAGACAATGAAATTGCAGAAATACGTTTCGTTGACTGGGCAATGAATTTCCCGCAATATGGTATCTATACGCCGAAGTTCTACGGCTATAACCAATACGGCATGCTGATTGATACGGATGTGCAGGGCGTTACCTTGTCGTGTGACCCGAAAATCGGTGAAATTATTAACGATGGTGCTACTTTCTATGGAACAGGCGACGGCATCGGTGCCTTGAAGGCTGAATACAATGGCCTGACGGCTGACATTCCTGTAACCGTTGCACCGAGCGACAACGTGAAACTTCGTCTGTCGAACGTAGTGCTCGACAACAAGCGTGAATACACGGTGGAAGTGAATGCTCTTGTGAACGAATCGGAAATGCCGATGAATCCGTCAGCTTTGGCATGGAGCTCAGACAACGAGGCTGTGGCAACTGTTGAAGCCGGTACAGGCTTGCTGAAAGGTGTTAGTAACGGTGCCGCTGTTGTGACAGGTAAGGTGGGCGACTTTACCGGAACGCTGAATGTATCGGTTGAAATTCCGGAAGGTGATGTAATGCCGGTTTACCGTGAATTTGGTACAGCCGAAGACTGGACTTTCCGTCAGGTAGGTGGTACGGATTTGGCTATTTCCCAACTCGGCGAAGGTTTCAAATTGAACTATGTGGGTAATGGTTCTTCTCGCGGTGCCTATATTTCTGTTGACCGCCGTGTAGACGTATGGAGCTTGCCGGAAGGTTTGCGCATCAGTGTGAATCCGGGTGAAGTTTCGATGAAGAAGGTGAGCGTGACAGCCATGAACGCTCTCGGCGAATTGGCTTCTTCATGGGCATTCACGGAAACTGAACTTCCGAAGAATGAATTGTCTACATTCAGCCTGTCGTTCAAGGAC
>CALXKR010000135.1 GCA_944388895.1 uncultured Clostridia bacterium | reverse complement strand
ATTGAACAGCGTTGTTAGGCCTTCTGCATGGCTTTCGTACAGCTCTTGTAAATGTTTCATCGTTGTAGCGTTTTATTTTTATGCTGCAAAGTACGCATGGGTGGTTGCCAAAAAGTGTCAGTAATGGTAAATTTTATACATTTCTTTTATTTGTTCGGCGATTTTTTCCCGTAGTTCGAGCGGCTCCATCACTTCTATTCCTTCACCGTATTTCAGGAGTTCATGAATGAAGTCGTAGGACGGAATGAGGTGCAGTGTCAGGATAGGGTTGCCGTGGGCGTCTGTCGTTTCCATCTGTGAATGATGGAAGGGAACGGTGCGCAGATAGGCAATCTGGTTGGGGTCTACGCGCAGTCGGACCGTAACAGCCTTGCCGAATTCAGGAGAATAGGTATACACGCCGAACGAGTCATTGAAATATTCGTTGACGGAGAAATCGTCCGGCATCTCAAATTTTTTCTGCAATGTTTCCAACGACTGTATGCGGTCGAGGCCATACACTCTCTCCTCGTCCAAGTCGGGCGAATAGCCGACCATGTACCACCGTTGCCGGAAATGCTTCAATCCCCACGGCTCTACCGGAAAGCTCGTTGCTTTCTCGGCATAGAAATTTTGATAGGATATTTTGAGTAGTTGGCGGTTTTCCATAGCGTTGAGGATTGGCATTAGATATTTTTCGCTTGACGGAACTTCCTCAATGCTGATGTGCCGGTCAAGCAGGAGATGCTTTTCCGTAAGGTTGTTGATGGCAAACGCCTCGAGCAACCGTTTTTTCGTGATGTCGAGGTGGTCAAGGTTCTCTATATGGTAACGTTTGTCGCCATGGCGGTCGCAGACGATGTTTATGTCGAAAATGTTTTCAATGGCTTCACGGTAGCGGTGGAACGTACGTTCCGGCAGTTCGTTTTCCTTACGTTCGTTCAGTTCGGAAACGGCCCATTTCCGATTGATTTCTTCGCGTGTGATTCCGTTGGAGCGGTAAATCACATCCATTAGCCAAAAGTAGCGTTTGAATAGGTTTGCTGACATGTGTTTTTTGTTGCAAAGGTAAGGAGAGCATGTACCAAAAAGTGGCAGTTGTCAGTGTTTCTTTATAGTTTAGAGTGTTAAAGAGGATTATTCCTCAAAGAACGGCTTTACGTTTTTCCAGGCCTTTTCCATTTTGTGCATGTTTTGTCCCATGAATGCGAATATTTCCGGCCAGTCGGAACGGCGGTGGAAATTGAGTCCTTCGCGGCTCAGATAAATTCTTTTTACAGTCTTGTCGATGCCGGCAAGTTCATAGTTGTCGTCCCAGATTAAGTGGTCGAAATCACGGCCATATCCCTTTGAAAACAACGATTTGCAGCTCTCCATTTTCGACCACTGTTCAGCAAGGACAGCATCGCTCGGATGGTTGAATTCCATCACCACCTCCACAAGTTTGGGTTCCACCACCCATTTCATTTCAATGCCCTTGACACGCGTATTATACAGCATGAACTTTGTCCGGCGCTTCGACAGCACCGCATCCGTGTTGCAATATTCCGCAAATTCCGTCCAGAACTCGCGTTTCAACGCCTTCATCTCATCCTTTGAATACATTCCAAACCAATTTTTCCGCAAAAATAACTAAAGGCAAGCCCCGAGACAAACGAAAACGCAGTTTTTAAGCCAGGCAACACCTAATAAAATGAGTTGTCGAAGTGTATTGAAATTTTTGTCTTGTTTATGTGAGGAAAGTAAACTGCAATACAGACATGGGTATAGCGTGTAAATAATAAAACTCAATATTAGAACCTGTATCTTTTATGTTTTTAACATTGTTTTTTATTCTAATATATGTTGATTTATTTTTATGTAGAAATATTTTTAATGTTAAGAATGTTTGGTGACTTGGAAAAATTATTTGGAGTGACAAAACTGTCGTCATCAATTACTAGTGCATGTAATAATGAAGGGGTAAGGGCAGATGTCAAATCGTGGCGGTCAGAGCTGGATAGTAAGATTTTCTTTGATTAAAATCATGAAGTTAAATAAATTAATGTGCGATGTAATGTGTTGATATATAGTACGCTGTACAAAATTACCCCAAATAAAAACAATTTTACCTATTGATTAAGAAAGGTTGCTATAATTTTGTGGTGTAAAATTTAATATACAATGAAAAAACTATTATTATCATTAAGTCTATTTTTTATGTTTTGCTTCAGTAGTTTTGGAGCAGAAATTCCTCGGCCAGAATATCCTCGGCCACAATTTGAACGAGATAGTTGGATTAATTTGAATGGTACATGGAGTTATGAGTTTGATTTTTCTGAAAGTGGATTGGAAAGATCATTGTTTAACTCTAAAGGGTTTGAGAAACCAATAACGGTACCTTTCTGTCCGGAAAGTCCTTTATCGGGAGTAAATCATAAAGATTTTATTAATGCGATGTGGTATCATCGGACTTTATCAATTCCTCAAGATTGGGAGGGAAAACACATCCTTCTTAATTTTGGAGGAGTAGATTATAAGTCTACAATCTATATAAATGGAAAGCAGGTGTTTGTTCATTATGGAGGTTCATCATCATTTTCTGTTGACATATCAAAATATGTAACAGTTGGTAAAGACAATGATTTGGTTGTCTATGTGCAGGATGATGTCCGTTCTGAAATGCAAACTGGGGGAAAACAGTCACGGCGTTTGTATTCATATAGTTGCTTATATACACGAGTAACGGGCATTTGGCAGACTGTTTGGTTGGAAGCTGTGGAGAAAGGTGGTTTAAAAAGTTGTCGAATCACTCCGGACTTGGATGGAGGACAATTCGTTTTTGAACCTGTCTTTTACGATTTGAATCAAAATGTAAAATTGAACATTCGGATTCTGGATAAAGGTAAAAAAGTGTTTGAGCAAACGATAAATGGCAGTAATAATGCTTTTGTCAGCGCAAAAATTAAAAATGTAAAGACTTGGTCTCCTGAATCTCCTTTCCTTTATGATATAGAATTTACTGTTCTAAATAATGAAGGAAAAGTAATTGATAAAATTAAATCCTATGCAGGAATGCGTAAAACGGAAATCCGAGGTACGACATTTTATTTAAATAATGAGCCATATTATCAGCGTTTGGTGCTAGATCAGGGTTACTATCCTGATGGTCAATGGACGGCACCGACAGATGAGCAATTAAAACGTGATATCGTATTAGGAAAGGAAGCTGGTTTTAATGGAGCTCGTTTGCATCAGAAAGTTTTTGAACAGAGATATTTTTATTGGGCTGATAAGTTGGGATATCTGACTTGGGGGGAATCCGCAAGTTGGGGTATGGATTGGACGAGTCCAGTGGCTGCAAGAAATATGATTACAGAATGGGAGGAATGTGTTAATCGTGATTATAATGCTACGTCATTAGTTGCTTGGTCTCCTCTTAATGAAACTTGGAAAGCTGATATTGATGGTCAACGTGCTCGATTGACAAATGATCTATATTTCATAACAAAACGTTTGGATCGCACACGTCCGGTCGTTTCTGCAAGTGGTGGCTATCATGCTGGTTTTACAGATATTTATGCCGAACATACTTACACACAAGATCCTTTGGCTTTGTATAAAGAGCAGATGTTGAAAGAAAACGGAATGCCTTATATGCATCATCCGGAACATAGCGCTCCTTACAATGGTGAAGCCTATATGATTGATGAGTTTGGAGGCATTCAATGGATTCAAGAAATGAAAACGGAAGAAGTCGCTGGTACTGATTCGTTTTGGGGGTATGGAAAACCACCGAGAACAATTGAAGAGTTTTATCAACGCCTTGAAGAACAAGTGAACGTGATTTTAAGTATGGATCATATTACGGGGTTCTGTTACACTCAAATAGTGGATGTGGAACTTGAAAAAAATGGTATCTATACATATGATAGGAATGTGAAATTTGATATGGAACGTATACGTAAAATTTTCACCAAGTCACGTGAACAGGCAAAACAAGAGGTGAAACAAATGCTTGAAAAACGGAATAAATAATAAATGTGAGGGTTTTATTATTGACCATGATAATGGAACCCTCTAAAAAATAAACCATTTAAAATTTAAAAATCATGAAAAAAAAGAACTTTTTATTGGCTGCAGCATTAATGACAGCCGGTTGTATGACAGCAGAAACTCTGCCGGAAGGATTAGTAAGTCTTTTGCCAGAAGGTGTTAAGGCAAATATCAGTACGGAACGTAAGTTGTCAAAAATTAAAAATGTAGTGGTAGCCGGATCTCCGGAAAAAGGTTATAAAGCATTTTTTGCTGCTACAGATGAAGCACATGGAGAAGAATTGTGGGTTACTGATGGAACTCCAGAAGGAACCAAACTAGTCAAGGATATTGTAGCAGGAAGTTCTAGCTCCAATGTCGGCTATTTGACTCGTTTTAATGACAAAGTTGTATTTCAGGCTTACACTGATGATGCTGATATGGAACTTTGGATTTCGGACGGAACAGAAGAAGGTACCTATATGGTAAAAGACATCAATGAAATTGGAGCTTCTGACCCACGTGGTTTTACTCAAGTAAATGAAACACAATTTATTTTTGGTGCTAAAGATTTTGAAAGTGAAAATTATAGCGAACGAGGTGCTCAATGGTGGCTTTGGGTCAGTGACGGAACAGAAGAAGGCACCAAAATGATTGCCCAATGTGACATGAAATTCCCTGGTCAGGACAATACAACTTGGATGACCCCGTATTGCCGTGTTGGACGTAAAGTGTTCTTTAAAGCTGACAATGTTGATGGAACAACAGGTGAAGAACTGTGGGTGACGGATGGTACTGAAGCAGGTACAAAATTTGTGAAAGATATCAATACGGAGGAAATTGCTACAGGTACTGCCAATTCTGCAATTGACAATATGGTGAATTTCTATAATGAAAAATTATTCTTTAAAGCATTCTCAATTGAAAGTAGCAATGAGCCTTGGGCAAGTGATGGAACAGAGGCTGGAACATATCAAATTTATGATTCAAACCCGACTTCTGATGAAACCGGTTTCCCTCGTGGTGGCGGTGCTTCTGATGCTGCAATGTACCCATATAATGGACGTATCTATTTCCGTGGATATACATTAGATGGAGGATGTGAACTTGCAGCAACTAATTGCGAACAGGGTGATTTTAAATTCTTTGATATTAATAAGAATGACCCGTCTGTCGATAATAATGGTTTTGCTGATCCTGGTGTGGAATTTGATGGTGTTTATATGTTCTGTGCGGCAACAGGTTTTGACCCATTGAAAGAAGGCAACTACGGTGGAGAATTACATTATACAGATGGCGAAACAGTGAAGATGCAGTCAGACCTTGGTCCTGGTGTTCAAAGTAATTGGGTAAAAGAGTTGACAGTTGTCTCTGGTAGCTTGTATTGGTGGAATGAAAGTAGCGAAGATCCAGAGAAAAAACAGAAACTATATCGTATTGATTCTAAAGATCAATTCCCGGTACGTGTAACTAACCTCTCTGCAGATGGTGACAAGATTCACTCACTTCGTAATCTTGGCGGTGATCTTTTGTTTGCTACGGATGATGAAAATAAGAGTTTGTATTGCTACCATTATCGTAAAGAAGGTTTTGATCCTATTAAGGATGCTGATAATCTGGAACCTGAATATCGTACACGTGAAGAAATTGCTTCTGTAGAAGGTTTGGAACAAGATGTTCAATCTGTGACAATTTATCCGAACCCGGCACAAGGCCAGTTTAATATTAATACAACAGAAACTGTTAAAACAGTGAATGTATACGACTTGGCCGGCCGCTTGGTTATGGCTGAATCAAATTTGTCTGGAAATCAAGTGGATATTCATAATCTTGCTCAGGGAATCTATAAGGTTGTTATTGAAACAGCCAATGGTTCTTATGTTTCAAGCCTGATTGTGAAATAATTGAATGATAAAGATAATGTATCACAATTTTTTGTGATACATTATCTTATTTAAACAATGTTGAAGGCATTCTAAATTAATGAAGGGCAAACAACATTACGTCGTTACGACATGAGGTTAAAAACCAAACGAATATGAACAGACTGACAACATTTTTTTTCTCTTTGCTGATGTTTGCAGCCGGAACGCTTTTCGCCAGAGAACAGTGGACAGAAGAACAGGCTTGGGCTTGGCAAAAAGAAGTTGGCGTTATCAAAGGCTTTAACGAACCATATCCGGCCTATCCGGACATGTCAAGAACGGAGGTGTTGCAAAAAGCACATGAAGCCGGATTGAACAGTGTACGCTTTTGGGTACGGGGAAACACGGCAGAAGAACAGATCGAATACATTCAAAAAATGATTGACGATGCCGATCGGTTTGGTATGACTGTCTCGCCAGTCATTTCATTCGTTGCCGATAGATATTGGCAAAACCGTGGGAAACAGCCCATGAAGGAGTATGAAGCAACTGTTCGTCAGGTGGTAAGAAACTTTGCCCAAGAGAAACGCATTGTATTTTGGGATCTGTGGAACGAACCCCGATATGAAGATAAAGCAGAAACTTATGAGCAGCTTGATATCATAGAACAAATGGTCGGTTGGTGTCGCGATGAAAACATAGAACAACCTATCACTTCATCTATCATTTGGGCTACAATAAAAGAGGATAGCAAGTCTTTAAAACGCATGACGGAAGTAGAAGCTATGATGGATATTCATAACTTTCACTATTATAACTGCGCCCTCGATTTCAGTAAGCATATTTATGATATGATGGATTATCTGCAAAAAATAGGAGATCGTCCTATGGTTGCCACCGAATGTCTCACACGTACCAACGGTTCAGGTATTGCACGTACATTAGCAGCTTTCTCCAAGTATAAAGTGAATTTTTATGTTTGGGGATTGTATGTTAATGATCGAAATTGGGAAACTCGTTGGGGACAAAGTACTTACGACCCTTACGGTCCCATGTTTCACAATCTGTTCTACAGCGATGGTGATGTGTATGACAGCCGTGAAACAGACATGCTCAAGGACTATCGTTTCTGTGAAAAAAACGAAGAATTGTATCCTCCATTAGAGAGAACCGAACGATGGAGCCATGAACGGGCGTGGAAGTGGATGGTGACCGGTCCGCTGAAAGGTTTCACAGCAAACAAATTGAAATCTCTTCCCCATATGGATGGCTATAATGCAGTAAAAATAGCTTTTTCATATAATACATGGAAGGCTGACACTGCCTCTTTTTTCCGTCAAATGGATGGTTTGCTAGCGCAGGCTGCCGAAAAAGGGTGGAGTGTTATGCCGCTCTTGCTTACTGATGATGATTTCCAAGCTCCTCATCAATCGTTGGCAGAATATGTAGGGAGTGTTATTGGCAGGTATTATTGCGATACACGTATCAAGGCATGGGAACTATATCATCATCCTGGAGAAAAGGTAAACGACACAAATGCTTTGGAACAGTTGGTTAAACTCCTTTTTCGTTATGCCCGCAACCAGTATGCAAATCAGCCTCTCACCATGACTCCTTATGTGCAGGTTAATGCATTTGAACCAGGGTTCGACTATTGGGGTGCATTGGTACATGGACGAACCGGCGGCTGGGATCGACTCGTATACGGAGGCGGCAGCAATGCCCGATTGTGCTATACGATATGGAGTCTGTCTGATATCATCTCTTTTTCGGCATGTTCAAAAGCTCCTGAAACAGGTTGGCTGGCCAGTATCTGTTTCCGTTTCGGACGCCCTGTGTTCTGTACTCAATGGAACATAGACGACAGCACGGACATAGATGCTTATTTGCAACGTTTTGCTAAAAGCCAGATTTTCTGGTTTTCCAGCGGAACGGACATCCTGCCCGAAAAACTTGTCGGATTTAAATTCGAACAAATCAGTACGCAACGACAAATAACTGAAGGAATTTTTTAATAATATTATACATACAACTATCATGTCTAAATTAAAGATGCAAAACTTTTTATATAGGACATTTATTTTAATGTTTGTCTGTTTTGTCCCGATAAATCTTTTTGCGCAAAAAAGAACAGTTGCTGGTCTTGTACAAGATAAGACTAGTCAAGAGCCGTTAATCGGTGTGACTGTTATGGAAAAAGGGACAACAAATGGAACAATGACTGATATTGACGGACGCTTTAATATCAGTGTCAGTTCAAATGCGACGTTAGTATTCTCTTATGTCGGCTATGCGAGTCAGGAGGTTGGCATTAAAGGGAAAAATGAGATAACAGTCGGTATGCTTCCAACAAGCGAAGCCTTGGATGAATTGGTTGTCATCGGATATGGTGTTCAGCGGAAAAGTGATATAACTGGTTCTATTTCCTCTGTCTCTGGAAAAGACATTAATGATGTTCCAGTGTCGTCGGCTCTTCAAGCTCTTCAGGGTAAAGCTGCCGGTGTTAACATTATTCAAAATACAGGAGCACCTGGTAGCAATACAACGATTAAGATTCGTGGTACGGGAACTGTGAATGATGCAGATCCGCTGTATGTGGTGGATGGTTTTATTGTCGATGATATTGATTATCTTAATCCGAATGATATTGCCAATGTAGAGATTTTTAAAGATGCGGCTTCCAGTGCAGTATATGGAGCTCGAGCTGCTAATGGAGTTGTGGCAATTACAACAAAAAGCGGAGAAGAAGGAAAAACTAAAATAACGTTCGACAGCTATGTGGGTTTTTCAAATCCATGGAAAACGATTGATGTTATGGGTGTCGAGGATTATGCTTTGATGTCAGATTATATAAATGGATTGTCCAATTATTCTGCTGACGGTAAATTATATTATTCGAAGAATGAGAATGGTCAATTGGTCTACGATGATTATAAATTTCATCGTGTCGATACAATACGTAACAATTCTCCAAAAAATTGGTGGGATGCCATTACTCGTACAGGATTCCGTCAACAATATAATTTGTCTGTTTCAGGTGGTAATGCAAAAACGAAATTTTTGGTAAGTGCCAGCTATTTTGATGAAGATGGTATTGTTGAAACTTCTAAATATCAGAGATTCAATGCTCGCGTAAATGTAAACCATCAGTTAACATCATGGTTGAACGCCAGTGCGAATATTTCATATACAAATGAAAATACACATGCAGTTCCGGAAGGTCAGAATGGTGTGTTGAAACGTGCTTTGTATCAGAATCCATTAGTATATACATATGATTCAAAAGGTTATTATTCTGAAGATCATCCTATTGCGATGATAAACAGAAACCATCAGCAAATCAAGACCGACAGGTTTGACATGAATTTGAGTTTGAATGCTGACATTACGAAATTTTTGAATTATCAGTTTAAGACATCTTATTATATAGTTCCGGAAGATCATACAAATTTTTACGAGGTTAACAAATTGGATGTGGACTTCACTATGCCGAGTGACTTGACAACCGTTTATCGCAGACAAAACCGTACGGATAAATGGGAGATCAATAACTTGTTGACATTCAAATGGAACAATGATGTACACTTCCTTACAATACTTGCTGGTCAAACAGCAGAAGGATACCGTTATAGTTATCAAGAATCAACAAGGAAAGGTACAGCCAGCAATTCGTCCAATGATTGGTTCTTGTCAAGTGCTTATACTGGCGATAAAACATATGGGTTGAATCGTGAGTGGAGTGCTGTCGGTTTTATTGGACGTATCAATTATGATATCCTCGATCGTTATTTGTTCCAGGCCAATGTTCGTGCGGATGGCTCTTCTAAATTTGCTTCAAGTGAGCGCTGGGGTATTTTCCCATCTGTTTCTGCCGGATGGAAGTTTTCTAGCGAATCGTTTATGGAAGGAGCAGATTGGTTGAGTTTGGGTAAACTGAGAGTTGGTTGGGGTATATTAGGTAATAACCGAATTGACGAGACATCTCGTTATACGCTTATTTCTTTACAATATAATTATCCATATGGTATTGGTAATCATATTCTTTATCCAGGAGCGATTGCAACTACAATCGGTAATGATGCTATCCGTTGGGAGAAGGCAGAAACATTTAATGTTGGTGTCGATTTAGGCTTCTTAAGGAATAATCTTACTGTAAGTTTGGAATATTTTGATAAGGAAACTAGTGATATGTTGTTAAGAGTTCCAACTGTGTTATCAGCTGGTTTAGACAGCGATCCGATGACAAATGCGGGTGCAGTTAGAAACTACGGAGCGGAAATGAATGTTAGTTATAAAAATAATATTAATAAATTCCGCTATGAAGTTGGATTTAACTTGTCGTACATCAAGAATGAAGTAACAAGTTTAGGAACTGGCAATGAACCTATCTATGGTTCATATCTGGAAGAAGGAAGTATCTTGGATTTTGTTACAAAAACGGCTGTAGGAAAGCCAATTGGCTGTTTCTATGGATATGTAACAGACGGAATTTTCAATACTTATGAAGAGGTTAAGGCCAGCGCACAATATGAAGTCGGTAAAAATGATTTTGAGCAGACAACTTTCCCTGGTGATTTTCGGTTTAAGGATTTGAATGGTGACGGTCGTATTACAGCAGAGGACCGTACATATTTAGGTTCTCCATTGCCTGATTTTGTATTTGGTGTTCCAATTTCTTTGGGATATGGCAATTTTGATTTGAATTTGTTTTTCCAAGGGCAAACCGGAAACAAAATATTTAATGTGATGGATTATTATTTGTACAATGCTGCTGAAGGAAATGTTTACGCCGACATACGAGAAAAACATTGGTCAGGCCAGCTTAGTGATGACCGTAAGTTTTTCCCGAAAAATCTAGATGCAACAGTACCAGATTTGGATCCAAACGATCGAGCACGTAATTTCCGTGCATCAGATTTCTTTGTGAAGGACGGTTCTTATGTCAGATTAAAAGAATTGCGTCTGACTTATACATTCCCGAAAGAATTGATTTCGAAATGGAGAATGTCGAATTTAGCATTGTCGCTTTCTGCCTATAATTTATTGACATTTACGGCATATGATGGATTTGACCCAGAAGTCGGCAAGGTGGTAGGAACCGAAAGTAATAATTTAAGCATGGGTGTTGACCATGGTAATTATCCACAGGCTCGTTCTTTTACGATCGGACTTAAGATAGGTTTATAATTTAACAAACGTTTGTTATGAAAAAAATTATTGTCAGAATTCAGGTCTTGGTCTTTGCCATTCTCTCATTAACAGCTTGTTCTGATTTTTTAGAAAAAGATGTAACAGGGGAATCAGATGCAAATGACTATTACGATACTAAATATAAATTGCAGTCGGCATTGAATGCAGTGTACGATGTTTTACAATCTGATGAATTTACAGAATGTGAATATCGTTTTGGAGATCCCACAGCTGATGATGTTTGGGGTGGAGATGAAGGTTTGGGCTCACAAATGGGACAGTTAGTTAATTTCCGTTTTGATACGAATAACGAATGGATTCGGAGACGCTGGGAGATTAACTATAAAGGAATCCATCGCGTTAATCAGGTGATAGCGAATGCTCATAAAGTGCAACTGTCAACTACGGATTATTCTGAATATAAAGAGGTTCGTGAGATTCTTGGACAGGCAAAATTTTTGAGAGCATTCTTTTATTTCAACCTTGTAAAAACGTATGGAGGCGTTCCCATTCGTCCGGAGGTTGAGGATGTCAACAATTTGGTAATTCCTCGTAGTTCTGTGGAAGATGTTTATGCATATATTGAAAAGGATTTGCGAGAAGCTGCTATAATGTTGCCTGCACGTTATCTGGGTAATGATTGTGGTAAAGCTAGCGAAGGTGCAGCAGTTGCATTATTGATGAAAGTGTTAATGTATCAGGCTGTTCCTGGCGAACAGTCGGAAAAATGGGCAGAAATGGTACGATTGGGTGATTTCTTTGTTTCTGGTGTACCAATGACATTTGAAGAAATTCTGCAATATGATTCTGAAGAAGAAGATTGGGAAGCTCTTCGTGTCCGTTTGTGGTTCAAGCCAAAGGCAGAAAACGGAGAAACGGATCCTTATGAAACGCCGCAAACCCAACTTCCGTCATTGAATACGTCGTATACACTGAAATATACCGACTATTATGGTAAGAATTTTACATACATTGATCAGTTCTTTCAAGATGGAGAATTCTGTAGCAGCTCAATTTTTGAAATTGTTTATAAAGAATCGGCTGACGGTACAAACGGTGATACCAATGAAGGTGGATTTATTTATGATGAATTATATTCTTCGTCTCCAAGAATGTGGACTACCTCGGATATAATCACTGAAATTTTTGGAAGTGATCCACGCCGTAGTTATATCTTGGGCCACCAAGAGTATACTCCGGATGGAGATTTATGTCAGTGTGGACCAGGTAGATATGTTTCTTTAAAATGGTATACACCAATGAAAGAGCGTCCTCAATATGGTGGAGACAATGGAAAGAATCGTCGAGTAATCCGTTTCCCTGAAGTTGTTTTGATGTATGCTGAAGCCTTGAACGAATGTGGTAACGGTATGGCTGCATTGGAACAACTGAACAAATGCAAGGCACAGGCAAATACAATCAATAACAGTTCAACTTTGTATATTGGTGGTGGTTATGGATATATGAGAGATCAGATTTGGAAAGAACGCAGAATTGAAATGTGTTTTGAATGGGATCGTTTCTTTGATTTGGTTCGACAAAAACGAGCTGCCAGCGTGATTAAAACATATGGCTCTAAGCGAGCGAACAAACGGGGCTATTACTTCCGTGAGGGTGTCAATGAAATTTTCCCTATCCCACAAAGTGAAATAGACGTTTCAAATGGTGTTGTCACTCAAAATCCAGGTTATTAATCATCAAAAATTAAAGAGAAATGAAAACATCTATAAATATATTATTGAGCGTATGTCTTGTGCTTCTTCTGGGTGCATGTGCTGAGGAAGAAGCTGCAACACCGAAAGCTGTTATGACTATTGATAAGGACTTGCTAAACATTAATGAGTCAATGATAGTCAATTTCCATGGAGTGGCTGATCAGGTTGTTGTATATACTGGGGATGAGACTCATGATTATGAGTTGCGTAACCAGAATAATACTGGATTTGTGGTTAATAAAGGTACATTCAGTTATTCATATACTGTTCCAGGAACATATAAAGTAGTATGTGTCGCTTCAACACATACGGATGGCGCTACGGATTTGAAACGTGATACATGTTCTTATTACGTTAAGGTTATTGATGATCAAACGGAGATAGACAAATTGTCATGTCCTCAAATTCTGTATGACGAGGTGTTTGCTGAGAAATTGAACGAATCAGACTGGTTGATGAAATTGCCGAGAAAGGTAAAGTATAAAACAAATGCCATGACAATTTCATTGAAACAACGATTAAGTTTTTATATTCATTCGGAGCTGACTAAGGTTTTCATTGATGGTGCTGAGTTTTCTAAAACTACAAAATATGATTTGGAAAATGATTTGAATATTAAAGTACAATCTGATTTTGGTACGACCCGTGATTATAAATTGTTTACAATCTATTATCCAGAATTCAAATCAATGTCCATTGCTGGAGTTGAAGGAACTTTGGTAAGAAATGAATTCGAATATGATTCTTTTGTATATGAATTCAAGCTGCCGGCAGGTACGGATGTAAGTAATGTTGTTCCGGAATTTACACTTAGTGGAGATGGCGAAAAAGTTTATATAGGAGAAGCTGAACAGATTTCGGGAGCAACTGCAGTTGATTTTACTAAACCTGTCACGTATAGGTTGATTGGAACAGACGCTGAAAATCCAGATGTTAAAGCTGTTTCAAATGTGGAGATTAAGATCGTTTTTGAATAACGGTATAATTGGTTAGTAAGAGGTAGTTCAGATTGAATTTTGTGTTTAGGAAAACCTCTTTCAAATGAAAGGGGTTTTCTTTTTTAGTGTTTAACCATGATATGAATTAAATAAGTATGAAAAAAATATTATTGACTATAGCTCTGTTATTGGGTCTGAATACGGTTGTTAGAAGTGAACGAGTGGCGCCATATTCAGGTTCAAGAATTTTTTGGGATATGAATAGCCAGGTGACTGTCTTTAATTCTGGTAATTATGCTCGCATGATCGAATTGCAGGATGGTAGATTGTTGGCTGTTGCTGAAGCCGGTGGTGGTATATCTATTGCAATTAGCGAGAATAAAGGAAAAAATTGGAGTGATCCCAAGCGTATTGTCGCTAATCCTGGACAAATATTTTTGGCTGTTCCGGATGTTATTCAGTTGAAAGATGGAACAATTGTCGTAGGATATAATCCACGTCCTACGGAACCATATTCAGAGGATAGAAAGTTTGGTATACGTGTTGTTAAGAGTATAGATAACGGAGAAACTTGGAGTGAACCTATTTTTGTATTTGATGCACAGCATACATTTAATGATGGATGTTGGGAGCCTTCTTTTTTAGAATTGCCTTCGGGTGAACTCCAATGTTATTTTGCGAATGAAAATGATTATACTTCGAGTGGTGAACAATGTATCTCAATGTGCCGCTCTTTTGATAAGGGGGAAACTTGGAGTGACCCGGTTAAGATTAGTTTTCGCGCTAATTCTCGTGACGGTATGCCTGTTCCTATATTGCTGAAGGATGAAAGTGAGATTGCAGTTATTATAGAGGATAATGGTTGGCCGGGACGTAATAATTTTGCAGCAACGACAGTTCGTACTACATTAGAGGATAATTGGAGTTCTGGTTATGTTGATGCAAATAGTCCTAACCGTAATATGATATTTGAAACCATTCCTCCAGTTGGAATTGTTTCTGCTGCTCCATACATTAGAGTCCTTCCATGGGGAGAAACTGTTGCTTCATACCAGGGTAATGAAAATCGGAGTTCATTTGATTTGCAATATTTTGATATGTTTGTTCTTGTTGGTGATGCGCGTGCAAAAAATTTTAAAGCCAAAAGTGCACCTTTTTCTCTTGATTTGGGGCATCATTCTATTTGGAACTCGGTTTCTGTAATTGAAGATGGCGTTGTTGTTGCAGTTGGTTCTATCGGTGAACCAAATAAAAATAATAATGTCCAAATGATAAAAGGGTATCCAATCCGACAGGTAAAAGCAAGTTATGGTACTATAAAAGTTGACGGAAACAGAAGCTCTGATGAAAAATGGACAACAGAAAATGCTGATCAGTTGAAAATGGGCAATGTAACAAAGAATAAAACGACAGTGGATTTTGCCTATGACAATGATAACTTGTATTTGACAGCTCGAGTTATTGACCGCAATATTATCAATACAGGTTTGGACAATGATGGTATTCGTTTCTTTATTGATGCGGATAACGTTTCGGATACAGAACCTGTACAAGGCATGTATAGTCTTTTCTTGGATACGGATGGTAGCATGAAACTTCAGCGGGGAGACAATGGCAGATGGGTGACAGATAGCAATACGGATGGCATACAATATGCATTGAATCTCAAATCGTTTTATTATGATGTGGAGGTTGCAATTCCTTGGAATAAGCTTGGAAAGTCTTCAGCGCCAGTGAATCAACGTATGGCGATAGCATTAGAAATTGCCAATAAGGAAGAATTTCGTTTGACCAATGAGGTTATTCCAGATGTAGATAACAATGCTTCATGGACATGGCTTGAATTTGTATTGGAAGAAAATAGTGACGTTGCCAATATTGAATATGACGCCAAAATAAACGTAAAATTGAAAGACGGGAATATTTATATTGACAGTGAGAAAAAAATGAGTCGTGCAGATCTATTTTTGTATAATGGCATGCTTGTTAAAACTATGAATATTAATGGCTGCTATACACAAATGCCTTTTCCAAATGAAGGGAAAGGCATTTTGAAGGTCGTTTTTGAGGATGGACAAATCTATAGCCAAAAGTTGTGGGTACGATAGGTGTGATAACAGATAATACTAATATTTTGAAGAACGATGAAAATTAAAAATTTTTTACTGGGAATGTTAGCAATCAGTAATATGTCTATTTTTGCTGAGAACATTCATAATCCAGTTTTGCCAAATGTTGCGGATGCAGGAGTCTTAAAATACAATGGTAAATATTATATTGGCGGTGTTAATACATTTGGTGATTTTTATGTTTCAGAAGATTTGGTTAATTGGGAAGGGCCGGTTCATGTCGTGACGATGGACAATGACTGGACTAAAGGAACCGGAGCTAAGAATAATCAAATTCATGCTAATGATATGCTGTATCATAATGGTGAATTTCATTTATATTGGTCAGTTAATTATTGGGGTAATGATCGTCATGCTGTTCATATTGTCCATGCTCAAAGCGGCAATGTGACAGGTCCGTATGAAGAACCTGAAAAGCGTTGGTGGATGGATAACCGCATTGATCCAAAAATTTTTAAAGATGACGATGGACAATTGTATATGTATATGGTTCGTTTTACTGACGGCAATACAATATGGGGTCGTAAAATGAAAAATTTACGAGAGTTTTCTGGAGAACCGGTCTGCCAGTTTGCATCTTTACCGGGTACATGGGAAACAATGGATAACAGAGTTGCGGAAGGTCCTTGGGTATTTAAGTACCGTGACCGTTATTATATGATGTATAATGCAAATCACACTGGGACAGAATGGGGAAACTACCAACTGGGAATTGCGGAGGCTGATTCACCTTTAGGTTTTCAACATGGTAATAAATATAGTTATCCGGTATTAGGTTCTAATCAGACAGAATTGGAGGAAAATTATGTTGATGTTCTTCGTTATAGCATGATTTATACACCAAATTTTCTATATACGACCGAACAACCGAAGGGAGAATGGATGAGTGCCGGATATGATGCGTCATCTTGGAAATCCGGTTCTTGCGGATTTGCGTCGAATGAAATAAAAGGTTCTACAGTCAAAAGGTATGGGACAAGTTGGAACACTCCATTTTTATGGTTGCGTAAGTCGTTTAGAATTGAGGATATTAATGATAATTTTGCATTAAGAGTAACTCATGACGGTGCTACTAAGATTTATGTCAATGGCAAACTTATTTATGATAAGAAAGGACGTGACTATTGTATAGTAAATTTGAGTGAAAAACAAAAGAAAGCTTTTCTTCAAGGAGAAAATATTTTAGCTGTAGAGACATCTAAAGGGGCTTCTAATTATTTTGATGTTGCATTGTTTGATTTAAAGGATGATGTAGCAGATGATATATTATTTACTCCTGGACAACCGAATATCGTTCGTGGACCGAATGGGTTCGAATGGTGGCTGGTTTATATGGCGAATAAAAATAATGAACACAGAGGTCAACATATTGACAGAGTTCATTTTTTTGACAAGACACTTTTTGTGGATGGTATAACGGGTCCGAATACAAAAGGTTTTCATCCACTTCCTTCAAAACCAACTTTCTCAAAAATGGAGGAAACTTCTTCTTTTGGAATTGTTCAAGATGTAGCTCCCTCAATGTCTTATTTGTTTGAAACCAATATAAAAACAGATAACGATGCCGGTATAATAGCTTGGTGGATTGATGATGAAAACTTTATTCGGGTTGGATTGGATAAAAAATCAAATTCGTGTCGTTTGGACAAAAAGGAAAATGGAAAGAGCCAAAGTTATAATTATCCTTTGCCCGTGGATTTTCGATGGGGTGTTTACCACCAGTTGAAAATTGAGAGAAATGATGTAAATTTGAAAATTTGGTTAGATGAGATTCCTGTGTCTATAGACTCTTTGGAAACGATAATACCACAGGGCATTCGTGGTCAGTTTGGCGTTTTTGACTGCGACGGAGATGCATTGTTTGCCGGTAGTCTTGCGACAATTGGTTTTGATGATGTCAATATTTGTTTGAAGTCTGGAGAGGAAAGAATATTTGGTGAATTATTAAAAAACTATGAATACAGTTTCCAGTTATATGGTCTTTCGGATGAAAATATGGCAGGCAGTTATCCTCTGTATATAGATGAAAAGAATTATATTAAGGCTCTGTTTAACGGTAAAACTGAACAATTGGATGTCATTTGCGTGAAGAAAGGTAAAACAAAATGGCTGAAATCATATCCATTGAGTAAAAAGAAAACAGTCTATCCTGATGTCAAATATACAGATTTTATTGAAAAAACTTACATGTTTAAAGCTCCTGTTTGGTTGGATTCAATATATATAAGTAGACATGACGCAGATAATAAGTCTCTTTTTGCCGACAATATGTTTGAATATTTTGATATCGCATACTTGGAAAGCGGTGAATGGCATCCGTTAGAATCGCAAGCTACGGGTATAGATGCTCACCCTGCATACAATTATTTGACAATCCCAAAACGGAAAGTTGAAGGCTTGCGTTTTATAAATAAAAATGCAACAGATTTACAACGGCATATTTATAGAATAAGGGTACATGAGCGTTTAAAAGAATCATATAATTTCCGTTCAGTTCGCAATGATGACATGTTGTATCTTTTTGTTGACGGAGAGGAAGTTGATGCTTTGAAGATTGATTTTGAAACATCAAAATTCGGTCTATGTTCAGATAACTATAATGCAGATTACAAAGGCATTATGTATTTTCATGTTAATAATGAACAGTAGAAATACAGAATATCAATAGGAAAAGAATGGTACGAGGTTTAGAAAAACTTCGTACCATTGTTCATATTCTTGTTACGACTTTCAATGCTTTTCACTATTTTTGATAAAAAATACTCTTATGCAGAAATTTAGTAGTGTTTTATTGATTTTGACATTTTTGCTAATGGGCTGTTTTGTTGCGGTTAGTGGAAGTGATTATCGTTTTGTTCATATAACCAGTAAAGAGGGATTGCCCCATCAGCAGGTTGAAGCGATGGCTTTTGATAATAAGGGCTATTTGTGGATTGGCACTCGAAACGGGTTGTCTCGTTATGATGGTTATTCTATCAAAACTTATTATAACGATCCATCTGATTCAACATCTCTTTGTCATAATTTTGTTAGGGCTTTGTATTTTGATTCTAAAAACAGATTGTGGATAGGTACACCAAAGGGCATTTGCCGTTTTCAAGAGGATTCTGAGGATTTTAAGGTATATCGCACTACTGATGTTGCTACTATTATTGAAAATGTGAATGGTCGAGTATTTTGCTCAGGAGCGGAATTGTATGTTTACGATGAGAAGAGAGATGATTTCGAACTGATAAAACGAAGTAATCCCGAATATGTAGTATCTATGGCTGCAGATGTAAAGGGTCGATTGTTTGTGGCAACAAATAGTTCAATATCTTACTATGACTCGTCTCTTTCGAAAACTACACAAATTGATTCAAAATATTTTGCGGATTTCTTGACAGGGGTTGATGGTATTGTTCCGTTAAAATTTGATGAAAAAGGTAGGTTGTGGGTTGGACGAAACGGAAAGGGAATCTCATGTGTTGATTTGACAACAGGCGAGCAACGGATTTATGAAGCCGAAGTAATATCTGACGGCACTGTTAGAGTTATCGCTGAAGACCATGAGCATAATATTTGGTTGGGTACGGAGAAAGGTATAACGGTAATTGAACCGGATGGGAATATTGATATTATACGTCAAAATTTTGTGGATAAAAATAAATTGAATGATAATGCCATTTATTCAATTATAGCAGACAAGAATGATAATATTTGGATAGGAACTTATTTTGGTGGAATTAATATATTATTGAAAAATAATGATTTGTTTAAATGGATAGAGCCTGGGTATTCGAATCAGAATGTTCGTGGAAAAGCTGTGCGGGAGATGATAGAATTGCAGAATGGCTTTCTTTGGATTGCTACGGAAGATGGTGGTATTAACATATATGATAAAAATAAGAATCAGATTGAACCATTTGACCGTATCCCTGATTTAGGACACAATGTTCATTGTTTGTATTTTGATAAAACGACAGATGAACTTTGGATAGGAACGTTTCGTAATGGATTGTTTTGTTACAATCTGAAAACTGGAAGATATGAACGTTATTTGCCGGGAGAGCGTACAGGGTTGGAATCGGATGCTATTTTTTCAATAACAAAACAAGGTGAAAAATTGTGGGTTGGAACAACTCATGGATTGCGTTATTTTGATATTTTACAGAAAAAATTTTGTAAAGTGAATCATCCGATATTAGACACTTTTTTTATTTATTGTCTATTGGTTGACAGTGATGGTAATTTATGGGTCGGTACTAACAATCAAGGGTTATATTGTATTGATAGCTCTACTAATGAAATTAAGGGATGGACAGCTGATTCACAGACAAATTTAGGAGATGACTACATAACTTGTCTTTATCAGGACTCAAATAATAAAATATGGTTGGGTACTAATAATGACGGATTACATTACATAGATCCTCTTGATTTAAAAATTAAATCGTTGGATAACGAGCTGTCATTATTTCGAAATTCTATTTGTAGTATAATTGAAGATAAAATCGGTAATTTGTGGGTCAGTACCAGTCGTGGATTGTATAAATATAATATCCGAGAGAAAAAATTGATTAGATATACAACAGAAGATGGGCTTCCAACGAATCAATTTAATTTTGATTCGTCTATTTTGGCTCAAGATGGCAAATTATATTGGGGTAGTGTCAATGGGTTGATTGCTTTTGATCCGGAAGTCCTAAAAAGCAATAAAGGACCATTTCCTGTTCATTTAGGACATTTGACAATAGATAATGAAGTGATAACTGTAAACAGTGAAAATTCTCCACTTACTGCCGCTCTTGATGATATGGATACGATTGTATTGTCTTACGATCAGTCGCGATCATTTAGTATTGATTATCTGGCAGTTTCTTTGGATAATGCGCGCTCTTTGGAATATCAGGTATGTTTGGAGGGGGTTGACAAAGGTTGGCGAAATGCTGGGCAGGAGCGGAAGTTCGTTGGTTTGAAACTTTCTCCGGGAACCTATCGTTTGAAAATTAGGGCGAATAATTCAAATGTAGGATGGGAAAATGCGCCAGTAAAAGTTTTGACTATTGTGATTCGCCCACCATTCTATCTTTCAATATGGGCATACATTATTTATGCGTTGATATTGATTGCGTTGTTATTTATTGCATACCGTATTTTCTCAATTCGTTTGCATGAGAAAAATGCTATAAGAATGGCTAGAATTGAAAAAGATAAATTGGAGGAGATGAATAAGGAAAAAATCGAATTTTTTACAACAGTGTCTCATGAGTTAAAAACTCCATTGTCTTTGATAGTGGCACCTCTAAAATATATTTCCCAACAGAAAGAATTGGGAGAAGAATCCGAGAAGCGGTTGGAGATTGCAATTAAGAATACTAACAAAATGGTGGGAATTATTGATGAATTGGTTACTTTCAATAAAGTGGAATCGGGAAATTCCCAGTTCTTTTTGCAGGAAGGAAATCCTTTGGATTTTATAGAAAATACAGCAATGTTGTTTAAAGAAAATGCTGAGCAAAAAAATATATCGCTTTTTATACATTGTGAAAATAACGGTGAGGATGTTTGGTTTTCTCCGCTTTATGTTGAACGAATTACGAACAATTTGCTTTCGAATGCTTTGAAATTTACTCCGGCGAATGGAAAAGTTGTTGTCAAAGCAGAGATTCTGAATAAACCCGATGGTTATATTTATTTACGTATTGAGGTAAGTGATACAGGCATAGGTATAGTAAAAGAAGAAATTCAAAATATTTTCTCAAAATATTATCAAACGAAACGAGGACATAATGTAAACAATAAAGGTTGGGGGATTGGATTGGCATTGGTTAAGAGGTTGACGGAAATACATAAAGGTTCAATCTCTGTTGATAGCACTATAGGAAAGGGCAGTTCTTTTGTCGTATATTTGAATGTTTCGGCTGAGGCGTTCGATCCTAAGGTGTGTATTAGCGGAGATAAGACGATTGTTCCTCTTAGCAAATATGTCTATGATGAACCATCCGATTCTGGTAATTCTGAGAAAACAGATTCCGATGTGGTTGTGAAAGATGATAAATTATCGATTTTGATTGTTGAAGATAACAAGGAATTGTTGCAGTTCTTGGTGGACTATTTTTCATCTGGTTATAATGTATATACTGCAGAAAACGGAGCAGAGGCATTGGAGGTTGCACATAAATCCCCAATACAATTTGTTGTTTCTGATGTAATGATGCCTGTAATGGATGGATTTGTGCTGTGTCAGACTTTGAAAAACGATATACAAACGTCTCATATTCCTGTCATTTTGTTGACTGCAAAAAATGATACGGAGGATGTTGTTAAAGGATATGAAAGTGGTGCAGAGGCGTATGTCCCGAAACCTTTTGATCCTCAAATTTTGGAGTTGCAAATGAAAAATATTATGAGGACTCGTAGAATGCAGCAGGAACAAATAATCAATGCCGAGAATCCAGACATGGAAGAAACTTCATTGAGTAAATTTGATAAAGAGTTTATTAGCCAGATAAACGAATTGATTGATGAAAATTTGGATAATAATGATTTTTCAATCACATTTATAACTCAACAACTGGGAATAAGCCGCAGCCTACTTCATGTTAAAATGAAGAATTTGTTGAATATTTCAACTGGTGACTATATACGAAAAAAACGATTGAATAAAGCCTGTTCATTTTTGGAAGAAGGATACAATGTGTCCGAGACTGCATACCGGACCGGATTTTCTGACCCGAATTATTTTTCTAAAACCTTTAAGAAAGAGTTCGGAATGACACCGACAGAGTATTTAGATAGTAAAAAGGTGCAAGCTAATAAATCGAAGTGAACAATTATCCTTGTTTTGTAGACATGTTTACCCTTAGAATGCTGTATAATACGATACTTTTGCATATAAACTAATACAATATAATTATGAAAAAACTATTCCTACCTATTATCCTGTTAGGCTTGCTGTCTTGCAAAAACGATGGCTCAGACATTATTTTAATGAATGCGGATAATTTTAAAACAACAATTGATGGTAAATCTGTAGATTTATATACTTTAAAGTCGGAAAGTGGAATGGTAATGCAAGTTACCAATTTTGGCGCTCATGTCGTTTCACTGTGGACTGCAGATAATAAAGGTGCGTTTGATGACGTGGTTTTAGGTCATAAGTCCTTAGATGAGTATATGAATTATAAAGGTGAGCGTTTTATTGGCTGTGTGGTTGGACGCTATGCCAATAGAATTGCAGAGGGAAAGTTTGTGATTGATAGTATTGTTTACAATGTTCCGAAGAATAATAACGGACAAAGTTTGCATGGCGGTTTAAAAGGTTTGGATCAGGTTGTTTGGAATGTAGACACTGTAGGTTCTGATATGATTCGTCTGTCATATTTGTCTCCGGATGGAGAGGAGGGGTATCCTGGTAATTTAGCTATACAGATGACATATTCCTTGACAGCTGATAATGCTTTTAAAATAGAATATTCGGCTACAACAGATAAGTCAACTTTTGTAAATTTGTCAAATCATAGCTTTTTTAATTTGAAAGGTGAAGGAAATGGCACTATTAATGATCATTTGTTGACTATAAATGCAGATTCTATTACTCCTATTGATTCAGTTATGATTCCAACTGGAGAATTGATGTCTGTTGATGGAACTCCTTTTGATTTTAGACACGCACAACTTATAGGACAACGTGTGAATGAAGAAAATGAACAATTGAAAAATGGTAGTGGGTATGATCATAATTGGGTATTGAATAAGCAGATGCCAGGTGCTATTGAATTAGCAGCTTCTGTTTATGAGCCACAGAGTGGTCGTCTTTTAGAGGTTTATACCGATCAGCCTGGTTTGCAATTTTATGGAGGAAATTTCTTCGATGGAACTGGGAATGGAAAATATGGTGCTACGTACAATTACCGTGAAGCATTCGCATTGGAAACGCAGAAATTCCCTGATAGCCCGAATCAACCGAATTTCCCATCAACACTATTAAAACCGGGAGAAGTTTATCATCATGTTTGTATATATAAATTTTCTGTAAAATAATTAGAGGTTAATTGTTAACGCGGATAATTCATTCTATATGAAAACTCAAATTTTTATGCTTTTATTGTTGTCTTGTGTTTTTTCTGTGTATGCACAAGATGATGAGATTTATTTTGCGGATCCTACGATTTTTGTAGAAAATGGAAAATACTATATGACGGGGACAATCGGTAATGGACCAAAAGGATTTTCTATTTTAGAATCTAAAGATTTGAAACATTGGAATACATGTGATGGTTCTGCCTATTGTATGATATTAAGTCCTGGAACGGCAACGTTTGGAACGGATATGTTTTGGGCTCCCCAAATTTTAAAAGATAATGGAAATTATTATTTGACATATTCGGCAAATGAGCAAACAGCGTTGGCAAAATCGGAATCTTTATATGGTCCATATGTGGGGGTGACTTCAAATGTTCAGCCAATTGATGGCTCTGAAAAAAATATTGATTCATTCATTTTTAAAGATGATGACGGAACATATTATTTGTATCATGTGCGCTTTAATCATGGTAATTATATATGGGTCGCGGAATTTGATGTTGAAAAGGGCATAGTTAAATCAGAGACATTAAAACAGTGCCTTGATTATACTGAGAAATGGGAAAAGACAGATAACAATCTGTGGGATCCTATAATGGAAGGACCAACAGTGATAAAAATGGATGGAATGTATTATATGTTTTATTCGGCAAACCATTTTTTGAATAAAGATTATGCCGTTGGTTATGCAACAGCGAAATCTCCAATGGGTCCATGGACAAAATATGAAGGGAATCCGATTATTCATCGTAATATTGTGGGAGAAAATGGTTCAGGGCACGGTGACTTTTTTGTCGGTTTGGATGGTAAGCCTTATTACGTTTATCATGTCCATTATTCTGATACAGAAGCTACACCGCGTCGAACTCGTATCGTCCCATTGAAAATTAAAAAGAATAAGCACAACGGCTTAAGAGAGATTTCTGTTGATGAAGATAATGTAATTGTACCAATTATTA
>CALXKR010000134.1 GCA_944388895.1 uncultured Clostridia bacterium | reverse complement strand
TATTCTTTTCCTTCATTTATTTCATCTGTTTTATACTTTGGTAAATCTTCATCTGATGGTAATACTACATTTTTTGAATTGTCTCTGTCTGGAATATTTAAATCATTTTTATAGCTTTCTATTTCTGCTATATTAGTTATTTGCTTTAAAAATTCTGTATTTTCTTTTATTTTACACCTTATTTGTACTTCTGCATAGTTTAGTTCTTTACCTTGTGAATTAAAAGCTTCAATATTTGTATCTTTTAAGTAAGTAGTTTCTATTGTTCTTTCATCTTTTTGTGTCCATCCATATTTTTTGTTTAGCTCATCTTCTGGTAAAAATTCTAATTCAGGTGGTAAATGATCAACTATTTTAGTTGCATATCCATCTACTTGTCCTTCATTATATACTCTTAATGTATATGTTACAGTGTCTCCAGCTTTTACCTCTATTGGTTCTTTAGCATGATTATATATTGCTGTTGTTTCACCTTTTAATAAAGGATTTACATCAACTTTTGGTTCTCTTTCTGTTAATTGCTTATCATTTACTGCTGTTATAAACTTTCTTAAACTTAAGTCAAAATATTTTCCAAGTATAACTAATTCTTCATAATCATCGTCATCTTCATATCCTTTTCCGTCTTCTGATGTTTCTGGCTGATAATTATTTTTTTGATCATCTGTTAGATTATTTTCGTTTGAATCAATATCTTTACTTTCTCCTAATATGTCTTCTTGTTTTGTTATTTCAGCAATATTTTTTAGGCTAACATTGTTTTGAGTAGGAGTTTTTACTACTTTACATTCAATCTCTACATCTTTGTAGCTTAAATTTCCATCTTTCAATTCTGGAATTATTGTATTTGCTAAATATGTTGTTTTTACTTTATTTCCTTCTTGTATCCATCCATATTTTGCATTTATTGTGCTTTTAGCAGAATCTATTAATTCTAATCCTTCAGGTAAATAATCTACTATTTCTTTTGCATATCCTGCTATTTTTCCTTCATTATATATTCTTATTGTATATATTACTGTATCTCCAGTATTTACTACTAGTGGTTCTTTACTATGTTCTTTTTTAGCAGTTGTTCCATTGTCTAAGGTTGCTTCTCCATTTTGTAGTTTTAATTTTTCTTCATCTGTGATCTTAGGCTCTCTACTTTCTTCTACATTTTTGCCATTTATTTTAGTTATATATTTTCTTAGAGCTAAATCTAAAGTTTGTTTTTTATTTGCAACATTAATTGTAATAGTACTTTCATTTAATGTTATATCTGCATTTTGTGAAATATTATCAATTTCTTCAATTATATATTTTCCATCTTTTATTCCGCTTTTTAATTCAACTTGTATTGGTTTATCTAATATAATTTCATATCCTTCTGGTGCTTCTATTTCCTCTATGTTAATGTTTATTATCATATTATCTTTTTTTATTGGTTTTGATAGAATTATTTCACCATTTTTATCTGTTGTATACTCCTCAGATGGTAGTATGCTATCTTCTTCTTTAATTGTAATTTTAAATTTTGCATTTTCTATTTTTTTGTCAGGATTGTCCTCGTCATTTTTTATAATTTTTAGATTATAAGAACCTTGAATTTTGCTATTTTCTATATTTATTTTTACTGTATTTATTCCAGAACCATCTTCTTCTACTGTTGCATTATCACTTCCTGTTACAGTTTTGGCTACATATTTTCCATTTTCAAGTTCCTTTGTAACTGTTAATGTTATTTTTCCTACATTTAAGTTATATCCTTCTGGTGCCTTAGTTTCTTCGATTTCTATAGTATCTGATGTACTTACATCTGTTATTTTAATATCGTTTATTTCTATTTCACCTGATGCATTTGTTGTATATTCTTTTATTTCTCCATTATTTACTTTTATATTAAATTTTGCACCTTCTAGTTTTTCTTTATTTTCTGCATCTTCTTTTACTAACTTAAATTTGTATGAACCTGTTATTTTACTATTTTCTATATTTATTTTTACTGTATTTATTCCAGAGCCATCTTCTTCTACTGTTGCATTTTCATTTCCTGTTACAGTTTTTGCTACATATTTTCCATTTTCAAGTTCCTTTGTGACTGTTAATGTTATTTTTCCTACATTTAAGTTATATCCTTCTGGTGCCTTAGTTTCTTCTATTTCTATAGTATCTGGCACTTTAATATCTGTTATATTTATGTTATTTACTTCTATTTCACCTGATGCATTTGTTGTATATTCTTGGATTTCACCACCATTTACTTTTATATTAAATTTTGCACCTTCTAGTTTTTCTTTATTTTCTGCATCTTCTTTTATTAACTTGAATTTGTATGAACCTGTTATTTTACTATTTTCAATATTTATTTTTACTGTATTTATTCCAGAGCCATCTTCTTCTACTGTTGCATTTTCATTTCCTGTTACTGTTTTTGCTACATATTTTCCATTTTCTATTGCTTTAGTAACTGTTAATGTTATTTTGCCTACATTTAAGTTATATCCTTCTGGCGCCTTAGTCTCTTCTATTTCAATAGTATCTGGAGTGCTTACATCTGTTATATTTATATCATTTATTTCTATTTCGCCTGATGCATTTGTTGTATACTCTTTAACTGATCCATTATTTACTTTTATATTA
>CALXKR010000133.1 GCA_944388895.1 uncultured Clostridia bacterium | reverse complement strand
ATTTCTGTATTGCACTGTTTTCCGTAATCCCTGGGCGGATATTTTTCCGACGCAGACTGTATCTTCTTTTCCAGAAGTTCGTAAATGCCCGTTCGGCCCGGATCTGTCAGCTGTTTCGCCAGCAGCTTTCCAAGGAACGGCCATGGAAATTTTTCGTAAAGTATAAGCAGACGTTCGTACGTTCTGTCTCCTGCCTCCTGTGCCAGCGCTTTCATTGCTTCGATTCCTGCCTCTGAAGAGGGCGCCGGCAGTTCTGCCGGATCTCCGAGCGGGGACCATCTGCGCAGCGGAGAAAATTCTGCCAATTTTAGCAGCTCCTGTTCTTCTCCGCTGCATACCTCTTCCCCAAGGTACTGATATTTGTCATGAATGGTGCCCAGGATGTATACCAGGCGCCGCCATTGTTCCTGGCCTTCCTGCCAGAAATGGCCGATGGCATGATACGGATAACATTTCAAGACTTTTTGTATGGAACGGAACCACAGGGTGAATACCCGATCCTGCCCCTGTCGGACGATCAGGCCGAACATACCATCTTTTTCCTCCAGATGACCGGAGCATGGTTCTTCATCCTCATTCTCATCCGTTTCCGGTTGGTATTCCCCGGTCATCCGGCAGTGTTCCAGGATCAGATAACATTCCAGGGCATCGTTCATCATATAGGGGATGTAATATGCTTTCTGACCGTTTTCTTCGTGTATGCATAGTTCAAAAACCTGCTGCTCGAAGATTTCATTCAGCATGGAAAATTCTTCGGGTGGGTTGGGCGGGAGGTTGGTTAGGTGGGGCATTTTCGTGTTCTCCTTATCTTTTACAAACTGAGCGCCCATTTTTTTTACTATAATAATTTCTTCTACTTTTGTACCATTTTATGACTTTTTCGCTTCCCAAAGCAATTAGCATGGCAAAAGAAAATCCGCCTATCAAATATATAATACTAAACTCATAAAACGGATCATACTGGTAATATATATTTGTTTTATATGCATTCCAATCAAACGCAAATCCTCTTACTTTTGATAAAACTGCAATGAATGTGTTAACCAAAAAGAATCCTGTAAGATGATGCATCATAATATCATATGTATGATCTGCAATCTTCATATAAAACTTAGCAGGTACAATTTTAACCAGCACACTTGTTAATGCATAAAAAAATAAAATTGCATTCACACCGCTTACATACGCAACTATGGAATTTAAATCTTGAAAATCTGCCGCCCAACAAATCCCATAATCCAGATCATGATCTTGTGTTAAAAATATCATAATCCATTCTACACCACTACAGAGCAACATTACATAAAGCATTTTACATTTTACTAATATTTTTTCCAGATATTGTTTGAAAAAATACCCAAAATGAAAGAACGGAAATAGTAATGCAAATCTCGAAACAAATACTCTCATATCTGGATGCTGCCATTGAACAGGCATTTTATTAATCTCGAAAGCTGCTATAAATATCATTATAGATATAAGCTGAAAAACAATATCGCCTATTTTCCCAAAGCGATTCACAATCATCCTTATTAACGGGTATATTACGTAACACAAAAATAACGGTGTAATAAACCACGCTGGACAATTGAAAACAAATTGATGTTGACTTACAAACGGTAAATAAAAAAAGGATTTAAGATTCAACTGCGCATCTGGAAAAAAACCTTTCACAGAAATTAATTGGCAAAAAATCCCATATACCAAATTCCAGAAAAACAATGGTATGAATAACTGTTTAAATTTTCTCCATACCACCTCTTTCATGAAATTCCGGTTTACTATCCGATCCTTATAAAAATAGCCAGAAATAAATACAAATAAGGGCAAATGAAACGAATATTCAGTAAACCAATGAAAAAATAACGGAACGCCTCCGTCATTATAGCTATGACCAGAAACTACCGCCAAAATGGCGATCGCTGAAAGCATTTTAAATTGATAATTAATTGTTTTCATTTATTCAACCTTTTCCCCAAAAAATGTAGATATTAGGATTAATGGATTATTTTTCCTCTTTAAAAACCAAAAATCTCTGACCAAGATAATTAAATCCCACAAACAGACACATTCCCGCAAACATAGCAACATTGTCTTGTACAGTTTTTTCTGCAAAGCTGAATATTGCACGAATCAGGGGCCGTGCAATACCATACGCTAACAGATAGCATACTGATATATTGACAACAAATCTTACAATCTGTTTTACCGACTTTTCTTTATTCTGAAACGTAAAGTATTTATTTAAAAAATAGCTTACAATACTGCCTACAATATAGTTAGCTGCTGAAGAAACCCAATAATTCATGTGCCCAACATTATACAGCAAAAACATAATGCTTGTCCCTACAATCGTATTGATTACTCCGACCAGCAAAAATTTTATTGTAGTCTTATCAATTAGTTTCATATTTCCTCAACTCCGTTCTAAAACTTTTCCCTTAAGCATTCTCTTCTTTTTTCTGTAGACTGCCGAAAATCCCAGAATAAAAATGCCGGCACAAGAAACAACTGCTCCGGTTTTCAACATAGGAACATGATATACCATTTCAACCTGATTTGTTCCATCAGTCAATGGAATCGAAATAAGACAATCTCCAAATAACTCTGGCTCTATTTCTTCTCCATTCAACAATATTGTCCATCCCGAATGATATGGAACGGATAAGAAAAGCCTTTCATCTTTTTCTGCTTCCACAGCACATGACACATAGCCATTTTCCATCTGAAGATCTTCCACTTCTCCCTGGGAAATCATTTGCGTAACGCGTTCCAACTCATCGAGATTCAACGCATAAAACTGTTCGTCATTCAAATCCAGGAATTCCGCCGTCAATGTCACTGTGACTTGTTCATCTGCATAATCAGATGGTATATAAAACACGCTTGGTGACAACCAACATGAATAGGAGAAATTTGTTTCTCCATTTATATCAATATTAGCATTCATTGTTGAATTCCATGGCAGATTTCCATATAATGCATAATTTCCGTCTGGAACTTCGACTACATACGTAATCATATTATTGTTTTCATTACGTTCGAAATTGAGTTTCTGGTAAATTTCAACCTGTTCTCCAGCCAATTCAGAAAACAACTCATTCTGATATTCAAATGGATTTGTATATTCTGTTTTTGCTCCTGATTCCATTGAATCATAGACAAACGCCATTGGAAGGGAATAAGGATTTTCATATACCGTCTTTCCGTTATACCTTCCCAATTCCTCCACTGGTTTCAGGCCATTGATTGCATACGGAGATAAAATATATTTAACTCCTAATAAAGAATCCGCACCAATCACTGAAGTATTTACAACCTGTATGTTTATTTCTTCACAACGATAACCTAACCTCATAAGAAAATCTGTCTGACGTCCATCTGGCGCTGAGGTATATTCTGCAATTGATTTATAGTTATAAGCCATCGCCCCATTATAATATGCTGTTATACCATTTTCGCCCATGTTCCTCGTAGTCGTCTGAGATATGCGATAGTCACTATTGTCATACTGCTGAATCTTATCTGTCTGTTCCACCGCTTGAGCCGTATATTCCTTAAATACTTCGACGTTACTTACCCGATAATATCCCGCCAGCAGATGGAGATTTGTAAACAATTCAATAATCACAACACTTGCTAACAGAACAGCCCCTGCGCTTACCATCCTTGCTTTTTTCTTAGAATCTATCAAGTATGGCAACTCTAAAAGAACGCCCGTAAGCAAAAGAAACGCCGCAGTAGCATATACATATTTCGTATTCCAAACAGGGTTCGCATAATTCAAAACAAGCAACAATGCCGTAACCATTATTGAACATTTAAGAAATAAATATGGTATCTCCATTTCTTCGTTTTCCAATTTTTCAAAGAAGCAAGCTGCAAGAAACAGAATCAGAAGAACTGCTATATAAGAATATCGATACCAATAACTGTCGACTCTTTTAAACAAAGAAAAAATAAGTACAAGTGGTTTCCAATAAAAGCATATTACGGATACACATAACATGATTCCCGCCACAAGTTTCCTTTTCATCGGAATCTTTTTGCTAAAAAAGAAACATACACAGCCAATGACAGCGAAACTTCCACAGAATAAAGCTACACTTCCCTGTGCACTTGTAGCTCCCAAAGTATAGTTTTGGATTGCTGACATTGGATCTCCTATAAATTCATTTTGGAATAAATCCCAGTCAAAGGTTCCCTCTCCACTTCCTTTCATAGCGAAAATTGTTGGAAAAAACAAAACTGCGCTTAAAACGATTCCCATAATCATTGCACAGCCAAAACGTACCACTTTACCAAGATATATTCTGATTTTTCTCTCCACATGCCCCATATTATCGGTCTCGAAAAACATTTCAAAGAAAAACCAGATAATCGCAAAGAGACAATCCATACCTGCACTATACCAATTGAATATAATCGCAAGACCAACAGAAATACTAAGAAAATACAGAGGATTCGTGGCAATAAGTTTATAGACCCCAAGCAGAATCAATGGCAACATATATACTCCATCTAACCACATAATATTACTGCATTGTGTTATATTATATTGCATGAAAGCATATGCCACGGACAATAAAACAATATACTTTGGCTGTAATTTTTCCGAAAATCTGTGTCTGAAAAAGAATGCACATGTTACAGCAGCCGTACTTAATTTAAGCGACACCAGTAAATCAAAAAAAGTGTGTAATTCCGTCTTCGGAAAGAATATTACAAGCAAATTAAACGGTGATGCAAGATAATAACTATAAGTACCAATATTCGTTCCTCCAAGTTCTTTGCTAAATGTATATCCTATATCATTTCGACCTGCCAGAACATCTTTAAAATAAGCAAAAAAATCCAAATATTGTATATCTGCATCATTCCACGCCATACTATTTTCTCCAAACGGAGCATATGAGTTTAAATAAAAAAATAACCACAATAAAATAAAAACGCTACAAAATGCTGCGCCATACATTAATAAATCGGCGTATTTATGTTGGAAACCTTTGATTTTACTTCGCTGCCGCATACTTTACTCCTCATAAGTATCTTCTTTAAGCGTTTCGTCAGAATTGACTACATTCTTAACAATATAAATAGGACGATTTTTTATTTCGCTGAATAGAACAGAAATATATTGTCCTATGATTCCAATAACCAAAAGTACGATCGCAAACATAAAGCACAGCGTGACAATAATTGTAGCGTATCCTACCGGTGTATCAAATGCAATTTTACATACGATAGTATATATCATTAAAATCAGCCCACATAAGCCAACAAAACCTCCCGTATACATCCCAAGTCTCAATGGCATATCTGAAAAGCTGCATAAGGTAGTCATAGAAAATTTAATCAGCTTGCTCAGATTATAATGGCTCTCCCCGGCTACCCTGCTTCTGGCTGTATATTCTAAAGTGGTTTTGTTAAAGCCAACGCTCTGAACAAATCCCCGGAGATATCTCACTTTTTCACGATACTCTTTGCGTAAAACATCCGCAACCTGACGGGACAAAGCGAAAAAGTCAGAGGCATTATTTTCAAATTTTATCGGCGATAAACAGTTTAAAACTTTATAAAATAATGAAGATGTTATTTTCTTAATAAAACCTCCATCTTCTCTCGAAGACCGGATCATAGATACAACATCATAACCTTCTTCGAACTTCTGTATAATTTGAGGAATGCTTTCAGGCGGATGCTGCAGATCAGCATCCATACAGACAATGCCATCTCCACTCGCATAATCAATTCCGGCTATCATCGCCGCCTCATGCCCAAAATTTCGTGAAAAATTCACCACCCGAACTTTTTTATTCGTTTTGGCCAGTTCGCACAATATGGAATAACTTTTATCAACACTGCCATCATTTACAAAAATAAGTTCATAATCCCAATGGCATTTTTCCAATATTGGCTGCGCTACTTTATAAAATTCCCTGATTGATAATTCTTCATTGTACACTGATACAACAACTGAAATTTTACTCATAACATTTTCTCCTAATTCAATACAGACTCCTATGTCTCCCCTACTATGACTTTCTTTTTTTTACTTTGCTCAATACCTGCCCGACAATCTCCACTGTCGTCTTTTCTCTGCTCGCCAAGAGTACAACTCCATAACTGCCAAAAAACAA
>CALXKR010000132.1 GCA_944388895.1 uncultured Clostridia bacterium | reverse complement strand
GATCAAGGAAATCGGTGGTCACATGGACATACCGATCCATTGTGGTTTTGATGCTGGCGTGTCCCAGCAATTTCTGCAATACCTTTGGCTGAATCCCGCTTTCGATTGCTCTTGTGGCGTAAGTATGGCGTAACGCGTGCATACAAAAGCGTTTGATTCCTGTCTCATCGCAGATTTTGTAAAGATGTGTGTCATAGGAGCTGTTCTTGGCTGGCTCTCCCGTTCGCCAGTTGATAAATACAAGGTCACGCATGACAAGTTTTGCGATGGAGCCGGTGCGCCGGTCAATATACTCCAGGGTTTGTGACAGGAGCGGTGATTCTTTCCGGTTCTCCCGGCTATCCCAGACAGATTGCAGAATTTCACAGGCACGGTCCGTGAGTGGAATGGTGCGGTAGCTGTGCTGCGTTTTGGGCGGCCCAGCTCGCCATGTGTGCAGGCCATGCCGGAATTCCAGCGTCTTATTAACTGTAAGGGTTCGCTTTTCCAAGTCGATTGCATCCCACGTCAGACCGATCAGTTCTCCGGTACGCAGACCGGTTTCCAAAATCAAAGCGTACTGGTAGTAGTTATGCGAATTTCTGGCAGCTTGAAGAAACAGGCTTTGTTCCTGCCGGGTGAGAAATTTGATGTCATCCACGGCACGAACGGGCTTGGTATACCGCACGCCGTCCATTGGATGCTTGGCGATCACATCGTTCATTTTTGCAGCCTTGAACATGGTTCCCATTGTGATATACGCCTGACGGATGGTGGAACCTGCATAGATTGCATCCATCTGTAACAGCACTTTCTTGCAGTGCATGGGCTTGACACTGGAAATTGCCATCCGGCCAATGACCGGCTGGATGTTGTGTGCATATCGCTCCCGGTAGTTGCGCAGGGTATTGGGAGCTAAATCACCCACAATATTCTCAATCCAAAAGCCAAACCATTCGTCAACCGTTGTTTCCGTTGGCACAAAAATGTCCTCGTGTTGGTCGGCAAACCTTGCTTCTTCAATCCAGTTTTTTGCTTCGGGAACGGTCTGGAAATACTTTTCGTGGCGTTTCCCTGATTTATCGACAAAGCGTGCGTGATACAACCCGTCCTTTCTTTGGTAGATGCCTTTGCCACACTCTTTGCCTTTGAGGTTTTTTCCCATAATGTACTCCTTTCGCGCTAAGGAAAAGAGCACACCACTACACGATAATGATAGCACATAATGCTCTTTTTCTCAAGGTGAATTGCGATGATTTTCCTGAACCTGTCAGAAAAATCAGATTACCAGTTTCTGGCTGATATATTCCTCAAATTCTTTGCGCTTCACCAGTTTTTTGGTGCCTACGAAAAGAACAAACGGGCAGTTGGGCGAGCGCAGCATACTGTCGATTTTGTTGATCCCAATATTGCTGTATTCGGCGGCCTCCCTCGCCGTGAGGGTCATCTTCAAGTGGATTGGTACTTTTTCTATACGATTATCCATTTTGCATTCTCCTTTATGTAGACAGATTGAATGACTGTTTTGGGGGACAGAGGGAAAACATACAGCCCCCCTTGTTTTACTTCTGAAAAGCCGTGCAAATAAGCGGTTTTTGCGAGGTTATTTGTCTACTCTCGAACGCCGTTTTCGGGCATAGACGGCTTTCTGTTTCCGGTGTACGCTGGCTGCACAGTCGGCACAGTATTTGGCACGTCCAGAACCGGCAACGAAATAAGAACCGCAAATTTGGCAGCGTTTGGTTCCCCGGGGGCGTAAAATCTCATTTTCCAGCTTTGGGTTGTCGGGCAGTACTGCGTGACGGAAATACCGGCAATTCAGGCTGTAACTGATGCTCTGTGGACAGACCTGTTCTTCGTCGTCATCCAGCAGCAGGCAGCTGCCGTCTGCGTAGTTGCAGCATCCTTTGACGAGCCTTCGGACGCTGCGGGCCTGTTTGGGTGTAAGGCGGGGTAAGCTGCCATCAGGCTGCCGATCAATCGGTTTCTGTGCATACATTTTCCTCCACATACAGTGCTGCCTCCTTCTTTGTAATGAGCTTGGCGTTGGCCGGATAATTGAGTGTTATCACTGCTGGTCTGCCGAGGCCCTGCTTTTTGCGGCAAATTAAACCGCTTTTTTCCAGCTGCTGAAAGATCCGTGTGACGCTTTGACGGCTGCGATGCAGCTTTGCTTGCGCCTGCTCTACCGTAAAATAGAGCCGGATCGCGCCATCCTTTTCAATATAGCCGTTGACCTTGGAAATGCTTGCCCGATCCAACATCAGTGCATACAGCACCTTTGCATCGTTGCCGAGACCTGCAAAGCAATCGTCCATAAGAAAGCGTGGCAACGGTATATATGAGGCTGCCAGACTTTCCGTGGTGAACTTGTAGAATAACGGTTTCATACATCCTCCTATCCCATCCACCCATTCTGTGTATTGATTGGATTGATGGATGATTTTCTTGAGAGTTGATTTTTTCTTATTGATTAGGGTATGAATTTCATACATGATGACCGTCTGTATATCCACGGTCAAGAAATTCGGTTATGGTATGGTCTTGAGGGGTGCAAAATCCATGAACTGAAAAGCCGTATACGGAAAAACCGTACACGGACAAGCCCAATGCGGAGATCATAGTTCCGCTTGTTGTGCCTGTTTCAGTAGCTCCCAGATTTCTTTCTGTTTCGCCTTTAATTCGGCCACATCCTCGGAATAGAAGTGACCAGTCTGGTTGATACGGCGGCATATCTGATTGATATTAGAAGCAACCCGACTGACAGCAGCTGCCAGTTTTTTCTGTTCGGTGTAATCCACCTTAATGATGTAACCGTCAATGAGCATCTTCCTTGCATATGCCCCCATGTTTTTTGTACCAAGCTGTGCCATCTTGTGGCGAATCAACTGGCGCTCCTGCTCGGTCACGCAGATTTCAATGCGAATTGGTCTGGTGCGGTTGGCCATGTGGAATCCTCCTTTCACCCTACAACGGACAAGTTTTTTTGATTTTGGGGGTACTTCAAGAAAAATTTTCCCTTTCACCCTACAACGGACATTCCTTGCCGAAAACTTGGTACCCACGGTAAAAAAATTTAGAACCCTTTCACTTTACAACGGACATTTTTTATGCAGAAAACAGGGGCCTCCTCAAAAATTTTTGAGGGATAGTAGGGCAGAAACAAATTGCCCTTCACTTTACAACGGACATTTTTAGGCCGCTTTGGGGGGTACTCCCAAAAAATTTTTCTTCACCCTGCCACAGGCCTTTTCTGCCGGAAATCTGGTATTCAAAGAGAGAGTTTCACAACTCTGCGGAGTTGTGAAAACCGCCGGTAAAAAGCAATTACTTCGTAATCACTTCATACCGGCGGTTGTAAAATCTGCCTTATTCAAAACACAGGGATTTTATGCAGAAGCCAAAAAGGAATCGTGAGGATAGAGAGAATAGCAAGCACAGCCGGTGTCCGTACACCCGGCGATTTTGGCTTGTTGGGAACATCCCAAACCCTGTGTCCTTTGTTGACTTTAATCGTAATTAAAAGAACATTATTTTCAAAATGTTTCTGAACGCGCCGTTGACTATCATCATAATAGTGGCTATAATATTATTGCGTTAAAACAGTGAGGTGACTGCATGAACTATATTGCCGAACTTACTGACATTGCCAGAGAACATGGCGGGATTATCGAAACAAAAGTTGCGGCGCAGCGCGGCATATCCAAGGCCATGCTCTACAAGCTGTGCAAAGCAAATAAGATCCAGCGCATTGTAAAAGGGCAGTATATTCTGCCGGATGAACTGGAAGAT
>CALXKR010000131.1 GCA_944388895.1 uncultured Clostridia bacterium | reverse complement strand
TTGCTTTTTTCAATGCAAAGGTTTCTTCTGTTCCATCATTTTTTAAATAGTCCTCATCTGTAAGTCCACCAATATTGATTACCGCAAACATTGGGTCACTCTCAAGAATTTCTATTGTCTTAGCCCATCTTTTTCTCTTCTCTCCGCTTGAAAAACACCCTTTTAGATCTGCGAGAAATTGCTCCTCAATACTTTTTATCAAGTCATTATTCTTTCGTTTCAAACCTATATAACAGCATTTTGGATAATCGGGATAAGGATTAGATTCACGTTCAATCACTTTCGAATAATCGTCAAAAGGGCTAAATGCTACACAAAGAACATTCGCAAAGGTGGTGTCCGATTCTTTATTACTATATTTCATCGAAATTCTGCCAGTTTTTTCACCACAAATATCACAAACTGATTCTCGAATCAGATTTGTTTTTCCAACTCCATTTCTACCAATCAAAACATGTATATTGGAAGATGGCTTTGTCCGTGGAAAAACATCAAAACTTAGCTTAATAGCCAAGCTGGAACTATTAATATCAATACTGAAGTGATAATCAGTGAGAACAGTTCCTCCAGTTGCAATTCTATGGAACTGCTCTTTACACTGAAATATAGTAACCTCTCTGAATAGTGATATTTTCAGAGATTCTTCCTCTGAAAACCTCTTCAAAAGTGAAAGATCACAAGCGATATCATTAAGTTTTGTAAAAATATTAATGTTCAGTTGTTTATTCAAGGCTACAATATTTTCATAGTCTTTTTCAGATTGCCAAAGTGAAAAATAACTATCGTCTAATTTTTGGAAAAGCCGTGGGATTCGTTCATATGTTTTTTGTTGTTGCTTCATACCAAGAAATCCAATTTTCACACTTCCCAATCTTTTTCCAAGATAATACGCCTGAAATGTTGTCTTAAATCTAAAATCATCCCAGTAATCCTTTTGAAGGTATATAACATCATCTCTATTTCTGCATTTTGTTTCCCTACCAATCACTTGAAACAACATCTTCTAACCTCCCGGCTTATACCAACCTTCTTTTTCTTTATCATAAAACCATATGATGATTATGTAAAGGGGCAGCTTTCACTGCCCAAATCGAGTTCTGTTTCGCTCATATTTCAATACTTATATCTTCCACATCTTTCTTATCCGAATAATCTATATCCTCATCTTTATTTAGGGGCCAAGTATATTCCTCATCGTTCTCGGCTTCGGTATAATCAGCATCCGGATCAGGCCTCTGCTCAGAGGCCTTTTTCTTTTTCGTCTGCAGCATGAGATAGCCACCGCCACAGGCAATCAGGGCCAGAAGTACACCCGCAATGGGGAGCATATTTACGGGCTTTTTCTCATTCTCCGAGGACTCCTGCTTTTCAGGCTCTTCGGTTGCAGTGGGCGCAGCGGGTGTTGCCTGCGGTTCCTTGTTCTCTGCATTGTCCGTCCCCTGCGTTACCTGAAAATCTTTGAGCTGCTCTTCGTCCATGAGTGCCAAAAGATCCGCTTCGTCCACCTGATTGAGGAAGTGAACGGTTTCTTCCCCCTTATCGTTACGGTCGATAATCAGATAAAAGTAGTTTCCGGATTTTGTGACAAGCGTAATAAACTGCTGACCGGCCTCGGTAGCAGAGCCAATATCATCAACCAACGTCAGGTTTCCATCCGGGGTGAGCGGCAAGGCATCACCTGTCTGATTCATGCTGTTCATCATGAGCACAAGCATCATGGTCAGGAACTCTTCGTCAACGGTTCCAGTTGCCTTCTCCCGGTTCAGCATGTCCACATAGTCCTTGTACACATAGCCGGTCTTTTCCGGAATCACGACCTGATACCAGTCGCCCTCCTCGCTGACTACCTGCACCTTTTCGCCGGGAAGCAGCTGCCCGATGATCTCGTACTCCACGCCGGAGCCGGAGCGGAGATTCAGATAGTTTGCAACCCGGTTGCTTACCTCAGCATCTGTGCCGGTCTCTTCATCCATATCAGCAGACCATTCCCAATCGCCGAAAGAGAACGTGTAATTGCCTTCTTCGTCCACGTTCACTTCGTAAGGAAGCTTTTCTTCCTCCGTTTTCTCAGAATCAGTGCCTGCATCCAAGCTGTTGGAATCTGCACTCTCTGCAATTGCGCCAGGATTGTCTGCCGTACTGGTCTCGTCTGCCTCATCTGCAAAGCAGGTCGTGGAAAAGCTCCCCAGCATCAAGAGCCCTGCCAGGAGCACTGCTGTCACTTTCTTACTCTTCATTCGTTTCTTCCTCCTCATCGCAAAATTCAGGCTCGTCGGCCTGTGCGGGATAAACACCGACCTCTCCTTTTGCTGCCAGCTCAATGATTCGGGCCAGCTGCTCCGGGGTCAGATTTGCGGCATGGACCATGGAGTGAATCATGCTGTTTTCTTCCTCCCGGTAGCGAATCTCCAGATTCTTTACGCGCCGAGTCCACTCCGCCTGTTTCACACGTGCACGCTCCAGATCCGCGCCGATTTTCTCAAGCTTTGTCATCGCACTGTCTCCTTTTTTAGCCTGGAATGCGTCCGTAGCAGTAGAAGTGCTGCTGCCAGTAGGACGTGTTGATTGATGCATAGGATATCGGGTTTCCGCAGTGGAGCATCATGCCGTTGCCCACATAGATGCCCACATGGCTGGCTCCCGATGTGTTGTAGGTTCCCTGAAAGAAAATCAGATCGCCGGGTTTGGCTTCCTCCGGGCCGATGATGGTGCAGTAATTTTTCAGTCCGTTTGCAGTCAATCGGCCTACGTCCCATCCATTTCCGCAATGGTTTATGACGTAGCTTACAAAACCGGAGCAGTCAAAGCTGGTCGAAGGAGACGAACCGCCCCAGACATACGGATATCCCAGGTATTTTTCTGCCTCACGGACTATATTGGCAAACCGCTCATCGGTCAGTGCCTCTCCCGGAATTTCATATTCCAGATACTCGCTACCATTCGAGACATAAGGATCATCCGCGAACAGATACGCCTTGTTGCCCTTGGTCTGAAGCAGGATGGCATAGCGTTCAGCCTGATCCTCGTTCATGGCGCCGGACTCTGTGATCACATGGCCCAGGTTCTTGTTCGTTAGCGTCACGTTGAGAATGTGGTATTCATAGGGAACTTCAACCTCATATTCGTATTCCACCTCAGTAATCTCGCCGGTTTCCGGGTCGATGGAAGTGGTAGTTCCGGTTCTGGTTTCCGTCCGATAGCGAATTTCAACCTCTTCTTCGGTTGTCAGCTCATACTGAAGGTCGAACAGAGAGTGAAGCGTGGCCTGAACCTCGTTTCTCGTATAGTCCTCAAACCGCACGGTCAGGTAAGCTGCCAGCTGGTACGGATCATGGCCGATCTCATCGAGAAAATAGTTGTATTCGTCATAGCCGGGATAGGTGGATTCGATGGCATCGACTTCGCGCTGCAGTTCAGCTTCCAGCTCCTTGTAGTCGTCATTGGCACCGATGATATCTGCATCGTCAGCCGTGAAGGTGGTTGCAATGACTGCGCCGGAGCTCCCCGGCAGGAAAGCGGAGCAGGAAGAAAGCGTAGACGAAACAATGATAACAAGCAGCGCCAGTCCGCCGATGATCAAAAACGTCTGCGGATGCGCTGCCATATACTGAAACGCTTTGTCCTTGAAGTCCACAAGCTTCTGCCCGATGCTCCTGATTCCGGCAGTGCCCTTTCCTGTGGTTGCCCCGGTACGTACCACGGTTTTCTCCGCACGCCTTGCTGCTGCATATTCCTTGCGGATTGCTTTTTTCTGCTGCCAGCGGGACAGAGGGTTGGAGAAATCTTCCGGATGCTCTGCCATGCGTTGCTGATACAGCGCATTCACATTGGCTGCATCCGATTTGGATTGCAGGTGCTCCGC
>CALXKR010000130.1 GCA_944388895.1 uncultured Clostridia bacterium | reverse complement strand
AGACAGAAAGTATATCGTTTCGGTTGCGTCGCTTTTTGTAGCATTCGTGGCATTGATGATTTCGTTGATAAAGTGAGTAGTAGAATATGAAACGTGAACTTTCAGATTTTGCAATATTTAAAAACGGTAAAAAGAGACCTAATGCGCCTGGCGCGATACCTGTATATGGTGGAAATGGGATACTTGGGTATACTAATTGTAACAATAACAGTAGATGTGTGATTGTAGGTAGAGTAGGTGCGTATTGTGGCTCAGTTTATTATGAGAATGGAAAGTGTTGGATATCAGATAATGCTATTGCTGTAAATGCAAGAGACAATGCCGACATAAAATTCATCTATTATTTATTGAAATCGTTAAATCTAAACAAAAGTCATATTGGAACTAGCCAACCGCTATTAACACAAGCAATACTCAATATCATTGAATGTGACTTACCCGACCTGGAAACTCAAAAAAAGATAGCGAAAGTATTGTCCGCATTGGACGATAAAATCGAATTAAACAATCAAATCAACAAGAATTTGGAAGAGCAGGCAAAATCGATATACAGTAAAATGTTTATTGAGAGTAGACCTGCAGATTACGCAAATGGAACTTTGAATGAAATTGCTGATATTACTATGGGGCAGTCTCCCGTGGGTAGTAGTTATAACGAAGAGGGTTTAGGCGAAATCTTTTTTCAAGGTCGTGCAGAATTCGGTGAAAGATTTCCGACTATTAGACTTTATACGACAGAACCAAAGCGCATGGCTTTTGCAAATGATACATTGATAAGTGTACGCGCGCCAGTTGGGGATTTAAATGTCGCACATAAATATTGCTGTATAGGGCGCGGACTTGCGGCTATCCATTCAAAGACAAATCATCAGTCTTTTTTGCTATATACAATGTTTTCTCTTAAACGGCAATTGGAGGTGTTTAATGGAGAGGGCACAGTATTTGGTTCTATAAATCGTGATTCATTAAGAAACATCGCGATTTATGTACCTTCGATAGATAAGATTAACGACTTTGAAAACTTGGTCGCGCCAATTGACCTTGAAATTCGCAATAACTATGACCAAATATGCGCTTTGCAACAGATAAGGGACAAGCTTCTCCCGAAACTTATGTCGGGTGAAATCGATGTTGACAATGTGGAGATTTAGGATAATTAGGGGGATTGAATATGCCAAATTATATGGATTATCAAAAGTCAGTAGCACAGGAGTTGGCATCGGTCAAAAATCGAATTCGTGATTTTATTGACGATCATCATTGGGGAGAAGACGGTAGATACAAAGAAGAAATTTTGAAAGAAGTTTTAGCCGACAAATTGCCGTCTTATGCAAGCGTAGGAACAGGGTTTGTGGCGAGTGACGGCAATAGAACGAGCAGTCAAATTGACATCATCATATATGACAATAGCATTCCGTTGCTTTTTAAAAAAGGCGACTTTGTAATAGTAGCCAAAGAGGCTGTTTTGGCTATTGTCGAAGTTAAAACCGATGTCAGCCGTTGTTTACGTGGTGCCATGTGCAAAGCACATGATAACGGTGAGTTGATAGGCAGAAGGATATTCAATGGGATTTTCAGTTATGACTATGGTACAAATTTAACAAATAAAAATACTGTTTCTCATACTTTAAAAGAAGCACTTGTGAATAATTTCGGCAATGCCAATTATTTAGCTTTGGGAGAAAATTATTTTATTAAGTATTGGGAAGACGGTTCGCCGAATGATGAACCGAGAAATAAGTATAGATTATACAAGATAGAGGGGTTGGCGTTTGGTTATTTTATCTCCAATCTCATTGAGGATATTCACTTAGTGCATTGCGGAAAACCCATTCCCGAAAATTTAAGAAATGTATTTTATCCAATTACGGAAACGAAAGAACCGCATAAGATAGCAGATATTTTTCTCGAAGAATAAGTCCCTGATGTTTGATTTTAAAGAGGTAGAACAGTGAGCGTTGCAGATATCATTCAAATTGTTATTGGTATATTATCTTTGGCTGCAACTGTGGCAGTATCGTTTTTGATATATTGGTTGCAGACGCGACACGAAAAGGAAATCGCCAAAATAGAGCAGGACAGACAGAAGAGGGAACTGGAAGAAAGGGCACATAATTTTCTGTTAGACAACAGCAACGAACGCGACTATCTGCCATGGTGCATTATTGCGGTCAATTTGCATAGGCACGAGACACACAGCAGAGCAATCTATACCAATTTCTGCCGTTGCAGTCCCGAGCTTCAAACCGAAATTGTGAAACAAGCCGGTTTCACTTTGCCCATTGTTAAAGGACGCGAATGGGTGGACATTTGCTTTTCCAAACTTCGCGACGATATAAAGGAATACAAACTTGGCAGGGATATGTTATACGACGGGGCAAAATATTTTCATAGGGGGTTTGAAAGATACAGACAACTGCCGTATAAACTTGACGAATTGCACGCCACGAGTGTATATCTTAATTCAACCTTTACGAGTGCTACATTTGTTGACAACAAGGATAGTTTCGAGAAATATTTGGACGATTATTTCAGGCAGGTTTTTGGAAAAAAGGATGGTGCGCAAAACGAAGCAATATCATATCCACCTGCCGATTATGTTTGGAATTTACAAAATTTAGGTGTTGCAGATGAAAATATAGTATGCTATTGGGTAATGGAGTTCGTTGAGCAGGTGGTGCTTAACATTTACAGACGTAAGCACCCCGAAGGGGTGATGTATGACAACATGACAGATGCGGCAGTTGAAACATATGAGGATATGTATTATGAAACTTTGTTGTGGTTGTACTGTACTTACTATGAAGAGAGCGGTTCCGCCGAGTGATAAGCATATTGACAAATTCTTTTGCAGATGTAAGATGTGATAGAGAGGGGTTAAGGATGTACTTTGCCGAGAATACATACGAACAGGCTATTATAGAACTGTTGCAAGGGATGGGATACACCCATATTTACGCACCCGACATGGCGCGTGATTACACGAGCCCTATTTTGGAAGGGACGCTGCTCGATTGCCTGGTGCAAATCAACAAGGGTCTGCCGATTGAAGCCATAAAGGAAGCGATTGCGAAGCTCAAAGATTTCGAGAGCGGCAGTATCGTGCAGAAGAACGCCGTTTTTATGGGGTATTTGCAGGACGGCGTCGAGGT
>CALXKR010000129.1 GCA_944388895.1 uncultured Clostridia bacterium | reverse complement strand
ATTCGCCGAAATTAAATAAAGATGAAATAGTTCAAGATATGCGTCAAGCTTTAGAGGCGCTGAAAACTATTCAAAATGTTGCCCAATATTTTGATGAACACGATTCATCTTGTTATGCGATGATAAGATTATTTGGAAAATATAATTATTATTATTCTTCATCATATGAGCAAAAATATATGAGCGAAATTTTCCAAAAGTTAGGAATTAAAAAGGCGTGAATTAGATGAAATTCAACTTTAAAATCCAACAATACCAGACCGATGCGGTAGATGCCGTCGTGAAGGTGTTTGCCGGGCAAGGGTTCCATGAGGGAATCCACTATATCCGAGATTTGGGTGTTAAGCCTGAAATGCCCGCGGAACCGCTTTTTACCGGCCCCGAACAGATGAGCTTTGTCCCTGTGGATCAGCAGCTGTCAGTGGATGATATCGAAGACGATGACACCGGCTTTAAAAACGAAGAGCTGGCCTTGAGCGACATGCAGCTTTTGCAGAACATACACAAACTGCAAAGCGAAAACAACATCAAGCTGTCCCCGGAACTGGTGAAAGGTCTGGGCCGGTGCAGCCTGGACATAGAAATGGAAACCGGTACCGGCAAAACCTATGTGTACATCAAGACCATGTTCGAGTTGAACAAGGTCTATGGCTGGAGCAAGTTTATCGTAGCGGTACCGTCCATTGCGATCCGGGAAGGTGTCAAAAAGAGCTTCGACACCATGGCTGACCACTTCATGGAGTATTACGGCAAAAAAGCCCGCGTCTTCATTTACGACAGCCAGAACCTGAATCAGCTGGGTAACTTCTCCGCCGGTTCGGGGATTCAGGTGATGATTATCAACACGCACGCTTTTGCCCGGTCCTTTGCGGCACAGGAAGGAAAAAAGCAAAACAAAGAGCAGCTCATCATTTATTCAAAGCGGGATGAATTTGCCTCCCGCCGCCCCATCGATGTTATCAAGGCCAACCGCCCCATCCTAATTCTGGATGAGCCTCAGAAAATGGGTGGCGCAGTCACACAAAATGCTCTGAAGCATTTTAACCCGCTGTTTACTCTGAACTATTCGGCCACTCATGCTGTCCAGCACAATCTGGTGTATGTGCTGGATGCGCTGGATGCCTTCAACAAGCGTCTGGTCAAGAAAATCGAGGTCAAGGGGTTCGAGGTGAAGAATCTGCGCGGTATCGACAGCTATCTGTTTTTGGAGCAGATTGTCCTCTCTCCGAAAAAGCCCCCCATGGCCCGCATCGAAATGGAGATTGGCTACAACAAATCCGTCAACCGGGAAACCCGCATTCTGGGCGTGGACGATAACCTGTACCACATTTCTCAGGAGATGGAGCAGTGCCGGGGCTACACAATCTCCGAGGTAGACCCTCTGCGCGGCACCGTGACCTTTACCAATGGTGAAGTGCTTCACACCGGCGAGGTTCGGGGCGATGTGTCCGAAACCGATATGCGCCGCATCCAGATTCGAGAAACCATTCTCTCCCATTTTGAAAAGGAAGAGAAAAACTTCAACATGGGAATCAAAACCCTTTCGCTGTTCTTCATCGATGAGGTGGCCAAATACCGTCAGTACGACGAGGACGGCAACGAGCAGCTGGGGGAATATGGTCAGATGTTTGAGGAGGAGTATTTCCATATCCTGAACGAATATCTGACGTTGGAAAATACCCCGTATCAAAAGTATCTTCGCGACTTTTGCCGGGAACCGGCTGACGTTCACAAGGGCTATTTCAGCATCGACAAAAAGACCGGGCGCACTGTAAACAGCCAGGTCAAGCGCGGTAGCGAATTTTCCGAGGATATCTCTGCTTACGACCTGATTCTCAAAAACAAGGAACGCCTGCTTTCCTTCGAGGAACCCACCCGGTTTATCTTCTCTCATTCTGCCTTGCGGGAAGGCTGGGACAACCCGAATGTCTTCCAAATCTGTACCCTGAAACACGCTGCAAGCCAAACCGCTAAACGCCAGGAAGTGGGCCGTGGTCTGCGTCTGTGCGTGAATCAGAGCGGCAACCGTATGGATGCCCAAAGCTGCGGTGACCGAGTACATGACATCAACATGCTCACGGTAATCGCCAGCGAAAGCTACAAAGACTTTGTGACTGACCTGCAAACGGATATCAAGAAAGAGCTGTATGACCGCCCCACTACCGCAACCAGCGAATACTTCAAAGGCAAATATGTCAGGGTGGATGGCGTGCCCACGTTGATCGATGGGCCGAAGGCGGACATGATTGAGTTCTACCTCATCAGCAATCAGTATGTGGATATGAAGCGGAAAGTCACGGACAAATACCGTGCGGATATCCAGATGGGGACAGTTGCGCCGTTGCCGGAAGAACTGGCTCCCATAGCAGAGGGCATCCATCAGCTGATTCAGTCTGTGTATGACGAAAAGGTTCTGACGGATATGTTCACCGACGGACACGAGACCAAGGTGAAAGAGAACCCGCTGAACGAGAACTTTGCCAAAAAGGAATTTCAGGCCCTTTGGAAAGAAATCAACCACAAATATGCCTACACGGTTTCTTTCAACAGCGCAGAGCTGGTGCAGAAGTCCGTGGATCACATCAACAACAAGCTGTTTGTGTCCGAGCTGCAGTATACCACAACGGTAGGCCGCCAGAAGGACGAAATGAACGAGCATGAATTGGAGCGTGGAGATTCCTTTGGCCGGGAACGCACCCGTACACAAACATTGCGGCAGGTGCATTCCGGTCATCTGAAATATGACCTGGTAGGTAAAATCGCACAAGGCACGGTACTCACCCGGCGGACGGTGGTGGATATCTTGAAAGGGCTGCGCGCAGACAAGTTCCAAATGTTCAAGAACAACCCGGAAGAATTCATCACAAAGGTGGTCCGGCTTATCAACGAGCAGAAGGCCAACACCATTGTGGACCACATAACCTACAACCAAATCGACGGTCAGTATGACAACACGATTTTCGTTGCGGAAAAGGGTGCCCACGATTTCGATAAGGCTTTCCGTGCCAATAAAGCGATTCAGGACTATGTGTTCACGGACGGCATTGCCGAGGAAAGTACCGAACGCAAATTCGCCAAGGCAATGGACGCCGCAGACGAAGTGTGTGTCT
>CALXKR010000128.1 GCA_944388895.1 uncultured Clostridia bacterium | reverse complement strand
GCTCACCGCGAGGGCCTCTCCCGCCTCTTTCTCCTTCTGCGCCGCCTCCTCCGAGTCCTTTTTCATCTGTTCCTTTATTCTCCCCGGTTCAGCGCTGTACTTAAGCGCTGTTTCTTTTACGAATCTCTCACCTGCATTTATGTTGGGCAGCAAATTAAATTCCGGTGAAAATTCATTTTTTAAGTGAATTTTCACCGGATTATACTTTCAAGCAAGGAATCACCCTAAAGATTCTTCGGAAATCCAGTCCTTAACTCTTTTCAAGCTCAGCTTCTTTTTCCAGATCTTCTATCTTTGTACTCTTTCCTACGAAACGTACTATAGCAATCAGCACAACAATTCCCAATGGTATAGATATTATTGGAGATACTCCGGCTGCTGCCGGGATAAACCCAACAACTGCTGCAACTCCTGCCACGGTTGCCGCATAAGGTATCTGCGTTCTTGCATGATCCATTAAGTCTGCGGCAGATCCCATTGCCGACATAATCGTAGTATCTGATATTGGTGAACAATGGTCTCCGAAAATCGCTCCACTTGTTACCGCTGCGATTGTAACGATACACAGGCTGTCCATCTCTCCGCCTGTTGCACCCCACGCCAGAGGAAAAGCAATCGGTATCATTATTGCGCTTGTTCCATACGATGTACCTGTCGAAAACGCTACTACACAAGATACAAGGAATAAAATAACCGGTATTAAAATTGCAGGTATTGCTCCTCCTACAAGATGTGATATATAATTTCCGGTTCCCAGGTTCTCCATAATCGTTCCCGACCCCCAGGCCAGAACCAGTATTGTGTCTGTAAGGAGCAACTCTTTACATCCATTCAGCCATACGTCTATGCACTCTTTAATACCCATTATTCCCTGAATCATAGACATAATGATGAGAAGAATAGATGTGATTATTACTGCATAAAGAATGCTTGATGCAGCATCCGCATTACCCAGGGCATTCTGAAGTCCCCTGAAATTAAACGGTTCCTCTAAGCCGCCGCCAGTATACCAGAGCCCTACGATTGTAACAATTGTGAACACCAGAATCGGCACTATGGCATTTCTCATTCTGAGAGGCGCACCTTCTTTAACATTCATCGCATCAAGTTCTTTACTCATCATCGGCTTTGCCGTGTCTTCATATAATTTTCCAGTGAGACGGGCTCTTTTCTCCGCTTTATACATAGGGCCGTAATCTCTCTGCATCATAACGAGTATGAGCACCATGAATATTGCGAGGATATTATAGAACCTGTAAGGTATCGTCTGCATAAATGTGCTGTACACATTTCCTTCATATCCTACAGATGTAAATGCAATTGCAATCATGCCTATTTCGTACGCAGTCCACGAAGATATAGGGGCCAGGTCTGTAACCGGGCCTGCAGTTGAGTCAATTACATATGACAGTTTCTCTCTTGATACCCTCTCTCTGTCTGTTGCAGGTCTCATAGTCGGGCCTACGACCAGTGAGTTGGCATAGTCTTCAAAGAATATAATCAGTCCCATTACCCATGTAAGGATAAGTGAATTTTTTGCGCTTTTAGCTTTACTTGACATCGCTATGGCCATGGCCTGCATTCCTCCCATTTTACTCATGAGAGCTATAAGGCCTCCTACTGCAAGGATAAATACCAGCAATGTTGCATTCCATGTATCAGTAACCGTTCCGACAATATATGTATCACATGTTCTCAGGAAAGCTGTAAATACATTTCCGCCATCCAATATTATTGCTCCTACAAAAATAGCCGTAGCCAGTGACAATACAACCTGTTTCGTTATAAACGACAGAACAATGGCGCAAAACGGTGTCAACAATGACAGAAAACCGTAATGAGCAGCTGCATCTTCTCCCGTTTCACCTTCAGCGAAAACAAAATTTGTCATCAGGATTAAAGTAACTATAAATGCAATCGCAATTATCCAACGAGTCTTAGAGATATTCTTAATCATTTTCTCCTCCTTTCTCATTTCATGGCTTTAATAGCCATTTTTATCACTTCAATCGAGTCGTTTAAAGCATCATAAACCATGTTGCGTACACGAAGTACCTTAGTTTCCCAAAGATAATGATCATCAGAACCGAGTGGAGAAGCATTGTACTTATCAACCGTCAGTTTTAACAACGGAATCGGGTTTTCTGTTGCCAATGCGCAGCAGGAGTCCTGTCCATACTTTCCGGAATAGCACCTGAACAACGATGTTTTTCTTTCACACTCCAAAACAGCTCTGTTATATTCTCCTATGCTTTCTTTTGAAATATCTGTTTTAATATCGCTGAGCCTGTAAAGAGATTTGACATACTCCTCGACCTTTGCAGAATACGGTTGCAGCATACCTTCTGCTTTTCCTGCCGAATCGATTATTTCTCTCCACTGTCCTTCTACATCATCAGCAAGATCTTTCAGATTGTACGGTACAAAGTCATCGTTTATCATTTTCTCCGCTACGTAGAGGAAATACTCGACGTGCTTTTTCATAAGGTTTTCGTCAACCTTATCCGTTGTATCGTCATCGGTGTGAAGCCAAGGACTATAGAAAGCATAATTCAGTTCTTTCAGCTTATCCTCTGTGTATTCGGTTGCAAATGAGCAATACGGTACACCTACGCCGAAAAACGAAGAATCCCCGCCGCCCTTGTATGCGTGATGCCATACGCCGGGCACTCCCCATATTTTCTCAATGGCATCGGTCAACAGTTTCTTAAGCTCCGGTTGTCCTTCAACACCCGGTACGGTTGTTCCTTTTATTGCCAGATTGTCTATATTGATATATGCCATGCAGTTGTCAGTCATATCCTGCCAGTAATTATCACAATACCAGGTCGATCCTCCGCCTTCGGCAATTTCATGTCCGTCCCAGAATGCGAAAACAACATCGCTTTTAAGTTCTTCTCTATATTTGGAAAAAATTCTTGCCAGCTCCAGATTAAGCGCATTGCCGGACGCATTGC
>CALXKR010000127.1 GCA_944388895.1 uncultured Clostridia bacterium | reverse complement strand
ATGGGAACCATGCAGGCGGGCTTCTGGCCCAAAAGCCCCTTCACGGCATTCCAAAGGTCTTGCTGATTACAACCCAAGGTGAACCGTCCCATCTGACGTGTGGGCAAACGTAAAATCGATGCACCTGCTCACTCCCAAGGTCATAGCGTATGAGGCGACCAATACCTCTTTTCGGACAAAATAGATCGCTCCGGCTTTGTCTTCGCCTCTGTCCGCCCATGGTCGAACAGAGGATCCGGCGTTGCCATCCTGGCGCTTTTCCCGATGTCGCTTCCCTGGAAGGAGCTCAGTGCTCCCGCATGGCTATGTATTCGTATTGTCAAGGTTCCTTTTGCAGGCAAAGTCGGCAAGGATACTTTCAAAGATGGCGCGATCCTCAGTGTTTACCACATCAAGATTTCTGCGGATAGCATCTTCCTGCTTTAAGGTCAGGTATCTCTGGCTCACATAATATCCTTTGGGAAGTGTGATACCGCCACCATTCCCTCTCGTAATAATGAGCGGATATTCTCCTGCGAGAACCTGCATATCCCGAAAAATCGTTTGCCAGGAAACGCCAAACTCGCAGGCCAGATTTCTCATCGTATCATAGCGCCTAATGCTTATGAGCTCGATGATTTTTCTGCGTCGCTCGCTTGGCTCCAACGCAGGCTCCCCCTTCCTCCTTTGCTGCAGCCTTATCGTAAACGCCAAATCTACCAGATAATGTAAGGTTTGAAAAAAAACCTTACACAAAAAACACAGCTGTTTTTTAGTTGTTTTGCTGTGTAGCATTCCTTATCCTTTCTCTCCTTCTTTGTCGAACTTGGGTCCTGCGGCCTCTATATGTGTACTAAAATCCGCATTCACCTGTAGGGAGACAAGTGCATGCGGCATTTTTGTTCTATCCAGTGGATATGTGCAGTGGTGACTGTTCTTCCCCCGCCAAGACGGATTATGCGCCGATTGGTCACAATGTCAAAGGGGATCTCGCTTATTACTCTCCATTTTCGCTCCCTCGAGGAGCTGGTGCTGTACAATAGGCTTATCTGATCCAGCTTTCGATTTAATTCCTGAAGAAACGGTTCGTCAAACTCTCCTTTCATCCAATGAAACACTCGGAGCAAAGGCATGGGTGGACTTAAGTTTGCTGCCAAAAATCCGAAAAAACTGGCCGTCTGGAAATGAAACGCTAGGCATCCATGGCCATGGCGGAACACAGTCCAAATCGCTACAAAACACACCGGTCATTTCGCTGCTTTTTCCACTCAATCCATTTTTTGAAACAAAAAAACCTGCTCTGGCCTGATTGCCAAAGCAGGTTTTTCGACGGGCTTTTTATCTTATCATTGCTTCACTTCTTTGAATTCGGCATCTCCGGGCGATGAGGCTGGTACATACCACAGGCTGTCAACGGTGGCCATTCGTGAATCTCGGCGTTGACTAGCTTTTGAATAGCTGCTTTAATCCCCTTATATAAAATGGGCTTGCTATTACTTATAGTTTTCATTTAGTTCACTCCTATTCCACTCTTTGAAAAAACCAGCAATAATGCTGTTGCGGCAACTCCCAAAAGTATACTCGTAGCCATTTGTGGCACAAAGAAAAAGAGCAACATGATCAGTAACCATAAAAAAACCAACCGTCTCCTGATACATGGTAAAAGCGCTTGGATTTCTTCTTGTGTCAAGTGTAATTCCGGGTTATTGGCGGGGGCTAAGCAAATAATTAGGATGGAAGAAAGAACTAAAACGCAGAAAAGTAGAAGTGTATTTTCTATACGAGAAACCAAGAATCCCCCTATAAGTTGTGTTGCCGTAGCAGCCAACAAACACCCTAACGGCGATTTCGCATGATACCCACCTGTACGAGCCCTCAAAAAGCGATAACTAAGAACAAAGGTAAACGAAACATGCCAAGGCCCGACCAGACTTCCGATTGGTATCAACCACAACAATGAAATCACATCCATTACTCGGTGCTTGATCATATACTCACACCATGGGATTTGATTAACTTCAATTAAGCCTTTCCTAAGAAAGTATTCCGTTAGTTTTTCAGAAAAATGCTCCATCAAACCGACCCTTATATTTTTTAATTAGTGTACCACTTCTCTGGAAAATACACTATAATTTTTGCGTAATTGCAGGAATCATGTGCGCATATGCAAATTACAAAGAATAATCCGGCCAATCCAAACTGAAAGCAAACATACCATTTTCATAGGCCATGTCATACTCTGCCCCATACTTTTCCAAAATTGTTTTCACGTTGCGCAACCCGAAACCGTGGAAGGAAGCATTTTGCTTTGTTGTTTCAATATTCTGATTGACGATTTTTACAGCTGTGCTCGGATTCAGCACCGAAATATAAACACTTCCAATCTGGCTGTTTGGCAGAGAATTGCGAATAATACTCACTTGTATCCAACGCTCGTTCTCTGGCAGCTTTCGACAGGCTTCGATTGCATTATCCAACAGATTTCCCAGTACAACGGTGCAATCTGTTGGGTGAATGTGAATTCCGGACAAATCATTCACTTCAAATCTCATTTCAATATGACTATTCTTCGCCTTGTATCCTTTTTGATTCAAAATAGCGTCTATAGTGGCGTTATGTGTATTAACAAGTAACATCCTTTCGGTATGTTTCTCTTGAAGTTGGGATATATACTTAGCAGCTTCTACAATTTGATTAGACCGCAGCAGATCCGACAAAACCGTCAGGTGTTCTCGAAAATCGTGTGTTAATTTGCGCTGTGCTTCATAAGCGGCAGAAAGCGCCGCCACACTTTCCTTCTGCTGTCGTTCTCGTTCACTTATTGCAACCAACAACTCGTGCTCCTGAGTGCTTTGTTTCAATTTAT
>CALXKR010000126.1 GCA_944388895.1 uncultured Clostridia bacterium | reverse complement strand
TTTCATTGACAAATTAACTTTTTGTCTTTCTTTATCTATTCCTATAACTTTTACTTTTACAATATCTCCTATTGATACTACATCTGTTGGCTTTTTTACATATTTGTCACTAAGTTCTGATATATGTACTAATCCATCATGTTTTACTCCAATATCTACAAATGCTCCAAAGTCTGTTATATTTCTTACTGTTCCTGTTAGTATCATTCCTTCTTGTAAATCGTCAAATTTTAGAACATCGTTTCTTAGTATTGGCTTTGGCATGTCTTCTCTTGGGTCTCTACCTGGCTTAGATAGTTCTTTTATTATATCTTCAAGTGTCATTTCTCCAATTTCTAGTTCTTTTGCTTTTTTATTTATATTTACTTTTTTTAGTTCTTGTTTTATTTTATCTAAGCTTTCTTTTTGTAATAAATCTTCTTTTTTGTATCCTATGCTATTTAGTAATTTTTCTGCTACTTCATAACTTTCTGGGTGAACTGCTGTTATTTCTAATGGATTGCTTCCGCCTGGAATTCTAATAAATCCTGCACATTGTTCATAAGCTACATTTCCTAATTTAGGAACTTTTAAAAGTTCTTTTCTTTCTTTTATTTTTCCAAATTCGTCTCTGTATTTTACTATATTTTTTGCAATAGAACTGTTTATGCCTGAAACATATGAAAGTAGTGATGCTGTTGCTGTGTTTACGTCTACACCTACTGTATTTACTGCATCTTCTACAACTCCGGCAAGGCTTTGGCTAAGCATCTTTTGGTCTACATCGTGTTGGTATTGCCCTATTCCAATAGCTTTTGGGTCTATTTTTACAAATTCTGCAAGTGGGTCTTGAAGTCTTCTAGCTATAGATATTGCACCACGAAGTGAAACATTTAAATCTGGATATTCTTCTGTTGCAAGCTTTGATGCCGAATATACAGAAGCTCCTGCTTCACTTACTATTGTATAATATACATCTCTATTTAAAGTTTCTTTAACCTTTTTTAAAGTATTTGCAATAAACATTTCAGACTCTCTTGACGCAGTTCCATTACCTATTGCAATCATTTGAATATCATCTTTAACAATAAGTCTTATAATTTCTTTTTCAGAACCTTCTATATCATTTTGAGGTTCTGTTGGGTATACTACTCCTGTATCTAGCACTTTTCCAGTTTCATCAATTACTGCTAATTTACAACCTGTTCTATATGCTGGGTCAAAGCCTAAAACTGTTAGTCCTTTAAGTGGTGCTCCTAGTAAAAGTTGTTTAGCATTTTTTCCAAATACTTCAATAGCTTGTTTATCTGCTTTTTCAGTAAGATCAGATCTTATTTCTCTATCTAAAGAAGGTTCGATTAATCTTTTCCAGCTATCTTCAATAGTTTCTAATAAAACTGTTTCATAATTTGGATTCTTAATAATTCTTTTTGAAATTAAATTTATAATTTTATCATCTGGCTTATTTAAAGAAACTTTTAAAAACTCTTCTTTTTCTCCTCTATTAATAGCTAAAATTCTATGACTTGGAATTGTGCTAATTTTTTCTATATAATCATTATACATTTTATATGTAGGATTTTCTTCTTTTGCCCCTTTAGTTTGTATTGTAGCTTCTCTATAATAAACTTTTTTAATTTGCTTTCTATACTCAGCATCATCAGATATTTCTTCTGCTAAGATATCTTTTGCACCTTGAATAGCATCTTCTACTGTTGTAACTTTTTCATTCAAAAATTCTTTTGCTACTTCTTCTAATGGTTTAGCTTCCTTTTGTTCCATTATAATTCTAGCAAGTGGTTCTAGTCCTTTAGATTTAGCAACAGTTGCTCTTGTTTTTTTCTTTTGCTTATATGGTCTATATATATCTTCAACTTCAGATAAAATAGTGGCTTGCTCTAAATTTTTAACAATTTCATCTGTAAGCTTACCTTGATTTTCTATTGAAGTTTTAACTTCTTCTTTTCTTTTTTCTAAATTTCTTAAATAATTTAATCTTTCATCTAAGTTTCTTAAGACTTCATCACTAAGTCCTCCAGTAACTTCTTTTCTATATCTTGCTATAAATGGAATGGTATTACCTTCATTTATAAGCTCAATAGTTTTTTCAACTTGGTATTTTTTGATATTTAATTCATTTGCAATAATTTGTGGTATATTCATAATCTATTCCCTTCTCATAATTCTTTTTTCTTGATTATTCTAGCATAAGAGGTTATTAATTGCAAGGAATAAATACACTCTCGTTTTTGGTTACTTCCACATATACAGCGGCTTTAGCGTTCAGCACTACAAATACAAAGCTGAACGGAAACCGTTTGCTGCTGTTCGAAAAGTCGGGACCGTTGTCGTAGCGAACAGACGCCGGAATGCTAGAACCTGAACTGTTGTAATAGCCCCCTCGAATCACACGGCTGCCAGTGTAGTGCGCTTCCATTGTCCATTCAAAAACATTTCCTGCTAAATCATATATGTTTTTTACTCGGTAATCATCACTTGAACCACAGGTTGTAACTTTTCCTTTC
>CALXKR010000125.1 GCA_944388895.1 uncultured Clostridia bacterium | reverse complement strand
GAGGGAAAAACTAATCAATAGCACGATTAAGAGGCGAAGAAATATATTAGTGATAATGATACTTCCATATACGAGGTATATGGCTTTTGGTAATGCGAAAGAAGTGGAGACAGAGCCACTTATGGAATTTGCTAGATTCACTTGTAACTTTTAAAGTTTAAGATATGGAGGAATTATAGTATGAAGAACGATAAATTACCTAGAACATTAACAAGAAATCAAGCAATTGCTTATGCAGTAGTCGCTGTGTATACATTAAAAAATAGTCCAAATAAAATAACAGAAAAGGAATTGGCAAGTGAGATAATTACAATTATGAAATTATGCAGACAAGACGAAATAGTTGCAAAAGCAAATGAGGTTTTAATGTATAAAAAATGAAAATAAGCAAATAATAAACAAAAGAGAATTAAATAAATGGAGATTAAATACAGAAAAAAATGGAGAATGAAAATTGCATTCTCTTTATTTTTTATTAGGAGGGAACAAAGATGGAAAAAAAAGCAAGTAGTAAAATTCCTAAAACTGAAAATGAATATATAGTAAAATTCGTATTTGATAACAAATCAGAAAATAATGTTAATGAAATATTAAAGGAATGTTTTATAAATGAAATAAAAGATAAAAATATTATGGTAAATCATTCTATATAGTGTTATAAGTTGGATAAAATTGGGTTTGAGATTTATACCAAAATATAGTATAATCAACATAGAATGATTACTTCTTAGGAGATGATTTGAGTGAATGATTATATACTAATGAGTAATCAAGCATTAGCAAAAATAAAAAGTAATATGATTTTTAAAGTTGCTATGTATATAAGATTGTCTAGAGAGGATGGAGATAAAGAAGAAAGTTCAAGTGTAACAAACCAAAGAAATATTATTACAAGGTTTATAAAAGAAAATGATAACTTTATTATTGTCGATGAATATGTTGATGATGGATATACAGGTACAAATTTTAATAGACCAGCATTTCAAAGAATGATAAAAGACATAGAAAAAGGGAAAATAAATACAGTAATTACAAAAGATTTATCAAGACTTGGGAGAGATTATATAGATACAGGAAGATATGTTCAAAGATATTTTCCTGAAAATAGAGTAAGATATATCGCTTTACTAGATGGAATTGATACTTTGGAAGATGCAGGAATGAATGATATAGCACCATTTAAATCTGTTATTAATGATATGTATGTTAAGGATATATCAAAAAAAATTACAAGTGCATTAAAAGAAAGAAAAACAGCAGGAAACTTTTTAGCAACAACTGCACCATATGGATATATGAAAAATCCTGAAAATAAATATCAATTAGTTATAAATGAAGAAGAAGCTAAAGTTGTAAAATATATCTTCAGATTATATTTACAGGGAAATGGATTAACTAGAATTGCAAAGATATTGACTGAAGAAAAGATTCCTGTTCCGGGTGTATCACGAAATATAGGGAATACAAGAAAAACCAAACTTTATAATTGTTGGAAGCAAACAACTATTAGTAGAATATTAAAAAATCCTGTATATATTGGAAACTTAGAACAATTTAAAAGAAAAAAAGTAAATTATAAGTCTAAGAAAAGAATATCAGTACCTAAAGAAGATCGAGTAATTTGTTATAATACACACGAGCCGATAATAAAAAAAGAAGAATTTGATAAAGTACAAGAAATTATAACAGGTAATAGTACATTTAGTAAATCAACAAAACACGATTATTTATTTAAAGGATTTTTATATTGTGCTGATTGTGGTGCTAAATTATATTTAACTTATTCGGATTATGCATATAAAAAATATGGAGAATATAGATATACAACAATATGCTATACTTACTCAAAGTATTATAATCAATGTAGCAGACACTCTAATAGTATACCAATATTAGAAAAGGTACTTATAGAAAATATAAAAAAAGTATGTAATGCTTATTTAAATCGAGATTTAGAAAAGGAATTAATAGAAATGATAGAAAAGGAAAATCAAAAGACTGAACTTGAACAAGAATATAATAAGAAAATAAACAGTTTAGAAACTAAAATTCAAGATTTAAATTTGTGCATTAAAAATTTATATATGGACAAAGTAAAAAATGTAATAACAGAAAAAGATTATATAGAGTTATCAAAAAATTTTACGCAAGAACGAGAAGATTACACTAATGAAAAAGAAGAACTTTTGAAATTAAGAACAAACTTAAAAAATGAAAATACTAATAAACAAGAAATAGAAAAAATTGCTAAAGAATTTGTTTCATTAAGAAAACCAACAAAAGAATTATTAAGTAGGCTTATTGATAAAATAACTATATCTGAAGATAATATTATAACAATATATTTTAAATTTAAAGAATTGACAGATATAAGTCAAATGAAAGAAAATAGAATGGAACAATGTAAGACAGTCAATAAAAGAAATAAAAAGAATAAATAGTATGGAATATAATTTTTTAAATATGAAGTAGCTAACGATGTGCTATTATTTTTTATAAATAATTTTTTAACACACACATCTGAAGCTACTTCATATTTGAATTTTTCTAAAGCTTCTCTTGCTTCTGGAACAACTTTTGAATTGCTGTTTGAATA
>CALXKR010000124.1 GCA_944388895.1 uncultured Clostridia bacterium | reverse complement strand
TGTGGTAAACCTAATTTTAACTTTAATTTTATCTTCAAAAGATATTAAAGAAGCGATAAAAAGAAAATTCCATATGTGACCCAAGAGGGACGTTCCTTTTTGGGCGAAAACTAAAATGAAAAATTAAAAATGTAACAAAAATGTAATATGAAAATTATTGACTAAAATATATAAATTGTATATTATAGAAATATAAATTTTAAACAAAGGAGAATAAGGTTGATGAAAAGAACAAGTTTTAACTCTAAAAAAATAAAAAATAATGTGAAGCGGAATTACTTTGATAGCACTAGTTGTAACTATAGTAGTATTACTTATTTTAGCAGCAGTAGCAATAAACTTAACAATAGGAAACAATGGAATATTTACAAGAGCACAAAATGCAGTAGAGGAATATGGTAAAAAAGGTATAGAGGAAGAAGTAAATATGTATTGGGTAGATGCTCAGATGAATTACGAAGATACAATAGAAGAACAAGTAGCATATTTACAAGAAGAAATGAGAAAACAGGATTCAACTGCAACAGCTACAGTAAATGGAGAAGAAATTGACGTGATATATAAAGGGCAAAATATAAAATTGAAATACGAAAATCCAAATAAAACAGAAAAAATTAATTATTTTTCATATTGGGAAAATGATAATTCTATAATTAAACTTTATAAAACTGAAAATGAAAAAATATATGTAGAAGATGAAAACAATAAAATATGTTTAAATGATAAATATCCAGAATTAAATCAACAAGGAAAACTAAAAGTGCAATTGATAAGTTCTGGAAGTTTTATGCTACATAATAATAAAAGAATTTGGAATATTACAGTAGATAATATACAAGATATAAAATTAGAAAAAGAACTTGATTTAGAAACAATGTATGAAGGAAATTATAAAGAAAAAAATATATTAACTATTATGGAAGCAATTATCTTAGATGATGGAAAGATTTATGGACCTGGAGAAAATCAACTTGAGGAAATTAATCTCCCTCAACTTGAAAATATAAAAATCAGCGATTATGGAACTATAGAAAGTAATTCTAATATAATTATGGCAATTATTGATCAAAATGGAAAAATTTATGATTTTAATACGGGAGATAATATAAGTTCAACATATGCAAATGGATTTTTTTTAGATAAAAAAATAACTAATTGTACAACGATTAATATAAAAGAGGAGATATATAATTCATTTATAACAGATGAGGGGAAATTGTATTTAGAAAATGTAAAAACGCAAGAAGTTATAGAAACGTCAATTTTAAACAATAAAAAAATAGATAATGTGTATTTATTAGAGGATACTAATGTAAAGGAAATATATACAGCAATAATAACAGAAGATGGAAATTACTATTATACTGAAGATTTTCAAACTTTTTATGATATAAATAAAGAAGGGGTTCCAAAGTTAACAATAATAAAAGAATAATATTTCTATTTTACTAAATACAATTATAAAAAGTATTTATCATAGTATATTTGCGATATAAATTAAAGATATTCAAGCATACATATTACTACAATATGTGTGCTTTTTATTATGTCTTAAAAAATCATTAAAATATTGAAATAAAAAATAAACTATAATATAATGATAAAAAAATGGAGGCATATTTTGAACATAGAAAAAAACTAAAAAAAATAGGAATAGAAAAAACTATAGAATTTACAAAAGAACAAAAAGAAACTGTTGCTAAAAAAGTAACAGATGTATTAATAAACTCATTTCCAGTTTTACAAGAAGAATATAATAACATACTTATTAAACTGTATAATTGCAATATGTGGTATGCAAAAGTAAATTCTAATTTATCAAAAATAAATTATATTTATCAAAATAATAGTATTTACTTTGATGAAGGAATATCAGTAAATTCTATAACAGATATTACAATACACGAATTTATTCATTATTTACAAGATTTTAGAACCACTAAAGGAAAATTAAAAAGAATGGGCTTATGCAATTTAAATGAGTTATCAATAAAAGGTTTGGGAATAAATGAAGCAGCAGTACAATATATAGCCTCTAAAGCAGTAAAAAAGACTAAAACACAAATTAATAAATGTAATATAACATTAAAAACTATTAGTCCTAATTATTATCCAATTATGACAAATTTAATTGAACAAATTATATTTTTGATAGGAGAAAATACTGTTATAAAAGGTGTTATAGAAAATAATGATGAATTCAACGATGCTTTTTTTAATACTTTTGAAGAAAATTCTCAAAAAATTATAAATAATTTTGATGAAATAATTGAACTAAACAATAATATATTTTTGAATAAAAAAAATAATTATCAAGAATTGCTTGCAAGTATTTATATTGAAACACAAGATTTAATTATGAAAACATACTTTGAAAAACAATATGAACTTATAGAAAATGCTGAAGAAATTGAAAATATTTCTAGAAAATTTGATGAATATATAGAGCTTACAGGAAAGATACAAATTGATGGTTATTATTACAATAATTGTGAGATATACAGATCAAAGATAAAGTCAAAATTAGATAAAAAAATGATTGAAATATATGCAAGTAGAAGCAAAACTGCTCTTACTGTAATATATAGTAGCCGATTAAGTAGAATAATACAAAAAATAAAGTCTTACTTTAAAGTGTAAGACTTTATTTTATAAAAATATTCTAGCTATATTTAGGAATAAA
>CALXKR010000123.1 GCA_944388895.1 uncultured Clostridia bacterium | reverse complement strand
GCAAGTAAAAATGAGCAAGACGAAATGGATAAGGTATCAAATTTCTTAGATGAATATATGAATGGAAATGGTGGAAGCCAAGATGGTGGAGATCAAAGCCAAGTAGAAGGAGTAACAATACCAAAAGGATTTTACTATGTAGGTGGAACAAAAAATGATGGAATAGTAATATCAGACGCAAAAGCAGACGAAAATAAATATTCAAAAGAAAAGCATGAAGACCAAGCAAATATACCAGCAGATGGACTAGTAGGAAACCAATTTGTATGGGTGCCAGTAGAAAATAGTGATGAATTTAAAAGATATGATGGTTATGCAATGGGGAAAAAGCAAAGTGAAGCTATGAAAGAAATGGGAATGGAAAACTACTGGAATGAACTTTCAGAGCCAGCACCAGAAGGCTCTAGATATTCAAACGAAGTAGAAGAATATAACGCAATGAAAGCAAGTGTAGAAAAAAATAAAGGATTTTATGTAGCAAGATTTGAAGCAGGAAATGAGAATGGAAAAGTAGTAAGTAAAAAAGGAGCAATGGTATGGAATAATATTCCTTGGGGAACAAGTATGACAGAAATAGGAACAGAAGGAGCAGTAGCAAAAGCAAAAGGAATGTATACAGATAAAAGTACTTACGGAGTAACAAGCACATTAATATATGGAACTCAGTGGGATGCAATAATGAGTTGGATAGATCCAGCATATAAAACTTCAAGTTGTGATACATCAAGTTCATATGTAGCAAATTCAACAGGAAAAGGAAATTATACTCGTAGTAAAAAAACATGTGGTTCAAGTGATAATTACCGAGTAAAAAACATATATGACTTAGCAGGAAATGTTTATGAATGGACAATGGAAGCGAACTCCACTGGTTACCGTGTGACTCGAGGGGGCTCTTGCAGCAGTTCAGGTTCTAGCAGTCCAGCGTCTATTCGCGACAGCTACTACGGTCCCGCCGTTTCGGGCAGCAGCATACGGTTTCCGTTCAGCTTTGTATTTGTAGTGCTGAACGCTAAAGCCGCTGTATATGTGGAAGTAACCAAAACTAGTGAGAAAGCTCTTAGCTTGAACATTGAAAAGAAATATATAATTAAAAGATATGCAGATTATAAACAATAATTTGCATATTTTTTATATAAATTGTAACAAAAATTTAATATAAAAAGTATTGAAAAAAATAAAAATTATGTATAAAATAAAAGCAATTAAATTTAAGAAAGGGAGAAAAATCAAATGAAAAACAAGACAAAAAAACTAGACATTAAAAAAATAAAAAAACAAGTAAAAGGTATAACCTTAATAGCACTTGTCGTAACAATAATAGTGTTATTAATACTAGCAGCAGTAGCTATTAATTTAACAATAGGAAATAACGGAATATTTACAAGGGCAGAAAATGCTAAAGAAATAACTGAAATAGCACAATGGGATGAAAGAATTGAAATGGCAATAGCTGCTAAAACAATGGAAAAACAAAACCTTACAATAGATGATATAATTCAAGAATTAATAGATGAAGATATAATAGACGATGCAAGCCAAGTAAACAAAGAAAATGGGGATATTACAACAAATAAACCAAGTTATGTAATATCTGACAAATTAAAGGATTATATTTCAAATGTAAAAATAACAATAAGCAAAACTCCAGAAACAGAAATGTCAGGAGCTGTTTTACTAAAAGTAGAAAAAGTAGAAGGACTAAAACCAATAGACTTGAAAAGCTTAGATATTACTAGTTTGAATGAAACACAGAAGAAAGAACTAATAAAAATAATGTTAGTGGTGGCTAAAAACCATTTTGAAGGAACAGATTTTAAAGGTTTTGAAGATTTTTTACAGTATGTAGGAATGACAGAACCAGAATTTTGGAAAAGCATTGATGATATAGAAGGATACCTCTCTGAAGGAATAGAAGTATTAATAAATGAAAGAATTCAATATGTTGATTCTTATACAATAATAAATCCTGAAAACAAAATATCTAATGAATTTTTAGCAATTACAAATGGAAAATATGAGTTTAAAGTAAAAGAAATATTAACTGGAAAAACATATACTGAAACAATAGAAGTTACTAATATTGACATTAATATGTTTCCATATTATGTAGATAGTATAGGAGGAAAAATATATTTACTAAATAGAAATGATAATAAAATGACTGATTTTGAAAGAGCATACATCATATATAATGGGGAAAGGGTAGATATAACAGAATGTATAAGCAAGGATGAAAATATGTATATAAAGATGGGAACAATAGCAGGATTTTTAGAAAGTATTGGAAAAGTAGAAAACTATCATGATGTAGGTGGAACAACTCAAACATTTGAAATATTAAAAAAAGATAAAAATTACGTTGGAAGAGAAATTGTGGAATGGTTAGAGTAAAGATTCATTTAATAATTAATAAAAGAGAATAAATTAAATTGTGTAAATTTAGAAAAAAATTTTGAGCTTATTATATTGTCAATAATACTGTGTAAATTTTCTTTTTATATTATTTTATAAAAGTGATGTAATTAAATTATGTCACTTTCTTTTTTATCTTTTACATGTATAAAGAAATATGCAAAATTAAAATAGAGTTTAACATTGTTGGCACAACTAAACGCCCTTCCTCAAAAATTTCCCCAAAACTATTGAAAAATGAGCAAAAAGTAATTATAATATATAAAGCAAAATTAGAAAAGGGAGA
>CALXKR010000122.1 GCA_944388895.1 uncultured Clostridia bacterium | reverse complement strand
CCAGCTTCAGACCGTAACAACAACAATCCGAACAATTCGAACAGCAACAATTCCTCTCGCCCAGCACTCTAATATTATTTGAGATTATATATTTTACGAAATATATACAGTAAAGTATTAGATATTAAAGAAGTTTATTCCCTCCTAATTTAGGTAAACATATATTATATAATACTTGTATGAGTAACATCAATTTTGTAAAAATATGAGTATTATTTTTTAAAAATAAATTATGTAGGAAGATACCAAATATGAATGAAGTATTTATTTTAGTAAAAATAATAGAAATAAAATATAATTTAATACCTAAAAGTAAGAAAAATGCTATATGTAATATAAAAGGAATACTAGTAAATAAATCTGTAATAAATTTAATAGCTTACAATAATATAGCAGATAAATGTTATAGAAAATTAAAAAAAGATACAGTATTTCTTGTAGAAGGAAGAATAAATCAAAAGATGGCAATAGAAATAATGAATTTTAGCAAAATTTAATTATTAAAATTTTCGATTAAGGAACGTCCCCCTTCAAAAACAGTTGACATATTATTTTTTCGTGGTATAATAATAATATGTTAAAAATAAAAGTAAGTAAGAGAAAAAGTAAAATAAAGGTTACTTAAAGAGAGAACTAGTCATGGGCTGAAAGCTAGTTTAAGAAAACATATTTGAAAAACTACCTCTTCATGCTTCTAGTGAATAAGCTAGACGTTAGGTGCGTTATAACCTATAAATTAAGTTAAATATCCGGGTGGAACCGTGCTATATAAGTACCCCAGAGCATAATTGTATTATGCTTTGGGGTTTTGTTTTTTGAAATTCTAAAGCATAGAAAGGAAGGTTTTTATGATAAAAATTACTTTAAAAGATGGTTCTATAAAAGAAGTAGAACAAGGAATTAGTATTTTAGAACTAGCAAAACAAATTAGTGAAGGTTTAGCTAGAATGGCAACTTGCGGAAGAGTTGATGGAAAAGTACAAGATTTAAGATATGTATTAAACAAAGATTCACAAGTTGAAATTCTAACGTTTGAAAATGACCTAGACGGAAAGAAAGCTTACTGGCATACAACATCACACATTATGGCACAAGCTGTAAAAAGATTGTTTCCAGATACAAAGTTTGCAATAGGACCTTCAATAGATGAAGGATTTTACTATGATTTTGATACAATCGAAACATTTTCAGAGGAAGACAAAGAAAAAATAGAAGCTGAAATGAAAAAAATAATTAAAGAAGATTTACCTATTGAAAGATTTACTTTACCAAAAAGTGAAGCATTGGAATTAATGAAGGACCAACCTTACAAACAAGAACTAATCAATGATTTACTAGAAGGAGAAGAAATATCTTTTTATAAACAAGGTGAATTTACTGACCTTTGCGCAGGACCACATTTAATGAGTACAGGAAAAGTAAAATCAATAAAAATTTTAACAAACTCAGGTGCTTATTGGAGAGGTGATGAACATAACAAAATGCTACAAAGACTTTATGGAATATCTTTCCCTAAAGCAAGTATGCTAGAAGAACATTTGCAAATGCTAGAAGAAGCAAAACAAAGAGATCACAGAAAAATAGGTAAGGAACTAAACTTATTTATGACACATAAATTAGTAGGTTCTGGACTTCCAATGTATTTACCAGATGGAGCAACTGTAAGAAGATTACTAGAAAGATATATTCAAGATAAAGAAATAAAATTAGGATATCATCATGTATATACACCAAGTTTAGCAAATACAGAATTGTATAAAATAAGCGGACATTGGGATCACTACAAAGATGATATGTTCCCAATAATGAAAATGGATACAGAAGAAATGGTACTAAGACCAATGAACTGTCCACACCATATGCTTATATACAAAAACAGCTTACATTCATATAAGGATTTACCAATTAGAATTGGAGAACTTGCACATGACTTTAGATATGAAGCAAGTGGAAGTGTTTGCGGACTAGAAAGAGTTCGTGAAATGTGTCAAAATGATGCTCACCTTTTCGTAAGACCAGACCAAATAAAAGACGAAGTTGGAAGAGTTATTAAATTAATACTAGAAGTATATAAAGACTTTGGATTTAAAGATTATAGATTTAGATTATCTTTAAGAGATAAAAACGACAAAGTTAAATACATAGATAATGACGAAATGTGGGAAACAGCAGAAAGCCAATTAAGACAAATTTTAACAGAGCTTAATATAGACTTCTATGAAGCAGAAGGAGAAGCTGCATTCTATGGACCAAAACTAGATATTCAAATAAAATCTGCACTTGGACATGATGTAACTGTATCTACTTGCCAATTAGACTTTGCACTTCCAGAAAGATTCGAATTAACATATATAGGAGAAGATGGAAAAGAACATAGACCAGTTGTTATTCATAGAGCAATATTAGGTTCATTAGATAGATTTATGGCATTCTTAATAGAAGAAACAAAAGGAGCATTCCCAGTTTGGCTATCTCCAATGCAAGTAAAAATATTACCTATTACAGATAAACATGTAGAATATGCAAAAAGCATAGAAGAAAAACTATTAAAACTAGGAATTAGAGTAGAAGTTGATGATAGAAATGAAAAAACAGGATATAAAATACGTGAAGCACAATTATCTAAAGTTCCATACATGTTAATTGTTGGAGATAAAGAAATTGAAAATGGTGCAGTTTCTGTAAGAGATAGAAAAGAAGG
>CALXKR010000121.1 GCA_944388895.1 uncultured Clostridia bacterium | reverse complement strand
AATTTTTATATAAATATGGAGTAACAAAAGCAACAATCGGTAAAATAGTAAAGCAATTTTTACTAAAATTGACTTATATAACAAATATGCAACAATTAATATTTAAGAAGGCTTTTTCAGCAATTCATAAAATGTACGACAATTTGAGAGAACCTGATTTCTACGAATCTAGGTTTTTGATTTTTGAAAAAGTAGAATATGTATATCAAGCTCTTGGAATCGGTTTGAAGAAATAAGCCGTATTGACCTAATTATGGCGGTATTGTTGTTTACAGAAGAATTCTTGTTAGAGATGTTATATGTCTTGAGTATGTGATACTTAGTTAAGTTCAACAAACCTTTTCTATGCAAAAAGTTAGGAGAGTAAAAAATTTTCAATTAAGGAACGTCCCTAATCAAAAATTTCACACAAAATTCATTGAAAATACCAAATAATTAGTATATAATTTCCATATAAAAGGCAAAAATTAAGATTAGAGAGGAGGAATGAAATGAGAATAGAAAAAATATATTTCAAGTCCATAGATAATCTTAACTTAATTGGATTATTACATAGTCCTGAAGAAAATAAAGGAGATACAGTAATAATTTCAATGCATGGAATTACAAGTAATTGTTTAAAGTATAGAGAAGATGTACTTGCAAAAATGACTACAAACATAGGCGTTGCTTATTTTACGTTTAATAATAGAGGTCATGATATTTTAAACACATACGATAAAATTTCAGACAATAATATGCATTTTTATGGAACAGGTGCAGAAAATATTTATGACTCATATAATGATTTAAAAGCAGCAATATTAGAAATGAAAAGGCTAGGATATACTAAAATTATATTACAAGGCCATAGCTTAGGATGTACAAAGGTGGTTTATACTTACAATCAACTTTTGAAAAATAATGAAACAAGCATCTTAGAAAATATAAAAGGTATTATATTACTATCAATGGTAGATGTACCAATTTTTATAAAAAGAGTTTTAGATAAGAATTACAAAAAAGTTATATCATATTTTCAAACTCTTAGAAAAAGAGGAAGAGGAGATGATTTAGTTATTTTAGATTCTTGTATGCCACCTGTAAAACCTAATACAATATTAAACTATGTTGAAGACAATAAAGATATAGATTTTGCAAATTTTGGAGATCATAGGTCATCATTTAAAGAGTTAAATAACATAAAAGTTCCACTTTTTATGAGATGGGGAAATGTAAATGAACTTATTATTCAGGATGCACAAGATTTAGTAAATTTTATGAATGAAAAGTTAAAAAATAAGAATAAAGATATTAATTATATTAAAGGCGCAAATCACAATTACACAGGAAAAGAAGAAATACTTGGAGAAGAAATTTGCTCTTGGTATTTAAAGGAGGTAAATAAATAATGAAAATAACAAAAGTCGAAGCATTAGAAAAAATAGCAAATAGAATAAGAATGGATATAATAACAGAAATATATTATGGAAAATCTGGTCATCCAGGAGGTTCACTTTCAATAGCAGATATTTTAGCAGTATTATACTTTAATGAAATGAATATTAACCCTAAAACTCCAGATGATGAGTCAAGAGATAGATTAGTTTTATCTAAAGGACATGCTTCATCAGCACTTTATGGTGCTTTAGCAGAAAAAGGATATTTTTCAAAAGATGAATTATTAACCTTTAGAAATATTAATAGTAATTTACAAGGACATCCAGATATGAATAAAGTAAAAGGTGTAGATATGACAACAGGTTCACTTGGACAAGGTTTGTCTGTAGCAAATGGAATGGCTCTTGCTTCAAAAATAGATTCTATGGGATATAGAGTATATTGCATAATAGGTGATGGAGAACTAGAAGAAGGACAAATATGGGAAGCAGCAATGACTGCATCAAAATATAAATTAGATAATTTATGTGCAATTATAGACTGCAATAATTTACAACTAACAGGAAGTACTAAAGAAACTAAAGGATTAGTTCCTGAAGATATAGAACAGAAATTTAGAAGTTTTGGCTTTAATACAATTACTATAAATGGAAATGATGTTTTTTCAATATTAAATGCTTTTGGAGTAGCAGAAATGGCAAAAGATAAACCTTCGGTGATAATTGCAAAAACAATAAAAGGCAAAGGGATATCTTTTATGGAAAATGATGTTAAGTGGCATGGAAAAGCTTTAAATGATGAAGAATATAAAATGGCAATAGATGAACTGATAGAAAAAGAAAAACAAATAGACAAAAAAATGGAAGGAGGTAACTAATGGATAAAATAGCTACAAGAGAAAGCTTTGGAAAAGCTTTAGAAGAATTAGGAGAAGAAAATGACAAAGTTGTAGTATTAGATGCTGACCTTTATAATTCTACAAAAACAGAGTATTTTAAAAATAGATTTCCAGATAGATTTTTTAATTTAGGAATAGCAGAAAGTGATATGATAGGAACAGCAGCAGGACTTGCTACATGTAAAAAAATACCATATGCATCTACCTTTGCAGCATTTGCAACAGGAAGAGTATATGATCAAATAAGAACAAGTATTGCATATCCAAAGTTAAATGTAAAAATATGTGCAACACATGCAGGAATAACAGTAGGTGAAGATGGTGCAACACATCAAATGATAGAAGATATTAATTTGATGAGAGGTATGCCTAATATGCTTGTAATGTCTACATCTGATGATATTCAAACAAAGTGGGCGGTAAAAGAAATTGCTAAATA
>CALXKR010000120.1 GCA_944388895.1 uncultured Clostridia bacterium | reverse complement strand
CTTTACATTTTGGTGACAATCCCATTACAACTGTAAGCTTTCAGATGATTTTATTAAAAAAAGTATTAAACAGTAACTATATATTGCCTAATTTTATAAAAACTCTTGACGTTTTGTTATTTATTTGATAAATTTTATATATTAAAAAAGGAGGAAATATAATTATGAACAAACAAGATTTAGTAAATGCAATGGCTGAAGAAACAAACTTATCAAAAAAAGATGTTGAAAGTGTATTAAATTCTTTTGTAAATGTTGTTAGTACAGCATTAGAAAATAAAGATAAAGTACAACTTGTAGGTTTTGGAACATTTGAAACAAGAGAAAGAGCTGCTAGAACTGGTAAAAATCCACAAACAGGTGAAGCTATAAATATTCCAGCTTCAATAGCTCCAGCATTTAAACCAGGAAAAGCATTAAAAGAAAAAGTTAATAAATAAAAATCATAGTTCTTTATAAGCATAATTAGTTTGAAATATATACTAATAGCTATAAGGAACTTCTTTTATATATTTTTATGAGGTGTTGATTTTTAATGGAAATAGAAAGAAAATTTTTAGTAAAAGACATAAGTAATTTAGATTTATCTAAATATAATCATAAATTTATAGTACAAAATTATCTTTATGTAGATAAATTTACTGCAATTAGAAAAAGAAAAATAGTTGAAAATAATATTAATAAATACATGTATACTATCAAAACGTCTAAGATAGGTATATCTGTTAATGAAATTGAAAAAAATATTTCAGAAGATGAATATAATAATCTTTCTTTAAATTCTGATTACAATACTATTGAAAAAGAAAGATATATAATACCTTTTGGAAAATATACCATTGAATTAGATGTATTTAAAGGTGTTTATCAAGGAATAATTTTTGCAGAAATTGAGTTTTCTTCTGAAGATTTAGCATTTAAAGTTAAATTACCTAATTGGTTTGGTCCAGAGTTAAGCTCTAAAATTACTAATTCTGAAATGGCAGTTAAACCAGTTAATAAAATATTTAATATCTTAAAAATCTATTATTAATATAAAAACAAGAAATGTGGATTTCTCTTAGAGAATTCTACATTTCTTGCACGCTTTTTATCAAAGGATTTTTAATGCAAGGATTGATATTTAGCAATTATTTTTAATATACCTCATATTGTTACCTTCTTTCTACAAATTAAATTTTTGTTTTATTATTTTAGCAACTTCTTCTGGAGATAAGTCTGTATTATCTATTTTTATAAAATTTTCAAATATTTTTTCTCCTTCTCCTGGTATAGAATTGAATCTATGCTTATTTATAGATTTTAATAAGTCTTCTTCACTCCATTTTAAATCTCTTTTAGAAGGCTTATGTTCTAATCTATTTGCAGTTTTATTTCTACGTAATCTTTCTTCTAAAGTTGTCTCTAATTCAATAGTATAGTTTTTTTCAAATAAACTCATCCATTTATCTATTTCAGACTTCTCTTCTTTAAAATCATTTTCAAAATCAAAACACCCTGTAAAAATAATTCCCTTTTCATTACTTTTTGAAAATTCTTTAAAAATTTCATATCTAATTACACTATTAATTTTTCTAAAAGCTGCTTTATCATAATCAAATATTTTTGTTACCATTTCTATTGTCATATGATTATATAATAACTTATAACCTGTTATTTTAGATAATTCTTGCCCTACAGTCATTTTACCAACTGCTTGCGGTCCAATTATTTGTATAAAATTTGGCATTACTCATCAACTCCTTTTTATACTTTAAAAAAAGCCTCACAAAAGAATCCCTTTAAGACTCCTTTGTAAGACTTTAAAATCTATCTCAAAGTGTAAATAACTTTTTTATTGTAAGTTATTCTATACCGCTCAAAACTTGATTCTTTAGGTATACTCTTAAAATACATTTTTATTTTATCACTTAATTTTGCAAATGTCAACTTTGTTATGTAGACTCTATTCTTTTAATTTTCTACTTCTTCTTTATATATTAGTATTTCTAAAAATTTATAATGATATTGTTTATAACATACTTTTCCTTACTCTTTTTTTATATTTAGTATTGATTCTTATTAATCTTGGTACTATAATCATTCTATGAATGAAGATAAGAAATTTATAGAAGAAAAAATAGCATTAGAAGAAGATATTTGTAATTATACATTTACTTCTTTAAATACTAATATTGATGGTTTTAATTGTATTGAATTTAAAAATTGTAAATTTTCAAATAGTAATATTGATAATAGTTCCCTTCCTCATTTTTCATTTACTAATACTATTTTCGAAAATTCAAATCTTTCTAACTGCAATTTTGAAGATTGTTCCTTTGTTAGAACATCTTTTTCTAATTGTAAACTTTTGGGTTCATCTTTTATGAATTCAAGTTTTTTATCTTGCACTTTTAAAAACTGTATTTTATCTTATTCTAATTTTGATACTTCTAGTTTCAAAGAATTTAAAGTACTAGACTCACATTTAGATTATACTAATTTTGATAATTCTAAATTTATCAAATTAATTATACAAAACTCTTCTTTGTTTCAATCTTCATTTATGAACGTTAACTTACGTGGAATTGACCTATCTACTAATGATATTTCTGGTATTATTGTTGATAAAAATAATTTAAATGGGCTTGTAGTTAATATAAATCAAGCTGTAGATTTATCAAAACTATTAGGTATTATTATAAAATGACTTGAAATTTTTGTTATTTAATTGTATAATATAGTTGTTATGCGCCTGTAGTTTAGCTGGATAGAATGCAAGGCTACGAACTTTGAGATCGGGGGTTCGAATCCCTCCAGGCGCACCAAAAAATCGCTATTTTAGTTATAATAGCGATTTTTTATTATTATTTTTCTCTAGTTTCTATTGAATCTTTTACAATT
>CALXKR010000119.1 GCA_944388895.1 uncultured Clostridia bacterium | reverse complement strand
AAGATAGTGAAGATGTTGAAGATGGAGTAAATCAATTTATTAAATTAATAAAAGAAGGAAAATTAGAAATTAGAATTTTTACTAAACAACAGATTCATGCTAAATTGTATATTATGAGAGATTTTAAAGACAGTCCTGATTTTGGAAGAGTTATAACAGGTTCAAGTAATTTCTCACAAAATGGATTAGTAAATAATTTAGAATTTAATGTTGAATTAAAAAATTCAGCAGATGTAGAATTTGCTTTAGAAAAATTTGAAGAGCTTTGGGAAGAATCTGTTGAAATAAGCAATGAATGTATAGCTACTATCGAAAATAAGACTTGGATAAAATCCGATATAACACCTTATGAGATGTACGTGAAATTCCTATATGAATATTTTAAAGAAGAAATAAATGATGATATAAATGTTAAAAATGATAAATCAAAATTATATCCAGATGGATTTGTTCCTTTACAATATCAAAGAGATGCTGTTATACAAGCAAAAAGAATTTTGGAAAAACACAATGGAATATTTATATCTGATGTTGTTGGTTTAGGAAAAACTTACATATGTGCCTTACTTGCTCAAGAGTTAGAAGGAAAAAAATTATTTTTGTGTCCACCTGTATTAACAGAATACTGGGATAATGTATTATTTAGCTTTAATGTTAGAGGTTATAAAGTCGAATCAGAAGGAAAACTTGATAAAATAATTGAAAATGGCACACAACAATTTGATTATATATTTGTAGATGAATCTCATAGATTTAGGAATGCTGATACAGAACAATATAGACAATTACACGAAATATGTGTCGGAAAGAAAGTGATATTGATTTCTGCAACGCCACAGAATAATTATAATACAGATATTGCTAATCAATTATATTTATTCCAATCAAAAAATAAATCAACAATAGTAAACGCAAGAAATTTAGAACTATTTTTTGATGAACTACGAAGAAAAGTAAAAAGGTATGAAAAAAATTCAGAAGAATACAAAAAAGCAATTAGAGAAACTTCAGAAGAAATAAGAGACAGAGTACTTCGAGAAGTAATGATTAGAAGAACAAGAACAGAAATTCAAAAGACTTATGCAGATGACTTAAAAAAACAAGGAATAAAATTCCCCAAAGTTACAGATCCTACTAAATTGATATACCAATTTAGTAGTAATACTGAAGAAATATTTGAAACAACTATAAAAAAGATAACAGAATTAAATTATTCAAGATATAAACCAATGGTATATGTTAAAGAAAGTAAATTATTACCGAGTCAAAAATCTTTATTAGTAGGACAAATGAATATGGGTGGATTGATGAAAGGGATTTTAGTTAAAAGACTTGAAAGTAGTAAATATGCTTTTGAAATGACATTAAATCGATTTATTCAATCATACAGAGAATTTATAAATATGTATAAAGAAAAAAAAGTAATTTGGATAAGTAAAAAATTAGATATAAATGAATTATTAATAAATGAAGATATTGAAAAATTAGAAGAAGCGGTAAAAAATGAAGATGCTTTTAAATTTAATGTAGAGGATTTTTATAGTAGTTTTATAATAGACTTAGAAAAAGATTTATCTATATTAGAAAACCTAAAATATATTTGGGATACTATAAAAATAGATGATAAATTGGAATACTTTATTAATGAATTAAAAACTAGGAAAGAGTTAAAAAATAATAAAATAATAATATTTACAGAATCAAAAGAAACAGCAGAATATTTAAAAAAAGAAATATATTTTAGAATGAATGAAAATGTTTTACTTTTCAGTGGCTCTATGCCTGATAGTATAAGAAATCAAATTAGAGCAAACTTTGATCCTAATTATAATAAAGAAAAACAACGAAATGACTTTAGAATATTAGTTACAACAGATGTATTAGCAGAAGGAATGAATTTACATAGAAGTAATGTGATCATAAATTATGATTTACCTTGGAACCCAACAAAAATAATGCAAAGAGTAGGTAGGATTAATAGGGTAGGGACAAAGCATGATGAAATATATGTTTTTAATTTTTTTCCAACAAGTAAATCGAATGAACAAATGTCATTAGAAGAAAATATAATTACTAAAATGCAAATGTTTCACGATATATTGGGAGAAGACTCAAAATTTTTAACAGATGATGAAGAAGTATCAACACATGAATTGTTTAGAAGAATAAATGAATCAATAACCGATGATGATGATGATGAAATCAGTTCAGAATTATCTTATTTAAAAATAATAAGAGATATAAGAGATAAAGATAAAGAATTGTATAAAAAAGTAAAAGATTATCCAAAAAAAATTAAAATTGCTCGTAAACAGGATAATAAAGGATTACTAACATTTTTTAGAAAAGGTTATTTAAAAAGATTTTACATATCAAAAGAAGAAACACAAGAAATAACTTTCGAACAAGCTATAGAATATGTGAAAGCTAATAAAGTAGAAAAATGCACAAAGATAAATAATAATTATTATACAATGTTAAAGAAGAATAAAAATGCTTTTGAAATAGCTGAAAAAGAAAATAATTTAGCAGAAAAAACAACTTTAAATAAAAAAGGTACAAGTAACGCAAAGAATATAATAAAAGTATTAAAAGAGTGTTTAAAACTTGATAGTACAATTACAGATATAGAGGAACAAAAAATAAATAAAATTATTGACTTACTTGATGATGGAGAGTTACCTGAACGAATTGTTAAGGAAGGGAATAGAGCAATAAAAAAAATGATAAGTATAAATGATAGTATAAAATTTTTTAAAGAATTTGAGCAAATGATTCCAAAAGTGTATTTTGATTATGAAACTAAAGTTGAGAACGCAAAGAAAAAACAAAAAGAAGAAGAAAAAGAGATAATATTATCAGAACAATTTATATAGGAGGAAATTACAATGGTGGTAAGTGATAAGACTCAA
>CALXKR010000118.1 GCA_944388895.1 uncultured Clostridia bacterium | reverse complement strand
TGTAATTATTATATACTAAATTTCACAAATTTTCTATATTACCATTGAATTTTAATAGTAATTCATATATAATAATTTTAGAAAGAGAACAAAGTTCGTAATTTGTATGTGACTCGCTCCATATTTACATCTAATACAGTTTACAGTTATGATATTTTAAGTAAATAATCAATAAAATGATTTTTTATTAACGTTTTGGAATTTATAATAAAAACACTTGATTTTTAGATATTCATTTGATAGAATACACTCAAAGAAAGGGAGTAGCTCAAAAACAACTAATCAACAGCAAGAGAAATCTGGTTAGTTACCTTTTAGGTGAGCAAGACTTTTAAGAATTAGCAAAATATTCTTATAAAGTCTTGCTTTTTGCATATTATTAGAAATAATAGTAAATATTAACAAAAGAGCTATAATAAAGGAGGAAAACATGACTTGGTTTAACAAAGATTCTGAAAAAGTAGTAGAAGAAATGAAAACCAATATTCAGAATGGTCTTAATATGGATGAAGTAAAAGAAAGGCAAAAAAAGTATGGATTTAATGAATTAGAAGAAAAAAAGAAAAAAAGTACTTTTGTAAAATTTTTAGAGCAATTTAAAGATTTCATGATTATAATCCTTATAATAGCAGCTATAATATCTGGGGTTGTAGGCCAAATGCAAGGTGAAGGTTTTACAGATTCAATTATTATTTTAGTTGTTGTAATATTAAATGCTATAATAGGCGTTGTGCAAGAAAACAAAGCTGAAAAGTCACTAGAAGCTTTAAAGAAAATGAGTAGCTATTCAGCTAAAGTATTAAGAGATGGCAAAGTTACAGTTATACCTTCAAGAGAATTAGTACCAGGTGATATTGTTATTTTAGATACAGGAGACTATGTACCTGCAGATATTAGAATAATAGAAGCTGCAAATTTAAAAGCTCAAGAAGCTTCTCTTACAGGAGAATCTGTTCCTGTTGATAAATATGCAGATACAATAGAAAAAGAAGAAGTAAGTTTAGGGGATAGAACTAATATGTTATTTTCTTCAAGCTTAATTACTTATGGTAGAGGAAAAGGTGTTGTAGTTGAAATAGGAATGAACACAGAGGTAGGAAATATTGCTGGAATGCTTAATAGCGTTGAAAAAGCAGAAACACCACTTCAACAAAAGCTAAATAAATTAGGAAAAAACTTAGGAATAATGGCATTAACGATATGCGTAATTATATTCATAATTGGTTTATTATATGGTAAGAATGTTATAGATATGTTTATGACAGCTGTAAGTTTAGCAGTAGCAGCAATTCCTGAAGGATTAGCAGCTGTATCTACCATAGTTTTAGCAATTGGTGTTCAAAGAATGGTAAAAAAGAATGCTATTATTAAAAAATTACCAGCTGTAGAAACCTTGGGTAGTGCATCTGTTATATGTTCAGATAAAACCGGAACACTAACTCAAAACAAAATGGAAGTGCAAAAAATATATATTAATAATGAACTAATAGATGTTTCTAAAGAAAAAAATATAAATTATGAAAATGAAGAATTGAATAAAACAATTTTAATAGGAATGTTATGTAACGACACCAAAATTGCTCCTGGTAAAAAGTTTACAGGGGATCCAACTGAAATTGCATTAACTAGTTTAGCATTAGATTTGAACTATAAAGAGGAAGAAATTACAAAACATACTAGGGTAGAAGAAATACCTTTTGACTCTGAAAGAAAGCTAATGACAACAGTAAACAAATATGAAGACAAATATATAGTATGTACAAAAGGTGGACTAGATGAACTATTAGAAAGATGTAATAGTTACAGTGAAAATGGAGAAATAAAGCCAGATTTAGAAAATAAAATTCCACAAATAGAAAAAATAAACGAAGATTTAGCAAAACAAGCTTTAAGAGTTTTAGCAATGGCTTACAAATATATTGACCACAGGCCAAGTAAGGAAGAAATAAATAATCTTGAGAAAGATTTAACATTTGTAGGAATGTGTGGAATGATAGACCCACCAAGAGAAGAAGCAAAAAGGGCTGTTGAAAAATGTAAAACAGCAGGAATAAAAACAGTAATGATAACAGGAGATCATAAAATAACTGCAACAGCTATTGCAAAAAGTTTAGGAATTTTAGAAAATGAAGATGAAGCTATAACTGGTTCAGAACTTGAAAAAATGACTGATGAAGAACTAGATAAAAATATAAGAAAGTATAGTGTTTATGCAAGAGTTGCTCCTGAACATAAGGTAAGAATAGTAAAAGCATGGCAAAAAGCTGGAGAAATAGTTGCAATGACAGGTGATGGAGTAAATGATGCACCAGCACTAAAACAAGCAGATATAGGTTGTGCAATGGGCGTTGTTGGTACAGATGTTGCAAAAGAAGCAGCAGACGTAATATTAACAGATGATAATTTTGCAACAATAGTTTCAGCAGTAGAAGAAGGAAGAAGAATATATGCAAATATCTTAAAATCAATAGAGTTTTTAATTTCTAGCAATATTGGTGAGATTGTACTTTTATTTGTATGTATGCTTATAACTCCACTTTTAAGTAAAGCTTTTGGAATAGATATTAATTTAATAGAACCACTGCTTCCAATGCATATTTTATGGATTAATTTAGTTACTGATTCACTTCCAGCTTTAGCATTAGCAGTAGATCCTGCCGAAAATGATTCAATGAAGAAAAAGCCAATTAAAGAAGAAGGAATATTTACTAAATCAAGATTATGGAGAGTCATATATCAAGGTACTATGATTGGGCTAATTACACTTGCAGCATTTATAATAGGATTAGCAACACCAGAAGAAATTTTACCACAAGTAGAAGGCTTAAGCACTGAAGAAGTAAAAGTAGAAATTGGTCAAACAATGGCATTTGTAACACTTGCTTTTGCAGAACTTGTTCATGTATTTAATGTTAGAAATAGCAAAAAATCAATA
>CALXKR010000117.1 GCA_944388895.1 uncultured Clostridia bacterium | reverse complement strand
TTTATTCTTAAGAGTTTCTTAATTCCTTGCATTAAACTAGCAAAATATGATAATATTTAAATGAAAATTTATTAATAGTAGGTCCGTCCCCATTTTAGAGGATTTAAAAATTAAAAATCCTGATGTTTCAAGGGTTTTAAGAAATTGGATGAGGACCGTCCCCATAAGGAGAGAAAGTGAAGGAAAAGCTTATAAAATCAATAGTAATTATAATTGTTATTACAATAGTAACAATTTTAGCAGTGCTTACATATTTTATGCTAAAAGATACAAAAACAACAAAAGTTCCTAATGAAACAAAATATAGTTGCAATGTAGATAAAAAAATGTATATGAATAGAAGTGTTTTTTATATTACACCTAAAAATAATGTAAATAATATAGAAAACGAAACCAATAAAACTGAAAAGACAATTTTGTATTTTCATGGTGGGTCATATATGGCAGAAGCTACTGATGAACATTGGAATTTCTTTGAAAAGGTTGTAAATGATACAGGAGCCACAGTTATTATGCCAGATTATCCATTAGCACCTAAGCATAATTACAAAGATGTTTTTGAATTGGTAGAACCATTGTATAAAGAAATAGTAAATAGTGTTGGAGCAGATAATTTGATTGTAATGGGAGATTCAGCAGGTGGTGGTTTAGCTTTAGCTTTGGAAGAAAAATTAAGTCAAGATAATATAGAAATGCCTAGTAAAACTATACTTATTTCTCCATGGCTTGATGTAAGGTTAGGAAATCCTAAAATAGATGATGTTCAAAAAAACGATAAGCAATTAAATAAAGAAGCTTTAAAGCTTGCAGGAATAGCTTATGCTAAACCTGACGGAATTAATAGTTACTTGGTTAATCCATTAGATGGAAATTTAAGTAAACTTAAGAATATAACTATTTTTACTGGAACTTATGATATATTAAATCCAGATGTAAAAGTTTTAAAAGAAAGAGCCCAAAAGCAAAATATATATATTGAAGTAAAAGAGTATGAAAAAGCTTCGCATATATGGATTTTAAAAGATGAGTTAAGTAATAAAAATGAAAGTGAATTAATTAAGAAAGGATACAATGATTTAATTGAAACACTTAAAAATTAGGAGAGAAATAAATGGAGAGTAAATATAAAGAAAATATTCCTTGGAGAAGATTAGATAATTCTGCAAAGATTTTTCCAATATCAGCAGGAAAAAAGTATAGTACAGTTTTTAGAATTTCATCTGTTTTAAAAGAAAAAATAAATCCTAAAACTTTAGAAAAAGCTGTAAATATAACTCTTGAAAGATATAAATCTTTTAAAGTAAAAATGAAATATGGATTTTTCTGGTATTACTTAGAAGAAAACACTAAGAAACCTATTATAGAGGAAGAAAAAGAATATCCATGCAAATACATAGATCCATCTAAAAATAATGATTATTTATTTAAAGTGACATATTTTGATAAAAAAATAAATATAGATATTTTTCATGCTTTAACAGATGGTGGAAGCGGAGTAACTTTTTTTAGAGAAATAATATATGTTTATTTAGAACTAGCACATAAAGATGTATTTAAAGCAAATGAAAGATTAACAAGAAAAATAGAAGATTATACAGAAGATAGCTACTTAAAAAACTATAATAAACATACCAAAGGAAATAGTTCTTCTCAAAAAGCATATATATTAAAAGGAAATAAAATTTCTTTAGGTGCAGTATCTGCAATTCATGAAATAATTGATTTAAACCAACTAAAAGAAGAATGTGAAAAAAATGAAGCTACAATCACACAGTATTTAACAGCAGTTTTAATTTATTCAATATATGAAGAAAACTATAAAAAATCTAAATCAAATAAACCTATAAAAGTTTGTATACCAGTTAATCTAAAAAAATATTTTCCATCAAAAACAATGTCAAACTTCTTTTCATACATAACATTGATAGCAGAAATGGAAAAAGATAATCTTAAAAGCTTTGAAAAAATATTAGAATTTGTAAAAAGTGACTTTAAAAAAAGATTAACAGAAGAAGAAATATTAAAAACTATGTCAGCAAATGTTAAGCTCGGAGTAAATCCATTTATTAAAATGATTCCTCTTGAACTAAAAAAGCTTCTTGTAAGATTAAGTTATATAGAAATTAGAAAATATACAACAATAACTTTTTCAAATATAGGTAGAATTGGTATTATAGGAAAATATAAAGATTATATTGAAGAATTTTTAATGCTAATTGCTCCAGAACCTGTAGAAAAAATAAAATGTTCTGGATGCACATTTGAAAATAAAATGGTATTTACATTTACATCTATATTAAAAGATAATAGTATAGAGAAAAGATTTTATGAATTTCTTAAACAAAAAGGAATAAATGTACAAATAGAAAGTAATGGTGTTTTAGATGATATATCCTAAGAAAATAAATGCTAAAAAAAGTGATAATATTATAAAAATATTTATAGCTTTAACAATTTTAATAGCAATAGTTTTAACAATTATTAATCAAATAGTAAACCCTAATGTTCCGTGGGCAGCACTTACAAATAGTGGGCTTATTTATGTTTGGATAGTGGTATTGTATTCTATTTATAGAAATGTAAATATAGCTGGTCATGTTTTAGTTCAAACAATAGCCATATCTTTATTAACTGTATTTATAGACTACAAAGTAGGATTTAGAGGATGGTCACTTAGTATAGCAATTCCAATAATTTTAATGATAGCAAACCTAGCAATGTTAATACTAACAATAGTGAGCTATAAAAAATACTTAAGATATGCAATATATCAACTAATTATATTAATATTTAGCGTATTGCCAGTAATATTTATAATTGAAAAACTAGTAAAAGAACCAACACTTGGAATTATAGCAACAGGAATATCTGTGGTAAACCTAATTTTAACTTTAATTTTATCTTCAAAAGATATTAAAGAAGCGATAAAAAGAAAATTCCATATGT
>CALXKR010000116.1 GCA_944388895.1 uncultured Clostridia bacterium | reverse complement strand
AATGTGGCAACAAATTTCAAAGCTTTGTAAGTATTAGCACTAGAAAGCAATTTTTTTAATAACCCTTTTTTAAATAACTTAAGGGCTTCAATTCTTTTGGCTTGAAGCTCTATTTTTTTGTCTAAAAGTGTTAAAAAATTGCATACTTTTCTTTGTTCTTTTATACTTGGATAAGCAATATTAAATTTAGCTATTCCTTTTTTTGTTAACTGTGGTTGAGCAGATCCAAAATTAGCTTTTTTTACTTGAAAATCAAAAATTGATGATTGCATAAATTGATAAAGATATTGTGGTAATAATTTATTACACTTTATCCTATTAATTACCATCCCTGAATTAATCCGAATGTTCTCAAATGAAATTGAATCATCATATAATGCTACATTACCAACAGTCCCTCTAGTTGTTAATACCACATCATTTCTTCTAAGTTTACCATTTCTTAATTCATTGTCTTTTTTTAAAGTGATAAAAGATTTATTACTAAAATTAAAACCATTTTTTGTAACATTTCCAGCATTTAAAAAAAGGCAATACTCATCATCATAGAAATCACTCTCTTTTGGATAGTTATTTCCTCTATCACCGTCAATAATATTAATCACATTATCATATGTATCCAAAATATAACTATCATTAAATTCACTAAATCTTAATTTGGGTACGTTCATTACACTATCACTTTCCAATCCTTAAGTTTAATACTTGAAAAGCGAAATTTTGTATAATATCTTTGGAAAGGAGTTTATCATGTTACTAAAAAGCAAGAAAATACTTTACAAAGATTGGATTTATACATGACTTTTGGAAAAAAAAGACTATATTAAAGAATCTACATATGCTAACTATTCTAATAACATTTTCAATCATATAATTCCTAAATTAGGTAATTATTATCTTAATGAATTGAATCATAAAATAATTCAAGATTTTTTATTAGGATTGTCAAAAAATGGAAGAAAAGATAATAATGGAGGATTGGCTGAAAAAACTATCAAAGATATAACAATAATTATTAAAGGAAGCATAAAAAAAGGAATAAATGAAGACAAAATAAAACATATAGAATTAACTTTTAACTATCCCAAAGATAATAAGGAAAATAAACTATATGTATTAACCAAAAGAGAACAAAATAAAATCACAAATTATGTATTAGAAAATATAAATTCTAAAAATATCGGTTTACTAATTTCGTTATATTCTGGTATTAGAATAGGTGAATTATGTGCTTTAAAGTGGGATAATGTTGATTTCAAAAAAAATTGTTTAACAATTAATAAAACAATTCAGCGAGTTTATATTAAGGATAAGGATAAAAATGTATCTAAAGTTATTATAACGACACCCAAAACTAAAAATGCTAATAGAGAAATTCCAATAAATAAAAATTTTCTAGAAATATTAAAAAAAGTCAAATCTGATAAAGAGCATTATATCCTTACTGGTAATGAAAAATATATTGAGCCTAGGACATATAGAAAATATTTTAATAAAGTTTTGGATGAATTAAAAATCAAACATTTTAATTTTCACTCATTAAGGCACACTTTTGCTACTAATTGTATATCTCTAGGTGTTGACTATAAAACAGTAAGTGAGTTGCTTGGCCATGCTAATGTAAATATTACTTTAAATTTATATGTTCATCCTAGATATTCTCAAAAGAAAAAATGTATTGATCTTGTTTGTAAAGTTTTTCAAGAAAAAGTAATTTAAGACTTTTTCTTTTTTATGAAAAATATGATATACTTTTTATGAAGAAATAAATATCTATTTATTAAACTTAAGGACTGGAAAGTGATAGTGTAATGAACGTACCTAAATTAAGATTTAAAGAATTTACGGCTGAATATAGAAATGTAAAATTTGATGATATAGTAAATTATCAAAAAGGATTTGCATTTAAATCGAATGATTATAAAAATAATGGGATTAGAATAATCAGAATTTCAGATACAACTAATAATTCTATAAAAAAAGATAACCCTATTTATATAAGCAAGAGTGAAGCAAGTAAATATAAAAATGTAGAATTATTAACCAATGATATAATAATTTCTTCCGTTGGTTCTAAGCCACCTTTATATGATTCAATGGTTGGTAAAGTAGTTTTAGTTCCTGAGTTTGAAAATGGAAGTTTATTAAATCAAAACGCAATAAGATTTCGAGCAAAATATGATAATCAAATATATATATATAATTACTTAAAACAAAAGAAATATACTAAATTTATCGAAAATATAATGAGAGGTAATGCAAACCAAAGAAGTATTACATTAGAAGATTTACTTAACTTTAAATTAAGTATTCCTTCTTTAAAGGAACAAACTAAGGTCGCCAATTTACTATCATTATTAGAAAAGAAAATAGAACTTCAAACTCAGAAAATTGAAGTCCTTAAGTTATTTACCAAAAAAATAATATTAGACACTTTAAATAAAGAAAACAATTTTGAATCTAAATATTTCAAAGAAGTTTGTACCATACAAACTGGCAAAAGTAACACACAAGATAAAGACGATAATGGAATTTATCCATTTTATATTAGATCAGAAAATATAGAACATAGTAAAAAATATATTTTTGATTGTGAAGCTGTTATTACAATAGGTGATGGAAAAATTGGCAAAATATTCTTTTATGAAAATGGTAAATTTGATTGTCATCAACGAGTATATGTTTTAAATAATTTTAAAGAAGTAACCGGTAAATATTTATATTACTATTTTTCAACATTTTTTTATAGAAGAGCAATTTCTATGAGTGCAAAAAATACAGTCGATTCTGTTAGGATGGAAATGATTTCTAATATGTCTATAAAGATTCCAAGTATAGAAGAACAAGAAAGAATTACAAAAATATTCGATAACTTAGAACTAAAGAAAAAACTAGAAACATCAAAACTAGAGAAACTAAATTATTTAAAAAAAGGTCTTTTACAAAATATGTTTGTATAATATTTCAGTATCTTCTTTATTTAAAAAAGG
>CALXKR010000115.1 GCA_944388895.1 uncultured Clostridia bacterium | reverse complement strand
GTACATAAAGATGTTTCTGAACGTTTGCTTGAAATTAGTCCCTCTCTTGCACATGAAGTTCGAAAAGTTTTGGATGAAAATAAAGCTGAAAGACACATAAGAGGTGGAATGGCAACTAAACTTAAATATAGTCATCAAAAATAAAATGCCTAACGTAAAAGTTGTGTAAATTGGAAACAACTCCTATTTACACAACTTTTTTATACTCTCTATTTTAAGAATATTCTTATTAATTTGTCTTTAAAATTATTATATGGCATATAGCGCATTGGCAAGTCTAAGCCATATTTTTTTGTTATACTTCTTTCATGTGAAAATGTATCAAAACTTCTTTTTCCATGATAACTTCCAATTCCACTATAACCTACTCCTCCAAATCCCATATTTGAGTTTGCTATATGTATTATTGTATCATTAATGCATCCACCACCAAAAGAAATTTCATTTAGTACTTTATTTTGCACTTTTTTATCATTTGTAAATAAGTATAAAGCAAGTGGTTTTTCAAACTTTTTAACGTAGTTTATTGCTTTATCTATATTTTCATATTCTATTATTGGAAGTATTGGTCCAAATATTTCTTCACTCATTACTTTAGATTCTATATTTGGATTATCCAATAAAGTTGGTTCAATTTTTAGTGTTTTGCTATTACTTTTTCCCCCTACAATAATTTTTTCATCTTTAATTAAACTTAGCAATCTTTCAAAATGTCTTTGATTAATTATTTTAGGATAATTTTCATTTTCAAGCCACTTTTCTCCTAAGCTTTCATTTAATACATTTTCTATTTCTTTTACCAAGCTTTCTTTAACCTTTTTATTTACCAACACATAGTCAGGTGCAATACAAGTTTGTCCTGCATTTAATAATTTTCCAAAAACTAATCTTTTTGCTGCTAAATGCATATTATATTTTTCATCTATTATGCAAGGGCTTTTTCCTCCAAGTTCAAGTGTTACAGGAACTAAATTTTTAGAGGCTTCTTGCATTACTATTTTACCAACTTTAGTTCCTCCTGTATAAAATATGTAATCAAATTTCTTTTCTATTAAACTTTGACTTACATCTTTATCTCCCTGAATGCAAGTAACATATTCTTTTTCAAAACATTCTGATATTATTTTTTCTATTATTTTAGCTGTATTTATAGCAAATTCTGAAGGCTTAAGTATAGCACAATTTCCTGCAGAAATTGCTCCAATAAGTGGTTCAATTAAGAGCATAAAAGGATAGTTCCATGGAGAAAGTATTAATGTTAATCCATATGGTTCTTTTGAAATAAAACTTCTTGCTGGAAAATGAGCAAGTGGTGTTCCTACTCTTTTATTTTTACTCCATTTTTTTGTATGTTTTATAACATAATTAAGTTCAGATAAAGTCATTCCTATTTCAGTCATGTAGCTTTCGCTTGCTGATTTATTTAAATCTAATTTTAATGCTTTTTTTATATCATCTTCATGCTCTAAAATTGATTTTTTTAACTTTTTTAAGCTTTCTATTCTAAAGTTTACATCTTTAGTTTTTCCAGTATTAAAAAATTTTCTTTGTTGTTGCATTATTTTATCAATATTTTTCATATTTTTTCTCCATAGAATTTTAATTTTTTCTTGCCTTTTTTAATATTTCTACAATATCTTCATAGTTTGCCTTTTTAGGATTAACTATAATTGCTCCATCATTTATAGCTATTTTAGCTACCTTTTCTATATCCTCATCACTAATTTCTAATTTATTTGGAAGACCTGTAATTTGATTTAATTTATTAATCCATTCTTTTATAATTTCAATAGTCTTATTAGCTCTTTCTTCTTTTAATGTTTTTATATATGTTTCTTCATCTGCTAAGAAAAATAATAAGTTAGCATATTCATTTTTACATACATCTAAATTATATTCTAAAACATAAGGAAGTAATATACTAATTGCATCTCCATGAGGAACGTGACATACTGCACCTAAAGAATGCCCTATTGCATGAACTAATCCAACCATTGAGTTTGAAAAAGCTACACCAGCCATTAGTGAAGCATTAGCCATGTTTAACCTTGCTTCTGCATCATTTCCATTTTCAATTACTTTAAACAAATTATCTCTTATAAGAGAAATTGCAGATATAGCATAACTATCACTCATTGGATTTTTTTGAATACAACTATAACTTTCTATTGCATGACAAAGAGCGTCCATACCTGTTGAAGCTGTTGCTTTTTTAGGAAGTGACATTGTCATTTGTGGATCTAATATTGCAACATCTGGCAATAAAAAGTATGATATAAACTCCATTTTTACTTTTTTAATTTTATCTTCTATTACGGCTACCAAAGTAACTTCTGAACCAGTTCCGGCTGTAGTTGGAATTACAATAAAAGGAACATGTACTCCATATTTTAATATTTCATTTCCCATAAGCTCATTGATATCTTCTATATTTTGAGAAATAAGCATTCTTACACCTTTTGCAGTATCTATCACAGAACCTCCACCAACAGCTACTATAGAGTCGCAATTATTTTCCTTATATATTTTGCAAAGCCTGTTAATAACTTCTAAATCTGAATCTTGAGGTACATCTGTATATTTAAAACCTATTTTAATTTCATCATTTTCTGTTGCTTTAACAATTTTATCTACAGTTCCTATTTTATTTAAAACACTATCAGAAATTAAAAGTGGTCTTTTGCTATTAAAAAAATTTAATTCAGCTGGTATATTATCTATACTATTCTTTCCTGATATTATTTTTGTTGAATTTTGAAATTCATAATAAAACATATTTATTTTTCCTTTCCCTATTTTCCTATTAATACTCTTAAATACACTAACAATATATTTTGTTTTCTTTTTGCAACTTCTTTTAGAATATTTTTAGTAATTATTTTTGGAAATAAGTAGCATTCTACAATATCTGTACATCTTACAAAACTCATAGCATCCATAATATTTCCTTTTAGTAAAAATCTATGTTCTGCATAAGCTTTAGAAATACCCATTCTTCCAGTTAA
>CALXKR010000114.1 GCA_944388895.1 uncultured Clostridia bacterium | reverse complement strand
ATGTTTTACTAAATAAATTGTGGTATTCATATAATTCTCCTTTTTATTTTTTTATTTAATCTCCGTTATAATAACTTACTATTCCTCTAGAACTTCCTGTAACTAATGCAACTTTATTCATACAAAATTCTCCTTTACTCATTTCTTTTTTATATAATAATATACTGTGCAAACATCTTTAAATTCTAATTTTCTATATATATCTGCTGGATAATATCCATCTTCTGTTTGTAAAAATGCTATTTTTAGTTTTTTATCTTTACACATTTGCAATTGCTGTTTTATAATTTCTTTTCCTATACCTTTACATCTAAACTCCTTTTTTACTGTTAGTCCATATATTCCATAAATCTCGTTATCATATAAGCTACTTGTAACACCTACAATTTTGTCGTTTACTTTTACCAAGAAAAATTCTTCTGTATATTCGTTTTTTATTTTTTTGTGATTTTCATACACTTCCTTATAAATTGAATCTAAATCTCCATATGGATCATCTGCATCTCCAGTTTGATATGCTTTTATCATTTCTTCACTATATAATTTCATATTTGTTGTTTTTTCTAATTTTACATTTAATAAACAATTTGTATTAATATTATTTATATTCTCAAAATCATCATAAATTTGCCATACTTCATTTGAAACTAATTCATAATCGTCATCGAAGTATGTATCTTTATTATTATAAATTTCTTGCATAAAAGGAAGTACAGCAATAGTAACTTCTCTATCTTTTGCTTTCATTTTAGGTGTAGCTTCTAAAATAATTTTATCAAATTCTTCTTTTTTATCTGCTTTTATATCTGTAATAAAATTATCCCAATAGTCTTTAATTTTATTATGATACGCAATTGTATATTTTTCAAACTTATCTATTCCATCAAATTGGAATCCTAAATTGGCATATATATTAAAATGATTTAATTTTTTAATTAATTCTAAATCCATGATATACCTCCTATAACTTAATACATTCTTATTTCTCTCTATTTCCAAATTTCACTCCTTCTGGAACATTTTGCTCTCTATAATAATTAATATAATCTACTGTAACATTTTTTTAATCTATCAAAAAAGTTTTAGCAGACTCATTCATTTCATGAAAGTATACCGGTGTAGCAAATACATATGCATCAAAGTTTTCCATGTATTTATATATTTCGTTAAAGCCATCTTTTTGAATACATAAATGTTCATCAAGGCAAATTCCCCAACCTCTTTTACCACAAGCTAAACATTTTTTTATATTTTTTCTATTCATACAAATATGTTCTACTTCATTTCCTAAATTTTTTAGTTCTTTCTCACATTCTTCTACATAAGAAAAAGTTAATCCTATTTTATTAGGTATAAAACTATCTTCATTTACTTAATTATTACTAAAACTTAATATTAAAACTTTCATTTTTAACTCACTTTCATTTTTAATCTATTAACTTATGTTGCTCTGGTAACCACGCTGGTGTACATGTCATAGATATTACACAATAATCTGTATCATAATAATATTTTTCATTAGGTTCTATTAAAATAGCATCACCTTTTGAAAATTCAATACTTTTATTTTCAAAATTTAATGTTCCTTTACCTTCTATAACATATATTAATTCTTTGCTTACGAGATTTACTCCATATCCTTTATCAGGATATCTCCCATTAATTGTTGCTATACCTAAATCCATTTCTTTATCATTAAATGAATATTCCAATGTTTTACACTTATCACTATTCTTTCCTTTTAAAGCATTATCATATTTAATAATTTCCATTTTTTATTACCTCCTCTTCAAATTTTGCAACATTATGTTGCAATTTTCATATTTTCTTATTTATATCATAAAATTACTATAAATACAATTATTTTCCAGATATTAGCTTTTAAATACATAAAAGGTTGCTACTTCTAATAACAACCTTTTATATTTTATCTACTTAAATTCTTATTCTTTTTCTTTGTTTTAGTAACTTCCATCTGCTCCAACTTCATTTGTTTCTCAATTTTTATAACTTCTTTAACTTTTTGGTATATCTTCTAAAATACAATCTGCTTTTTTATCCTTGCTTTTTTTATAACCGATTACAATTTTACTAAAATAAGGCTCTTTCATTTACAAACGACTTATTTTAGTTTAAATTTCCCCCAAAAAATAACAGATAATTTCTTATCTGCTATTTATGTCTCCTTTTGTTTTATATATTTTTCCAAATTTTCTTCAAAGCATTGATATTACGTGTTTTGTAAAAAAACGATTCTATTAGTACAGTAATAGTATCAGTATCGTAGCATGATTTATAATATCTTTTCATTAATATAATCTCTTATTATTTATTTTTATACGTCAAAATTATTAACTAATTCTTCTGCCCATTGATTACCAATTGCACGATTTTTCATTTTCAATGCCTGTTCACAAAGATAGTTAAATTGATATGTTTTTATTCTTTGTTCTATATTAGGAACCATAAATAATTCCTTATAATATTTTTTAAACCAATCATAAACTTGAACAAAATCTTCATCAAAAACATTTGCTTCATCTTCTTCACTTGCAAACTTGCTAGGATTATCACACATTGTTTTAAAAATCAACATTTCATAATCTATCGGTGCATATATAACTCTATCAAAATCAATCATAGATATATTACCATTATCATATATAAAATTATCAAAGTGAGCATCATTATATACAAGTCCATATGAATTATCTTTAAATAAATCGTTATTCTCTATAAAATAGGATATCTTTTTTGTGTCTATCCCTAATTTATCTAGCCCTTGCTTATTTTCTTTTAGTTTTCCTATTACGAAGTTTTCCCAATCATATATTTTATATTCTTTACCTAGAAAATTTGCATTTTGATTATTAAACATTTTTAAAACTTTTGATATCTGCTCTATACATTTTTCTTTTTCAAAATCACTTAAGCTGTGCCAAACAGAATATAATCCTCTACCATTTACTTTTGAAATAATCAAATATAAACAATTATCAAATTGGCCACTAGCTATATATTGGGGAATGTTATTTAATTTTATGTTTTTATAGAT
>CALXKR010000113.1 GCA_944388895.1 uncultured Clostridia bacterium | reverse complement strand
ATTTCTATATTATTTTTTGTTATTATTTGCTTTGGCTCATCATATCCAATAAGAATTGCTATTTTTTTCATTGCTAAAGCTTCTAAAATAACTCTATCTAATCCTAAAACTACATCATTTTCATCAATAATGTCTTTTACATCATTTCTTGCTCCTACGAATGTAATTTTATCTTTACTTTCTTTTTCTCTAACATATTCCTCTAGTTCTTCTTTTTTATTTCCATCACCTACGATAGTTAAAGTTTTATTTGTATTGTCATAATAGTTGAATATATCTATGGCATTTTTTATTGACTGTTCTTTTTCTTTAGACAATCTAGAAATTACTACCCACTTTTCTTTTTTATTTTCTTTTTTAGTACTTCTATATAAATTTAGATTAATACTGTTAAAAAGCACTTGTAATTTATTTTTTGATACTTGATATCTATCTATTACATAATCTCCTGCTATTTTTGATATAGCAATTATTTTATAAGCATTTTGAAAATATACCTTAAGCAAGTCTTTGTAAATTGGATATGTTTTTTCATACCAATTATACATATTAATATCATCATCTTGTATTACCTTTAATGATGTATGAACATATGCTACATATGGAATATTTTTTATAATGCAAGCTGGTAAAACAGATAATATACAAGGTAACTGATTAATAACTACTTGTTCTACATTATATTTATCTATTATATCCATTATTTTTTGTGCTTTTTCCATGTCTATATTATTTTCTAATGTAAACTCTATTTCTTCAAAATCAATATTATTTTCTTTTAGTATATCTACATATATTCCTTTTGAAGCAACAATAATAGGTTTTATTCCTCTTCTTTTATATTCTAAAGCTTGATTTAATACAGATGTTTCTATTCCGCCTATATCCATTTTTTCTAGGCAAATCATTATATTTTTCATTCTAGCCCCTTTTATAGTAAATTATTTTTATTTATTAGTCTTTAAATAGTGTTTTTTATAACTATTATGACTTTAATCTTCTATTTCTTCACATTTATCTTTTTCTGTCTTTTTTTCTTTAGCAAATAATCTTTTTGTTTTTATTAGTCCTGGTAACCACATTATTGCCACAATTAACTTATTTATTACTCCAGCAACATTTCTTATTGCTTGTTTTCTTTCTGCTAAAACAGAAAATAGCACATAATGCTTATATATATATAATTTTTTGCTTAATGTTACTCCTTCTAAATCCATTTCTAATATTTCTCTAAAGTACTCATAATATCCTAAAGGGTTTTCTTTAAAAATTTTTAGCATGTTTTTAGTATAGCCATCTTTTTGGTATTCACAAATCATTATTGTTTCATTTATACAAATAACATCATATTCTAAATCCATTTGATGATACATTCTTGCTTCTGTTACAAATTTTTCATCAGCCTCTAACTTATATTCAAATTGTTTTCTAATTCTTGTATTAAAGACTATTGCTTTTTCTCCTGTTATACCTTCTCTAAAATACAAACTAAACATGTCACTTCTGTATTCATCTTCTGGAAAATTATTTCCCATATTGTTTCCATCTTGATCATTTTTAAGAAATACCAGTGCATAAATTTCATTATCTGAATTTATAATTCTGTCTTGATATTTTTCTATTGTATCAAATGCTCCTACTGTAAAATAATCATCTGAGTCACATTCTATAATAACATCTCCTGTAGCATACTTTACTAGATTATTAAGTGCTGCCATTTTTCCTTGATTTTCTTGATAATAATATTTTATATCAATTATATTTTGTTTTATAAAATTTGTTACAATGGTTCTTGTTCTATCTTTTGAACCATCGTCCATAATTAACCATTCAATTTGTACTTTTGAATGACTGTTTACAATTAGGCTTGTGTAAAGTCTATTTAATTTATCTCCTCTATTGTATGTAGCTGTTAGTATGGATACTTTCATTTTTTTCTCCTATATAATTCTTTTGATTTTTCTTATTATAATTTCTTCGGTTTCTTCATTATTGCTTTCATTATTGGTATTTTGTAAGTGTTTTATACTATCACTTTTTAGTTCTTTTTCTAAACCTTTAACAATTCCTTCTTCAGTATTTTCTAAAATAATTGCTTTTGAATAGCCTTTAGCACATTCAGTAGCTGCTGTATTTGTTAAAATAATTGGTTTATTAAGTATTTTAGCTTCTTCTAATACCATTCCATAACCTTCATAATATGAAAGTAGACAAAAATAATCACAATGTTTAATATAGGGATAAGGATTTTCCCTTTTTCCTAATAAAATAAAATTTTCTGTAAGCCCCAGTGTATCTATTTGCTTTTGCAAATTAAATCTAAGTGGTCCTTCTCCTATTATATATACTTTTATATGAATGCCTTTGTCTTCTAATTTTTTTTGAACATTTATAAATCTATCTAAAGCTTTTTGTTCAACTAGTCTGCATACTGTAAGTAAATTTATATCTTTTTCATCATATGGTAAATTTTCTTTTCTTTCAGCTTTTTCTAATACTTTTCTATAATCTATATAATTCCTAATAATTTCTTCATTAGATTCATCTGCCCATTTGTATTCTTTATTAAAGTCTTGTTGGTTTTCCTCGCTTACGAAAACTAGTTTATCATATTTCTTATACATTTGTCCATCTACAAATTTCTTTATTTTTGCTTTTATACTATTTCCATACACTTTTGAAATATCATTATGTATCCAAGCAATCTTTTTTGTTTTTGATTTTACTGAAAATAGTCTTGTAACTGGTCCTTCTAAAAATGCAATTTCTGTGTCAAAACCTCGTTTCATAATTGCTTCATATATTTTCTTTTTGTATAATATTAATCTTAATGATGCTTTTATTTTTTCAAACTTGCTCAAATTTTTATATTGTTTTCTATACAAAGCTATTTTCTTTATTTTAGAATTTAATTCTTTTTTTAATTCACCACCATCATAAATAGTAAAAATAGTAACCTCGTATTCTTCTGAAAGTTTATTTGCTAAATCTACTAATACCCTTTCAGCTCCTCCAATGGTTAAACTTGTTATTCCAAAAATTATTTTTTTCAAATTATTATCACTTCCTTTTTTGGATT
>CALXKR010000112.1 GCA_944388895.1 uncultured Clostridia bacterium | reverse complement strand
TTGGTGCACCTCCGGGGGGTCGAACCCCGGACCTTCTGATTAAGAGTCAGCTGCTCTACCAACTGAGCTAGAGGTGCATATTTTACATATTTTTTATTATACAGCTTTTTATTCACGGTGTCAATGGTTAATATAATAAAAATTTAAAATGGAATACTTTTGTATTCCATTTTAATCGTTTTTCTTTATTATTGTAGGTAAATCGTTATATGTGTCTTTTGATACTAGTGTTTTAGATACTAATAATCCATTTTTATAAAGAAGTTTATATGTTTCACTAGTACATCCATCCTCTCCTTGTTGTACAATTACTTCTTCACCTTTTTTTAGTGTAGAATCTTTTTCATATTGTGTTTCTTTTGGAATTATGCTTGTTTCTTCTGATTCTATTTTTACATCATAATCATCTTCTTGTATTATTCCATAAATTTCTACTTTAACAATTCCATCTTGTGCAACAGCATTTATTTTTACTGGGTATTTTCTATTATTTTTAAATTTAAAGTCAACAGCTCCCCAAGAGACTGTTGCATCTCTTCCTGCTGGAAGGTATGATGTTTTAAAATAATGGCTTCTTCTTTCTACAACTTCTAAATTTGACAATAATACAGAATTATATAGTGTAGAAGATAATTGACAAATTCCACCTCCAACATCTAATACTATTTTTCCATTTGCATAAGCTTTTGCTTCTTTATATCCTGCCGCAATTGTTCTCTCCCCTACTGTTTGATTATATGAAAAAACTTCTCCTGGATTTACAATTGTACCATTAATTTTATTAGCAGCTAACTGCAAATTATTATTTCTATTTATATTACTTGCATCATAATTTGTTGTACACGTTCCTAGTAAATTTGGAAATGCATCTTCTCCCAAATCCATTACTGTAACATTTGCTTTTGTGATTGTAAGAGGAATTTCATATTCGTTTTTTTCTTCTTCTAATAGCTTTTTAGCTTCATCTATAGAAATTCCTAACTTTATTCCATCTTTATCTGCATGAACTTCTAAAGGGTCTTCACTTAGATAGGCATCTTGAGGTTCAGATGTTATTTCTTTTGCAATTTCTTCTATATTTATTTCTTCTGGATTGACATTTTCTACAGGTATTTCTATTATATTATTTTCATCACTAAAATCCTTTATTTCTTCTATTATCATTGATTTTAAACTATCTTTATTTATTTTTACTCCACTTTTGCCTTTAGTAATAATTAATTTATTTCCTTCTATATAATAATTATTATCTATCATAACATCTGGTAATTTAGATTCCACATCACTTATTATAGTGTCTATACTTTTTTCATCAAATGAAATATCTAATTCTATATTAACTGGAACAAAAAATCTTAATAAAATACTATAATTATTTGATATAATATTTCCATTTCTTCCTATTGCATAAGCTTTTGCACAAGCATCTGCTATATTTGTACTTACCCCTAATTGATCAAATGAAATGGTAGTTTCATAATCTCCATGTATTAATTTTATGCCATCTAATTTTTTTTGACTATATTTTTTATTTAATTCCTCATTCACTGTTTCTTGCTCTTTACCTGATACAGATAGGTTTTGTATAGTTATTTTTGAGTATATTTTATTATTATTTAAATTTACAATGCTAAACATAATTGAAAAGAATGCTAAAGCAGCTAATAATGTTATAATTACTATTACTTTTTTTTTCATTTTCATCTCCTGATTAATTTTATTACTACTTTTATTTATTATTCCTAACTACAAAAATATTATCATATTATAATTTTTTTTACAATATTTTATTAACTTTATACTAGACATTTTTTGTATAATTATATATAATTATGTTGAAAATTAAGAGGTGATTTTTATGATAGGCAATTTACTTTCAAAAATAAGAGAAGATAAAAAAATTTCAAAAACAACTTTAGCACAATCTACTAATATTAATGTAGGTCATTTAACTCATATAGAAAAAGGAGAAAGAAATCCTAGTCACAAAGCATTAAAAAGCATCTGTGCATCTTTAGATATTCCTTATCAACCATTAATGTATACTTATGATAAAAAGCTTACCGAAGAACAACTTAATTATGATATTGTAAATCATATAAAATATGATTCTATTCCAATAATAGATAACATTGTAGGCTTTGCGAAATGTCCTACAGATATGAACTCTGCTTCTATTTGTTTAAAGGTAAATGACGATTCTATGAGTCCAAAATTTGAAAAAGATTCTCATGTTTTTGTTGAATTTAATACTCCTTTAAATAATAAAGATATTGGCCTTTTTGAATATAATGATTCTTATATTATTAGAAAATTTATTGTAAGAAAAAATGATTTAGTTTTACGTGCTGAAAAGTCTGACATTGATGATATAGTTATTACATCTAAAGATAATTTTTATATTATTGGTAAAGTTTTAGGCAAATTAGATTAAAAATTAAATTTTATTTTGACTTAAAATGTAATATTTTTCAGAAATATTACATTTTTTTTACATTTTGAATACAATTTTATAAATCTATTGAAAATTTTGTCAAAAAATAATATAATTGTGATAGTTTTAATCATAGGAGAAAGTCATGGAATTAGTGAAAAATATTTTTTTTAATACAGATAAATTAATTGAAAATTCAGTTGTAAAATTATCTTATACTGGAAAACTTTTTCAGAACAATTCTGAAGAAGTATTTATTCATTATGGTTTTGGTGATAATTGGGATAATGTATCAGAATTACCTATGTCAAAAACTGAACTTGGTTTTCAAGTTGAATTTCAATTACCTAGTTCAAATAAATTAAACTTATGTTTTAGAAATAATAATAATGAATGGGATAACAACGATTATAATAATTATACATTTCAAATAGAAGAAGCACCAGCTTCTTTAGCTATTGTTGAGAATAACTCTTTAGATGTTCCTAGAAAACTTAGAAAAACATATCTTTGGAGTAAAAAAATTAAATTAGCAGTATATAAAATTATACGTTATTTTCCTAAATTAATATCTGGAAATTATAGAAAAAATTCAGAAACTACAAATAATTAATATATTAAACACAAAAATTTAAAATTTTTGTGTTTTTTTTGTAAAAAATGTGTTGACAAATTCATTCTTATGTAGTAGAATAATGTATGTGTCAACCGGGTGCGTTGATATGTGAGTTATGAGTCAT
>CALXKR010000111.1 GCA_944388895.1 uncultured Clostridia bacterium | reverse complement strand
ACGCAAATATAATTACTATGGAAGAAGAACTTATAAAAGAAGCAGTATGTTTTGAAAATGGAAAAATTTTAAAAGTAGGTACAAACGAAGAAGTTTTAAAATTAAAAGATAATAATACAGAAATAATAGATATGAAAGGAAAAACTATACTTCCAAGCTTTATAGATTCACATAGCCACTTTTCTTCTGTAGCTAATTCATTTTTGCAAGTAAATTTAAACAAATGTAATTCATTTGCAGAAATAAAAGAATGTATTTTAAAATACATTAAAGAAAACAAAATAAAAGAAAATGAATGGATAACAGCAAGCGGATATGATCATAATCATTTAAAAGAACAAAACCATCCTAAAAAAGATTTTTTAGATACATTTTTACCTAATAACCCAATAGTTCTTCAACATCAATCAGGTCACGTTGGTGTTTTTAATACTAAAGCATTAAATGTTTTAAATGTCACTGAAAATGCAACATCTCCTACTGGTGGAGTTATAGAAAAAGTAAATGAAGAACTTACTGGATATATGGAAGAATTAGCTTTTATAAAATATTTAAAATTAGTTCCAATGCCTAGTATTGAAAAACTATTAGAAGCATATAAAAAAGCACAAGATAAATATTTATCTTATGGTATAACAACTGTTCAAGAAGGATATATGTCAAAAGAGCTAATTCCGTTATATAAAGCTTTGTTAAATTCAGGAATACTAAAAATAGATGTTGTAGGTTATCCAGACTTAGAAAGTATAGAAGAATATAAAAAAGAATTTCCTAATTCATATAAAAAATATGATAAACACTTCAAATTTCAAGGGTTAAAAATGATACTTGATGGTTCTCCACAAGGAAGAACTGCTTGGATGAAAAGCCCGTATATAGGGGAAAAAGAATATAAAGGTTATCCAAGCATGAAATATGAAAATATTATAAAAAATATACAATATGCAAAAGAAAATAATATGCAAATATTAGCGCATTGCAATGGAGATATGGCGGCAGAAGAATATATTAAAGCATGCAAAGAAGTAGGAAATGTAGAAAAAATAAGACCTGTAATAATTCATGCACAGTTAATAGATGAAGAAGAATTAGACGAAGCTAAAAAATTAGGACTTATACCATCATTTTTTGTAGCCCATGTATACCACTGGGGAGATACTCATATCAAAAACTTTGGATTAGAAAGGGCTTCAAAAATAAGTCCAGTAAAAAGTGCAATAAATAGAAAAATGATATACACTCTTCATCAAGATTCACCAATAATAGAGCCTAATATGCTTGAAACAATATGGTGTGCAGTGAAAAGACAAACTAAAGAAGGTGTAATATTAGGAAATAATGAAAAAATAACTGTACTAGAAGCACTTAAAGGAGTAACAATAAATGCAGCATATCAGTATTTTGAAGAAAACGAAAAAGGAAGCATAAAAGAAGGAAAAGAAGCAAAATTTGTTGTTCTAGATAAAAATATACTAGATGCAAATATAGATGAAATAACAGATATTAAAATAATAAATGTTATAAATTAAAAAAATTTAAATAAAAGTCAAAAAATGCTTGAAAATAGTAAATAATAAGTAATATAATATAACTATCTTTTGTGGAACGCTAAGAACACTTTTGTTCTAGGAGGGATTTATTATGGCATTAAAATCACGGTCTTACATTGATTTAAGCACTATGTGCAACAAGGTCACTGGCTCTTGCCACTTAGGAGATATAAATTTTCCTAATGGTAGAGATATGAAATTTATAGTGGATTGTGGATTATATCAGGAAAAGGAAGATGCAGAGAAAAACAAAAATTTTATTTTTGACCCGAAAGACATTGAATTTTGCATTGTAACACATAATCACGTAGACCATACTGGACGGCTTCCGCTTTTGATAAAACAAGGTTTTGATGGAAAAATATACACAACAGAAGATACTGAAGTATTGCTTCCTTTAGCACTACAAGACTCGTATAAAGTCTTAAAAGATATTGCTAAAAGAAGACATAGTCCTCAACTATATTCAGAAGCTGATGTTGGAAAGGCAGTAGAAAAAATTACTCCTTGTATATATCAAAGAACACAAAAAATTAACCAGTATGTTCAAATCACATTTTTCAATAATGGGCATTTGATAGGCGCAGGAGTTGTTCTTGTTCAAATTAGTTATCCTGGAGAAAACAGCATTAATATTCTTTATACAGGCGACTATAACGACAAAAACATTTTCTTAACGCTAGAACAGTTACCAATTTGGGTAAAAAAGCTGAGATTAACTGTAGTAATTGAATCAACCTATGGTGATATGGATTCAAGTGAAAGGCATGAATGTTTTGCAGAAAATATTTTAAGATGCATACATTCTAATGGTACTGTAGTTGCAACTGTATTTTCATTGGGTAGATTTCAAGAAATACTATATGAAATCAAAGAACTGCAAAGAATGAACGAATTAGATCCGCAAATTCCAGTTCGAGGTGATGGAAAACTTGGAATAAGATACACAAAACTATTTTCAGATGGTAAATTGCACATAAAGCCTAATATGGTAGACTTTTTGCCAGAAAATTTGACTTGGGTAGATAAATCCAACAGAGAAAGCATCTTAAAAAGCCAAGAACCTCAAATAATTCTAACTACTTCTGGTATGGGAAGTTATGGTCCTGCTCAATTGTATATTCCAGAATATATAAAAAGACCTGGAGCATTAATTCACTTTACTGGATATACAGCACCTACAACTTTGGGAGGAAAGCTTAAGCAAGCTGCTATTGGCGATTTCGTGAATATTAATGGAATAGTCATACCCAAAAAAGCAGATGTTGAATATACCAATGAATTTTCTGCACACGCTAAAGCCAACGAACTAATCGACTTCTTAAAACAATTTTCAAATTTGGAATTGGTTTTGGTAACTCACGGAGAAACCGAAGTCAAAGAAAAATTTGCTAAAAGGGTAATGAAAGAAGTTAAAACAAAAAATGTAGGAATCCTTGATGGAAAGCATACCTTTAGAATCAATAGCTTTGGTTTAGTGAAAATTTTAAATTCTGAATACGTGTAAATAATTATTGCTCCCTGCTGTACTTGCAGCAGGGAGTTTTGGATTTAAATTCATTTTCTACCTAAATTTTTTTTCAAAAATAACCTTAAACACCTTATTCAAGTGGAATTCTCACATTTAATATAGAGTGTTAATTCAT
>CALXKR010000110.1 GCA_944388895.1 uncultured Clostridia bacterium | reverse complement strand
TAGCTTTTCTAGCTATATATTTTAAATATAAAATAGGAATAAATATTTCTACAATAGTAAGTATTGATAATAATGGAATGATATATACGGCAAATTATGAGACACAAAACGAAAGTTTTAATTTAAATGAAGTTATTTTAAAAGATTTAAACTTAAATGAAATTAAAGTTTCAAAAGTAAATGTAGGAGAATATATATACTTATACATAAAAAAAGATAACAAATATAATTATTGTAATAATACTAATTTTTATTGTAAAGTTACAAATATAGATAATAACAAAATAGAAGTAGAAATGCCTAATTGGAAGTTTTATTCGTTAGACGCAAAAGAAGCTAAAATTAAAGATATGAAAGGAAAAACTATAGATATTTCTAGCTTACAATCAGGTAATACAATAAAAATTACAAACATAGAGCCGGAAACAATTCCATCAATAGCTAGAACTTTTGAAGGATATTGGTTAGATTATATATATGATGTTAAGAAAATAAAATTAATAGAAACAGATGAAAAAACAAAAGAAAAAATAGAAAATAGAAATAAAATTGCAGTAAAAAAAGCTATTATTGTAGGAGTAAACAAAGATAGTCTTTTTGTAGTCGATAGTGAAAGTGATGAATTTTTATATGAAGTATCTTTTACAAATGAAGGTAACATAGGTTTTAAACAAGGACAAGAAATACTAATTTATTTTAATGGTAAAAACAGTGGTTTTACTGGAACAAATGGAATCAATCAAATAAATACTACCTCAAAAATAGAAATTACGGGAAATGAAAATAAATCAGTAGTTACAAATGACATATTGAAAAAACTTTATACAACATTTGACAATGTAAAAGTTAATATAGATAATATCACAAATACAGAAATAACAATGACAATAACAGATTCAAATGACATTAAGTATGAATTTGCAAATACATATACTCTTTCTAAAAATATTGCTAAGAAGCCTGAAGCACCTATTATAACTGAAGAGGGGATGTCAATGCCAGGTTATACTGGAGATAAATGGGAAGAACTAGAAAAAATATCAAATCAAAACTTAAAGAATGAATGCATTGTTGAAACAATTGATAGTAATACATCAAAAAGAACATATAATTGGACAGACATTTATGGAAGTTTACCAAGTGGAGAATATAGGTTGCTATTAGAAGATGAAAACAATTTAGACAAATTATCGATTAAATTTACAGTTGATGAAAAAGGAAAAATTAGTGAATATGATGTATATAAATAAAAGAATGGAGAAAAAATAAATGTTTAATTTAGTATCAGATTATAAGCCTACAGGAGACCAACCAAAGGCAATAGAATACTTATCAAAAGGAATAGAAGAAGGCAAAAAATTTCAGACACTTCTAGGTGTTACTGGCTCACGGGAAAACTTTTACAATGGCAAATATAATTCAAAAAGTACAGAAACCCACACTTGTTTTGGCACATAATAAAACTTTAGCTCGGACAACTTTATAGCGAATTTAAAGAGTTCTTTCCAAATAACAATGTTGAGTACTTTGTGTCATATTATGATTATTATCAACCAGAAGCTTATGTACCATCTTCTGATACATATATAGAAAAAGATGCTTCTATAAATGATGAAATAGATAAACTTCGCCATTCTGCAACAGCTTCACTTTTTGAAACAAGAGATGTAATTGTTGTAGCTTCAGTGTCTTGCATTTATGGTTTGGGAGACCCAATAGATTATGAACACATGATAGTTTCATTAAGACCTGGCATGCAAGTGGAAAGAAACACTGTTTTAAAAAAGCTAATTAATATGCAATATACAAGAAACGAATTAGATTTTAAAAGAGGAACATTTAGAGCTAAAGGAGATGTTGTTGAAATATATCCTTCAGATGAAAGTGAAAGAGCTGTAAGAGTTAGCTTTTGGGGAGATGAAATAGAAAAAATAGATGTTATAAATCCACTAACAGGAAAAGTTGAAGGAACTAGAAACCATGTAATGATATTCCCAAATTCTCACTATGTTACAACTTCAGATAAAATGGAAAGAGCAATAGGAACAATAGAAGAAGAACTAAAAGAAAGAGTGCAATTCTTTAAAGACAATGGAAAATTACTTGAAGCTCAAAGAATAGAAGAAAGAACTAATTTTGATATAGAAATGATGAAAGAAACAGGTTTTTGCCAAGGTATTGAAAATTATTCAAGACACATTAGTGGAAGAGAAGCAGGAAGTCCTCCGTTTACATTATTCGATTATTTTCCAAAAGACTTTTTACTTCTTATTGATGAATCACATGCAACAATTCCTCAAGTAAGAGCTATGTATAATGGAGATAGGGCTAGAAAAGAAACTTTAGTAAATTACGGATTTAGACTTCCTTCTGCTTTTGATAACAGACCTCTTAAATTTGAAGAATTTGAAGAAAGAATTAATCAAGTTGTGTTTGTTAGTGCAACTCCAGGAGATTATGAAAAAGAACATTCAAAAGATAATGTGGTAGAACAAATTATTAGACCAACTGGATTATTAGATCCAAAAATAGATGTTAAACCAGTAGAAAATCAAGTAGATGATTTAATTAATGAAATCAGGGAAAGAACAGAAAAAGAGGAAAGAGTATTAGTTACTACTCTTACTAAAAAGATGGCAGAGGATTTAACTGCATATTTAGAAGGATTAGATATTAAAGTTAGATATATGCATTCAGACATAAAAGCATTAGAAAGAATGGAAATTATAAGAGATTTAAGACTTGGAAAATTTGATGTTTTAGTTGGTATAAACCTTTTAAGAGAAGGACTAGATATTCCGGAAGTTTCTTTAGTAGCTATTCTAGATGCGGACAAAGAAGGCTTTTTACGTTCTGAAAGATCATTAATTCAAACAATAGGACGTGCAGCAAGAAATACTGATGGAAAAGTTATAATGTATGCAGATGAACTTACTCCTTCTATGGAAAAAGCTATAACAGAAACAAATAGAAGAAGGGCTATACAAGAACAATATAATAAAGATAACAATATAACTCCTACAACAATTAAAAAAGCGGTTAGAGAAAGTATTAAAGCAACTTATGAAGTTGATACGTCAGCTGAAAAAGAAATAAAGAAAGATGAGGATATAAAAGATACTATAAACAGATTGACAGAAGAAATGTTAAAATATGCTCAAAATTTGGAATTTGAAAAAGCAGCAGAACTAAGAGATAAAATTAAAGAACTAGAAAATTACTTGTAATTTGACATTATGTAAAACTTATGGTAAAATATA
>CALXKR010000109.1 GCA_944388895.1 uncultured Clostridia bacterium | reverse complement strand
AGAAAAGGAGGAACTTATTATGGATTATAAAGATTTAGCAAATGTTATTTATCCAGATGCAAAGAGCATTGAATATTATGAAGAAATGTACAAACCTAGAAATTTAGCACAAGGGGCAGAAGTTACAAGGTTTGCACCAAGCCCAACAGGATTTGTTCACATTGGAGGTCTTTACCAATGTATTATTAATAGAGCTTTAGCTAAACAAACTGGAGGAGTATTTTATCTTAGAATAGAAGATACTGACCAAAAAAGAAAGTTAGAAAATGGTGTTGAACAAATTGTTCAAGCTTTAGCAAAATTTGACTTTGTTCCTGATGAAGGCATGATTTCAGAAAATGAAGGAAAAGGTGATTATGGTCCATATAAGCAAAGCCAAAGAAGAGAAATTTATCATGCTTTTGCTAAATATTTAATAGAAAGAGGACTAGCTTATCCTTGTTTTGCTACTCCAGAAGAAATTGAAGAGATTAGAAAAAAACAAGAAGCGGCAGGGTTAAGAACTGGTTTTTATGGAGTTTGGGCTAAATATAGAAATTTACCTGTTGATGAAGCTATTGAAAGAATAAAAAATGGTGAAAGTTTTGTAATTAGACTTCGTTCAAATGGTAGAGAAGATAGAAGAATTAAGGTTAAAGATGCAGTTAGAGGACATATTGAGTTCCCAGAAAATGATCAAGATGCAGTTTTAATAAAAGCTGATGGTCTTCCTGTTTACCATTTTGCACATGTTGTTGATGACCACTTAATGCATACAACTACTGTAGTTCGTGGAGAAGAATGGATTTCTTCTACACCTCTTCACATTGAATTATTCAATGATTTTGGATTTAAAGTTCCAAAATATGCACAAGTTCCAAGCATTTTAAAAGAAGATGATGGAAAGAAGAGAAAAATTAGTAAAAGAAAAGATCCAGAAGCAGCAGTTGATTATTACCATAAAGAAGGAATTCCAAGTGATGCTGTTTGTGAATACTTAATGAATATTATTAACTCTAGCTTTGAAGGTTGGAGAAAAGGTAATCCAGATAAAAAAATGACAGAATTTAAAATGGAATTATCTAAAATGGGTGTAAGTGGTGCTGTATTTGATATGGTTAAGCTTTTAGATGTTTCAAAAAATGTTATTGCTAAATATAATGCAAAGCAAGTTTACGATTTTGCTTATACTTGGGCAAAAGAATATGATGAAGAATTAGCTAAAATGCTTGAAAATGAAGAATATGCATTAAAAGTATTTGGAATAGAAAGAGAAAATTCTAAAAAACCAAGAAAAGATTTATCTAAATGGTCAGAAGTAAAAAATAATATTATATACATGTATGAAGCTCCAACAGAGTTTGATTTTGATAAAATAACTGGTGAGGATGCAAAAAAAGTAATTGAAGAATATTTAAAAGTGTACAATTTTGATGATGACAAGCAAACTTGGTTTGATAAAATTAAAGATGTTGCTGAAAAACTAGGATATGCTAGAGAAGTTAAAGAATATAAGCAAAATCCAGACAACTGGCCAGGACATGTAGGTGATGTTAGTACAGTAATTAGAGTTGCACTTACAGGTAGAAGAAATACTCCAGATATGTATGAAATTATGCAAGTTCTTGGTAAAGAAGAAGTTGTAAATAGATTATCTAGTGTATGTAAATAATTGAAAATAATGTTAAATAATGAAAACAGAAACGAATGAATTGAAAATAAATTCATTAAGATAATACAATTACAGGTAGGTAATATTATGGAATATAATATAGGAGATATTGTTAGAACAAAAAAAGTTCACCCTTGTGGAAATAAGGAGTGGGAGATAACCAGAGTAGGAATAGATTTTAAACTAAAGTGTTTAAAATGTGGAACTACTGTAACAATGCCAAGAGAAAAAGCTTTAAAAATAATTACAAAAAAATTAGAAAAAAATTAATAGAAATGAGCAGTTTTAATGTATATAGTTAAATATTAAACTGCTCTTTTTTATACAATGATAAAAGAATTTTTTAGCAGTAATTAGATCTTAATTCTTAAGATTATCTTAATTGGTCAGTTTTTATTGACATCATAACTTAAGTCATCATATAATATATTCTAAGGGGAGAATAAAATAGACGGAGTAAATATATGAAAATAAATAAAATAGATGATATAGCAAAAGATAAAGAATTTATGCAAATTATAGGGGATTTATTGAATAATAGCACAGTAAACGAAATGAAAAAGTATAGACAACATTATGATGTAAGTACATTTGAACATTGCTTAAATGTATCATATATAAGTTATAAAATATGTAAAAAGTTTAAAATGGACTATAAATCAATGGCAAGAGCAGCAATGCTACACGACCTATTCTTATATGACTGGAGAAGAAGCAAAAAAGAATTAAACTTGAAAGGATATCACGCATTTGTTCATCCAAAAATAGCTTATGAAAATGCTTCTAAAGTATTTAACTTAAATGAAAAGGAAAAGGATATTATTATAAAACATATGTGGCCTGTAACAATAGTTCTTCCAAAATATAAGGAGACATATATAATAACTTTAGTAGATAAATATAGTGCTATTCAAGAATCAATGCAATATTATAAAAATAAGATTCAAGCTAAAAAAGTATACAGATATGCTTACATATTTTTATGCCTAATCTTTTTAGGAAAAATAATATAAATGTACAAATAATATAAATAAACAGCTCACTTAATTGATGAGCTGTTTTTCTATTTCATTCCAAGCATTTTCTGTATATATTTTTCTTTCAGAAGAAAAAGGTAAAAACAATAAATCATGCAAAGGATTTAACATATTTTGAATATCTTTTACAGAGTTATCAACTTTAGTTATAGCAATTTTATCTGCTTTATTAGCAAGAACAATACAAGGTAAATTTTGATTTATTATGTAGTTATACATAAGTTTATCATTTTCAGTAGGAGCGTGTCTAATATCTATTAAAAAAATAATAAGTGCTATATTTTTAGATTTAGACAGATATTCTTCGATAAAATTTCCAACTTGTGCTTGCTGCAATTTAGACATTTTACTGAAACCATATCCAGGTAAATCAACTAAGTAAAATTCTTGATTTACTTTATAAAAATTAATTAGTCTTGTTTTTCCAGGTTCACTACTAGTTCTAGCTAATTTTTTTCTATTTAGCATTGTATTTATAAAAGATGATTTACCAACATTTGATTTACCAACTAATACAATTTGAGGTAAATCATCTTTAGGATATTGGCTTGGTTTAGTTGCTGATATAGTAAATTCTGCATTTTTAATAATCATATTTTTCCT
>CALXKR010000108.1 GCA_944388895.1 uncultured Clostridia bacterium | reverse complement strand
AGTATAATAGAATCTAGCAAAGGATTAGCAACAATTATTATATTTATTGCAATATATTTAGGAATTATATTCTTAATAGCAAGTTCAGCCATTTTAGCATTAAAACAACTTACAGAAAGCTCAGATAATAAGCAAAGATATACTATATTAAGAAAAATTGGTTGTGATGAAAAAATGATAAATGGGGCATTATTTAGACAGATTGCAATATTCTTTATGATTCCTTTAGCTCTAGCTATGATTCATTCAATATTTGGAATAAAATTTATATTATCAATGCTTGAAGTATTAGCATCACCAGATGAATTACTACCATCAATTATTGTAACAGCAGTTATTATAGGAGTTATCTATGGATTATATTTCCTAGCAACTTATTTTGGAAGTAAAAACATAATTAAAGAGGAGGAATAAAAAGGAAAGACATGAGAATCATTAGAAACAGTGATTCTCTTTTTGAATGTAATGAAAATTTTAAGTACATCCAGTCAAATTGTAGATTTATTTTATATTTTATGATATTATAAAAATGTATTTTTAATTAAATGCAGAAAGGGAATGTTATGAAATTAGTAGTAAAAAATCTAAAAAAGAACTTTGAGAAAAAAGAAGTATTAAAAGATATTAATTTTGAATTTGAAAAAGGGAAAATTTATGGTTTACTTGGAAGAAATGGGGCAGGAAAGACTACTTTTTTTAATTGTTTAAATGAAGACTTACCAATTGATAGTGGTAATTTCTTTCTAGAAGATAACGATATAAAAAAAATAACTGCTGAAGATATTGGATATGTTTTATCTACTCCAAATGTGCCAGAATTTCTAACAGCAAGAGAATTCTTAAAATTTTTTATAGAAATAAATAAAGATAGAATAAAAAATGAAAAAAGTATTGATGAATACTTTGAATTTATGAAAATAGAAAAAGAAGATAGAGATAAATTGTTAAAGGATTACTCACACGGTATGAAAAATAAAATGCAAATGTTAGTAAATATTATTGCTAATCCTAGTATTTTGTTATTTGATGAACCATTAACATCTTTGGATATAGTAGTGCAAGAAGAAATGAAACAGATGTTAAGAGAAATAAAAAAAGATCATATTATAATTTTTTCAACTCATATTATGGAGTTAGCTTTAGATTTATGTGATGAAATCGTTATTTTAAATAAAGGCGTTTTAGAAAAAATAGATAAAAATAATTTAGATAATGATAAATTTAAAGATAAAATTATAGAATCTTTAAAGGAGGAGTAAGATATGCTAAAAACTTTTATTACATCCTTTAAAATAAAAAATACATATCGTGTTAATAGTATTATATATTCTATAAAAGGTCTTCCGATAATAAATAAAATACTTCCTAGTAGTTTATATAAAAATAAATTCTTAAAAATATTTGGTAATATAATTAGTATTTTTTGGGAGATTGTAAGTACATTTTTATGGAAAGGGCTTTATGTATGGTTAGTATTAGGCTCTATGACTTTTGCCTATAAAACTAATCAAGCAAATACCTTTTTACATCTTTTTGTTTTTTCTACTTTAATTGGTGGTATATTAAATACATATTTGTTAAATCCTACGAAAGATAAATATTACTCAATTATTTTAATGAAAATGGATGCCAATTCTTTTGCTTTAACAAATTATTTTTATTCTATGTTAAAACTTGTAATTGGATTAATGCCATTTACTATTATTTTTGGTTTAATACTAAATGTACCATTATTAATTTGTATATTAATGCCATTATTTGTTGCTTTAGTAAAAATTATTGTAATAGGTATATTTTCTATTCCAGACTTCAAAAAAAATAAAGTTGTTAATAATGAAAATCTACCTACAAAGAAAGTATGGATACTTCTTGCAGCACTTGTACTTTTAGGTTTTGGACTTCCTTATTTAGGTATTGTAATTAATCAAATTATTTATATTGTTTTGTTTTCAGTAAGTATTATATTGGGAATTATTGCATTAAGAGAAATAATAACATTTAAAGATTATAAAAAAATATATAAAGTGCTTTTAACAAATGAAAATGTTTATGCAGTACAAAATGCAAGTAGTACACAAACAATAAGGGAAAATGTTGCAAAAAGAATAGAATATAATGGAGATATTACAAGTAATAAGACTGGCTTTGCTTATTTTCACGAATTGTTTGTAAAAAGACATAATAAGATATTAACTTTGGCAATAAAAAAACAAACTTTGGTAATTATAGGTATTTTCCTAATATTATATATAGCAATTTTTCTTAATCCAGATTTGAAACAAAACTTAAATAGTCTAGCGCTTACATATTTGCCATATTTTGTATTTATAATGTATTTACTAAATAGAGGAACAACAATGACGCAAGCAATGTTTATGAATTGTGATCATAGTATGTTAACTTATAGAATTTATAGAACTCCAAAAGTTATATTAGGAGTATTTAAAGAAAGATTAAAAACACTAATATCCTTAAACTTAATACCTGGAAGCTTTATTGGTTTAGGATTAGCATTACTATTATTTTTAACAGGAGGTACTGACAATAATTTGAATTATTTAATTATATTTATATCTATTATTTCGATGTCAGTATTCTTCTCAGTACATTATTTGGTTATGTATTATCTATTACAGCCATATAACATAAATACTGAAATAAAAAATAGTACATATACAGTTGTACAAACTTTAACTTATTTTGTAGCTTATATTCTTATAGGTAAAAAAATACCAACTTTTAGTTTTGGTATATTAATGAGTGCTTTTTGTATTATATATTCATTAATTTCATTGTTTGTTGCTTATAAATATGCGCCTAAAACATTTAAGTTAAGAACTTAATTGATAAAGAGAGTAATTGATAATTACTCTCTTTTATGATATTATAATAAAAAAAGTAATTAGGAGGGGAAATTATGAATAAAAAAAGAACCTCAAACTATTATTCTTTGAGATTCTATAATTTTATTTATTTTTCTTCTACTTTTTGAGCATTATTTTGTGTATTGCCCTTTGGACAATTTTTGTTAGAATTTTTCTTATCTTTTTTACAATCTTTGTTCTTAGCCATAAGAACACCTCCAATCTTTTTTTATATACATATTATCTACTAAAAAAATTGATTTTATACATAAAGTTTGACATTATTAAATATTTGTTGTAAAATATATTTTGTGAGTAAGCTAAGTAATCGCGCATAGCCAATGCCGAAAGGCGGCGTGTGAGGAAAGTCCGGGCCCCATAGAGCAATAATGCTGGATAACGTCCAGTGAGGGTAACCTTAAGGAAAGTGCAACAGAAAATAACCGCCTAAATTTTTAGGTAAGGGTGAAAAGGCGAGGTAAGAGCTCACCGTAGATGTGGTGACACATCTAGCCGTGTAAACCCCATT
>CALXKR010000107.1 GCA_944388895.1 uncultured Clostridia bacterium | reverse complement strand
TAATTATCACAACTCTTTTACTAGTACTAGGATTAGCATCAGGCGCTGTTTTAGCAAGTGGTAACATGGCAAATTTTGCAAGAGATGCAGCCCAAAATGTAGCAGAAGGTGTAGGTAATATGATGGACACTACAGGAAATGCAGTTGAAAATACATGGGATGCTACAAAAAATGTTGTTGGCGGAGCAGGCAATGTTGTGCAAAATGTAACACAAAGCACAGTTAATGGTGTACAAAATACTATGAATACTGCTGGAAATGTAGTTAATACAGATGCTAATAGTTCAAACTATACATTTTTAGGAATGGATTTAAATGTATGGATGTGGATCATATTAATTACTATAGTAGTTATAGCAATAGTATTAATTTATAAGTATATGAAAGAGCATAATGATAGAGATTAATTAAAAAAATGTTAGTAGATATTTTCTGCTAACATTTTTATTGTTATTATTGACATATTTACCTTACAGTGATAAAGTATAAAAAAGACAAATTTGGAAAAAATAATATAAAGCAATTTATATTAAAGGAGAATATAAATCTTATGACGAAAAAAATGTCTAGAAAAGCCAGAGCAAAAATGATGGCCAAAAGACGAAAACGAGTAAAACTTGGTGTTATACTGATTATAATAGTAGTAATAATATTTAGTATATATAATAGTAATAGAAAAGAAAAATATCAGTCAGCAGAAACAGCAACATATAACAAACCAAATAAAATAGATAAATGTATAGTAATTGATGCAGGCCATGGTGGAACTGAAGAACCAGGATGCATATTTGAAAATATTTATGAAAAAAATATTTGTCTTCAAATTGCAGAAAAGTTACAAAGCAAATTAGAAAAAGAATATGAAAAAGTTGTTATGACTAGAACAGAAGATGTAAATGTATATTTAAACGAAAGAGCGAGAATAGCTAATAGAGAAAATGCAGATATATTTGTAAGTATACATCTAAATTCTTTAGAAAATGATGCAGTAACAAGTGGTATTGAAACTTGGTATAATCCAACTAAAGATACAGAAAGCAAAGTTTTAGCTCAAAATATACAAGATAGTATTACCAAAGCAACTGGGGCAAATGATATAGGAATAAAAGACAGCAATGGACTTATTGTTACCAAAAATACAGAAATGCCATCTTGCTTAGTAGAAGCTGGTTTTTTATCTAGTACTGAGGAAAGAAAAAAATTAACTAATGACAATTATCAAAATAAAATAGTAGAAGGAATTTATAATGGAATAAAGACTTATTTTGAACAATCAGAAGATAACAAAAATCAAGACGGAAATAATGTTTAAATAGGAGTAGAAATGAAAAAAAGTGCTAATATAATAGCTAAAAATCCCAATGCTTATCATAATTATGAAATAATAGATAAAATAGAAGCGGGTATTGTTTTGTATGGAACAGAAATAAAATCGATTAGGGCAGGAAAAGTAAATTTAAAAGATAGCTATGCTATAATAGAAAAAAATGGGGAAGTATTTGTTTATTCAATGAATATTAGTCCATATGAACATGGAAATATATACAATAAAGATCCTCTTCGTCCTAAAAAGCTTTTATTAAACAAAGCAGAAATACATAAATTATTAGGAATGACAACTTTAAAAGGTTATACATTAGTTCCAACAGCAATATATTTTAGTGGAAATTTTGTTAAGCTAGAGCTTGGTATAGGAAAAGGAAAAAAATTATATGATAAAAGGGAAGATATTAAGAAAAAAGATGCAGAAAGAAAAATTGAAAGATATATGAAAGAAAGTTATAAATAATAAAAAAATAATATATGTCCTAATAAATTATTAAAACATATATTATTTTTTGTTATTTTTTTATTCTGATTAATATTGCTATTGCTAAAAGAATTAAAATAAGTCCAATTGCAATTAAGAAAATATTTAGTATTTGATTTAATTCAATTGAAGAACTTCCAACATCATTTATGTTGTTTACACTTTGAATTTCAGCAGCAATATTAGAATTAGAGCTTGGGTTTCCAATAGTATTATTAGCCAAAGTATTTGTATTAGATATTTCATTTGTTACTACATTATTACTTGAATTTGCATCACTAGTTTCAGAATTAGTTACAGTTTGATTTCCAGTAGCTAAATTCATATTAACGCTTGAAGCAAAAACAAAACTTGTACAGCTTAACAATACTAATATTGAAACAACTATTCTTTTTATTTTTGACATGCTAGTTCCTCCTAAAAAATTATTAATAATAATATAATAATATAAAAAAATAAAAAAGTCTAGTTTTTTTGAAAAATGACACAAAAATGTAAAATTAGAAAAGGGGTTAAAAATGAAAAAGAAAAATATAATAACAATTTCGATAATTGTATTAATTATATTATGCCTAGTAATAGTTTCAATAATGTATTTAAAGAATATACAGAACTTAATTAATAAAACTACTATGCAAAATTTAGGTGAATTAACTAAGCAAGAAGCAGTTAAAATAGAGAATAAATTAGAAGAAGATATGAGAATATTAAACAATATAAGTAATCAAGTTTTAAATAATAATATAACTGATGAAAATAAAATATTTGAAATATATAACCAAAACGAAGGAAAAAATAACTTTACAAGAATGGCTATTATGCATAAAGACGGAAAAACAATAACAAGCGATGGAGAAACTGTTGATCTTTCAGAAGATATAGAATATTTTTTTGCTAATAATCAACTGCAAATATCAAGAAGTAGAAAAAGTAAAGTAGATATGCAAGAAATAAATATTTACTCTAAAAAAGTAAATGATATTGTTTTAATGCTAATTGTTGAAACAGCAGAATATGAAAGGCTATTTGCAAATTCTATATATAATGGTAATGGGTATGAATATATTATTACTGAAGCAGGAGAATTAATAGCTAATTCAGCAAATTTTGAAAATACAAAAAACATATATACAGGGTTAAAAGAAAATATTCAAAGTGAAAGTGAAATAATAGATAATATAGAAAAAAATATTCGTAATCATATAAGTGGACAAGAAAAAATTTTAATTAATGGCCAAAATTACTATATTTCATATAGTAACATAGATATAAACAACTGGAATTTACTTATAATTACTCCAGGAAATGTTGTAGCAGAAGGGTTAAATAAAGTTTTAAATTTAACATTTATTATTTCTTTATCCTTTATTGCAATTATTATATTAGTTTCAGTTTATATAATAACTTTAAATATAAGAAAAAATAAAGAATTATATAAATTAGCATATATTGATCCAATTACTAAGTTAGGAAATTATTATTATTTTTGCATGGAAGGTCAAAAAATAATAGACAGTAATAAAAAATTAACAAAATATATACTAACTGTTGATATAGAAAAATTTAAAGTTTTTAATAATCATTA
>CALXKR010000106.1 GCA_944388895.1 uncultured Clostridia bacterium | reverse complement strand
GTAATGGGAACTTTCAGAAGTTTAGAATCTGCGAGGTATTATTGTGATGCAATAAGTATAATAGATACAGCAATAAAGCAAAAACTTAACATAGGAAATACAATTAAAAATATATTTAAAGGACAGAAAAAAATATTTGCTTTTTAAAATCTTCAAGAGCCTTCTCAAAACTGAGAAAGCTCTAATTTTTTATTTAAAAGTATTAAACAGTAACGTCCCCACTAAAAAAATTACAAAAAACACTTGAAATTATTAACTAAATATGTTATTATAGTTTATAGCGATTTAAATTAAGCATAGGAGGTGCAGTAAAATGGCTAAATGTGAAGTTTGTGGCAAATCAGTTGCAACAGGAAATAAAATAAGTATAGCTCGTTCTCATGTAAGTAGAAGAGCACCAAGAACATGGAAACCAAACCTTAGAACAGTAAGAATTAAAGTAAACGGAGAAGCAAAAAAAATGTCTGTATGCTCTAAATGCTTACGTTCAGCAAAATTAGGAAACATGTAATTGATATATAATATATAAAGCATTATCTAAATAAATAGATAATGCTTTTTTTTCATATCTTATCATATGTATTAACTTTTAATTCCAAAAATCAACTTAACAAAACCTCTTAAAAATTTTGGTACTTTTTTTACAACAATAGTCATATATACCTCCTTATTTGTGAAATAAACAACATAAACCGACAATAATAATAGCAACACCAATTATAAAAAGCCAACCAGATATAGGAAGTAATAATACAAGTAACACTCCTAATCCAAAACCAACGAGGCATGTTGCAAGTAGTTTTTTTAGTATTTTACACATATATTACCTCCTTTGTAACAGTATATGTAAATTGTATAAAAGTGTTACCATAAATAAAACAATAAAAATTTATAAAAGATTAAAAAAACTATTCACTTACTAAAACTTTTATGCTATTATTAGTTATATAAGTTTGCATAGGAGGAAATATAATGAATAAAAAAATAAAAAAAGTAAAACAAGATGAAAAAATAAATGTTCCAAGGTTAATACTTAGAATAATAATAGTAGTAATAGCACTAGCATTAATGTTATTTGTAATAAAAATTGCACCAAATTATACAAAAGATGAATTTGCAGATAGAACAAACTTAATAATAAATAATAATAATATAACAAGAAATGTAAAATCAGATATTATAATAGAAGATAATACTATTTATCTTGGAACAGACGATGTAAAGAATTTTTTAGATGAATATTTATTAGTAGAAAATGATAATAAAAGAATTATTACAACATCAAATACAAAAACAGTTGTAATACCATTTGATAGTACAAAAATATATGTAAGTGGTTCAAATATAGATATAAACCATAAAGTAATTGAAAGAAACGGAAAAATATATATGCCAATCACTGACTTAGCAGATATATATAACATAGAAATTAAATACTCAAGTGACAGTAATATAATAACAATAGACTCATTAAATAGAAAATTTGTACAAGTGACCAGTTCTAAAAAAATGGGAGTAAAATATAAACCTACTACTTTTTCAAAAAATGTTGATAAAGTAGAAAGAGGAGACACTTTAATATTAGCTTTAGATAAAGAAGGAAAAGAGCAAGTCGTAGATGGATGGATTAAGGTAAGAACACAAAATGGCGAACTTGGGTATGTAAAACAAAAAGACATTAGTAATGAGGAAACAGTTAGAGAAGCATTAGAAATTAATACAAGACTTGATGAAAAAGTAAGTTTAGTATGGGATTATTATTCACAATATGTATCAGCCCCAGTTAGAGAAGGAATGATAGAAGGCATTAATGTAGTTTCACCATCGTTTTATGAAATAACAGCAAGTGGAGATATAGATGCAAACATAGGGCTAAATGGTAAAGCTTATGTAGAATGGGCTCATTCAAATGGATATAAAGTATGGCCAATGATATCTAACAGTGAATTAGGTGATATAGATGCAACTTCTAAAATATTATCTAAATTTGAAACTAGAGCATATTTAATAGAAAATATTGTAAAAGAGTTAGTAGAAGCTGGAGTAGATGGAGTAAACGTAGATTTTGAAAATATGTATCAAGAAGATAAAGATAATTATTCAAGATTTATTATAGAACTTGCACCTAGATTACATGAAGCAGGTCTTACATTATCTGTTGATGTAACTGCACCAGACGGTTCAGAAACTTGGTCATTATGCTTTGACAGAAACGTTTTAGGAAATGTAGCAGATTATATAATTTTTATGGGATATGATCAAAATGGAGTATCATCTACTAAAGCAGGAACAGTTGCAGGAGCAGACTGGGTGGAACTAAACATTAAGAAATTTTTAGGACAAGAAGGAGTAGAAAAAGATAAATTAATAGTTGCAATGCCATTTTATACAAGACTATGGAAAGAAACAAATGGAACACTTACAAGCTCAGTTGTTAATATGAGAAGTGTAAAAATTCCAGATGGTGTAGAAAAAGTATGGGATGAAAACACAAAACAATATTATATGGAATATGAACAAAATGGAGCAACATATAAAATGTGGATAGAAGATGAAGAATCTTTAAAAGCAAAATTAGACTTAGTAAACAAATATGAATTAGCTGGAGGAGCATTCTGGTCAAAAGACAGAGAATCAAATTCAGTATGGCATATAATTTCTGAAAAATTAGAAGTAAATAATATAGAAGAATAGTAATAAATAAAAATCACCCGAATATAATATTTATGGGTGATTTTTTATGAATATAGGATATGTTAAGTTAGACAAGCTAACAAAAATTCAGTACATATATAGAAATGTAATGAAAAAAATAAGAGTAGATGGAAATAATTATTATCTTCCATCAAATAGTGAAAAAATATTAGAAATGGTAAGAAACAAATTAAAAGAAGATGGAATAGAGTTCATAGTTCAAGAAAAAGATATTGAATGTGGCTATCCAGAACTTTCTGGAAAGTGCATAGTAAAATACATGCTACCAGAAATAATAGAATATTGTTTTAAAGTAATGAATAAACAAATAAAAATGGAAGAAATACATATATGTGTAGAAAATTTTAACAAAGAAAACATAAATATAATTGAGGAACTATGCAGTAAAGTAAAAATTGTTAATATAGTTACAAATCATTTAAGACAATTTCAAGAATTAGAAAAAAGATTAGAAAGAAAAGATATTTATATAACTGTTTCAAGTAATAAAAGAAAAGCTTTAAAAAGAGCTAATTTAATAGTAAATTTAGATTTTAAAGAATTTAAAACATATAATTTAAATAGAAATGCAATAATAGTAAATGCAGAAAAATATATAGAACTTGGAAAAGATTTTGAAGGCATTTTAATAGAAAGAATAAAAGTTGATACAAATAAGATAATGAGAATTTTTAGTGAAATGAATAAGGCAAGAAAAGAAGAATTAATTGAAGCGGAGATTGTTAAAAAAGATAA
>CALXKR010000105.1 GCA_944388895.1 uncultured Clostridia bacterium | reverse complement strand
TTCCTCCTTTAATATATTGTTATAAAACTATATCTTATATTACCATTATATTTTTATAGTTTCAATAAAAAGTTTTCCTTTTCACAAAGAATTTACATTTTTTGTTTTTTTTTGATATAATAGATTTATTACATATTTTGAGGAATTCCTCTGACGACTAATTGTTGCAAAAGTAATCCGGGTGACTAAAGTCACCCGGGTTTTTAATTTTTAAAAAATGCTTCATATGCTCTATATGCTGAATAAATATCATATTTACAAGTTACTTCATATGGTGCATGCATTGATAATACTGGAACACCACAATCTATAACATCTACCCCCTTGTTTGCTAAAATATAGGCAATTGTTCCACCACCACCTATGTCTGTTTTTCCTAATTCTGCAACTTGAAATCTTATTTTGTTTTCATTAAATAATTTTCTAATTTCTGCAACATATTCTGCATTAGCATCTGATGAGTTGTATTTTCCTCCTGAACCTGTATATTTATTTATACTAACTCCTTTTCCTAAAAATCCTGCATTATTTGTATCTGACACAGAAATATATAATGGGTCTACTCCAGCATCAACATCAGCTGATAACATTTTTGAATTACAGAATACTTTATCTAATAAATTTGGTCTATTAATTCTTGTTTTATTTAGCAATTCAGCAATAAATGTATCAAAAACATGAGATTCCATTCCTGTATTGCCCATACTTCCTATTTCTTCTTTATCTGAAAATAAACATACTGCTGTTCTTTTTGGTTTTTGTATATTTAAAATTGCTCTTAATGCTGTGTAAACGCAAACCTTATCATCTTGACCATATCCTGCAACTAAACTTTCATCTAGTCCTAATGTTCTGCATTTAAAAGCTGGCACTATTTCTAATTCTGAACTAACAAAATCTTCTTCTTTTATTCCATACTTTTTATTTAATAAATTTAATATATTATTTTTTACTGAAGCCTTTTCATCTTTATCTGGTATGCTTCCTACCAAAATAGATAAGTTTTCTGCATTTATAGCTTCTGAAATTTTCTTTTGCATTTGCTCTTTAGCAAGATGAGGTAATAAATCTGTTACCGTAAATATTGGGTCGTTTTCATCTTCTCCTATTTTTACTTCTATTTTTTCTCCATTTTCTTTAATAATTATTCCATGGATTGCTAGTGGAATTGCTGTCCATTGATATTTTTTTATTCCACCATAGTAGTGAGTTTTTAAATATGCTAAATTCCCTTCTTGATATAGAGGATTAGGTTTTAAATCTAATCTAGGAGAATCTGCATGTGCTCCTACAATATTTATTCCTGACTCTAAAGAATCTTCTCCAATTACTGCTAAATATATGTTTTTAGCTCTGTTTATATAGTAAACCTTATCTCCTGGATAAAGCTCTGCATACTCATCTAAACTTTTAAATCCATTTTCTCTTGCTATTTTTTCAGTTTCTTTTATTATTTCTCTTTCAGTTTTTGCATTATTCAAAAAATTCATATATTCATTTGAAAATGCATAAATTTTATCTTTTTCTTCTTGCGAAACTTCTTCCCATCCGGATTTTTCATTTTTCAATAATTCGTTCATCATATTCCTCCCATTATTTTTTCCTTATTATATCAATAGTATATCAAAAAATAAAGTTAAAATTCAAAATTTATTATTTTTTATATTTACAAATATTTTTATTTATTGTTTAATATAAAGTATATTAAAAGGAGAAAAAAATGAACGCAATATTATATAATGTAAACAATACTGTAAATATAACTGAAAACGATGTTTTTAAAGAAGCTGAAAAAATTATAAAAACTAATAATGAATTTTCTTTAAATAATAAAAAGCCTAAACGCTCCAAGCTGATTATTATTACAATTTGCTTGATAGTTTTTATTTTGCTTATAACTATATTTTCTACGATTTTTGCACTCTTAAACATTAATAATAATAAAATAATTTCTGGAATTTCTATTTTAGGAATTAATGTATCTAATCTTACTAAGGAAGAAGCACAAAGCGCAGTAAATGAAGCACTAAATAGTAGATTAAATTCTAATTTGGTATTTAGCCATAATGATCAACTTTATAATGTATTGCCTAGCCAGTTAGAATGTTCTTATGATGTTGCTTCTGCAATAGATGAAGCATATAGTTATGGTAGAACTGGAAATGTATTTCAAAATAATTTTAATATTTTAAATACATTATTAAACAAAGTAAACATAAATCCTACATTAAGCTATAATAAAGATTTATTAGCATCTATTATTGAACAAATGAATTCTAGTTTTAATGATAGCTTAAAAGAGTACTCTTATACTATAGAAGAAAATAATTTAATAATAACTCCTGGAAAATCTGGAAATGTAATTGTAGCTGATAAATTAGAAAGTATGATTGTAAATAAGTTAACTTCTTTAGAATATAATTCTGATGCTATTGAAGTTCCTGTTGAAGCAAAAGATCCTGATAATATAGATATTGATAAAATTCACTCTGAAATATATAAAGAGCCAGTAGATGCTTATTATACTAAAGATCCATTTGCAGTTTTTCCATCATCAACAGGACTAGACTTTAAAATTTCAGTTGATGAAGCAAAAGCTATGCTTAATACACCTAAAGAAACATATACAATTCCACTAAAAACATTGTATCCTAATGTTACAACAGACCAAATAGGTACAGAAGCTTTCCCAGATTTATTATCATCATACTCTACAAACTATTCTTCAAGTAATTCTAACCGCTCAACCAACATTGCATTAGCGGCATCTAAAATAAATGGAAAAGTTCTAATGCCTGGCGAAGAATTTTCTTTTAATAACACAGTTGGAAAACGTACTACTAGTGCTGGTTTTAAAGTGGCTACAGTTTATTCAAATGGTCAGGTTACTACTGATGTAGGTGGTGGTATTTGTCAGGTATCTAGTACTTTATATAATGCTGTATTAAAAGCAAACTTAGAAATTACAAATAGAAGAAATCATACCTTTACTGTTGGATATGTTCCTGTTGGATTAGATGCTACAGTTTCATGGGGGGCTCCTGACTTTAAGTTTAAAAATAGTAGAAATTATCCAATTAAAATAGTAGCTACAACATCAAATAAAAATTTATATATTAAAATATATGGCATGAAAGAAGAAGTGGAATATGAAGTAGAACTAGTATCATACAAAACAGGTACTGTTCCTTATTCTACAGTTTATACTACAGATGCTTCTCTTCCTAAAGGGCAAACTAAAGTTGTACAATCTGGCTCTAATGGTGCTAAATCAGTGGCTTATAGAGTTCTAAAATTAAATGGAAAGGAAGTTTCTCGTACTTTACTTTCTAAAGATACTTATAGTCCTCATAATCAAATAATAGCTAGAGGAACAAAATAAAATAAATGGAGGTAATTATGGAAAAAGCAAAAGTATATTTTACTGATTTTAGGGCAAAACCAGGAAATAATTTA
>CALXKR010000104.1 GCA_944388895.1 uncultured Clostridia bacterium | reverse complement strand
TTTAAAATTTCTATTGAAACAGCGGATATCATTATCATAACAGATGAATTAAAAAATATGTATCCTGAAAGATATGATAGTCCAAATATCAAAATTAATGCTGCTATTGCCATAAGGTAATCTGTTTCTAGCTTTTGTTTTTTCTTTATTTTTTTTATTGTTTGTATTAAAGCTGTTATTAGTACAAATATAAATGGTCCTGCATATAATGTAAAACCTAATATTCCAAAGTTTAGCATTAAGCTTGCTAATTCATTTTCCATTACCATTTCTCTAAAATTAGCCTCAAACCCGTTTCCAAATAATATTCCAATTATATTTTTTTGCTCTTTTACTAAATAAATGTTATACATTAATTGTTGTGTTCTTGTATCATTTCCCGCACTATTATTTTTTGTTGTATACTCATGTAAATCAAGTACCGCTTCTTTTTGTGCATTTGACATATAACCATTTTCTAATGTTCCATTTAAGATAGCATTTTTTATTTTAAGCATATCACCTGTCATATGACCTACTTCACCTGTTGCTTCATCTATAATTTCATACTTAGAGTCATTCATTTGACTTCTTCTTTTTAAGGTATTTGATCCAACTAGTCCTACTGTAATTACTGCTAATGCTAAAATAATAAAACCAACAATTGCAACTTTATTTTTGCTAAATAATACTTCTATTGCTATAAATACAGCTACTGCTAAGAAAAAGCCCAAAAGTCCTGTTCTGGTTCCAATTAATGCTACTAAATAAATTCCAGTTAAAACTAGAACAATTATTGCAGGAATTCTATATTTTTTATCTTTTATTAGTGATAATATTATAAATGTAGAAATACAAAGTATTGCACTTAAGCTGTTTCCTGATTCTATCCATCCTTTATATCCAATTTGTTCTTCTATATATGTGTAAGAAGATGTTCCTGTTAAAATTGCTATGTATATAGAAGTTATGTAAATACCGCACATTATAAGAACTGCTATTTTTAGTTTATTTACTTTACTGTTTTTATCACTTGATGCAATTTCTTTATTTCTCCACTTTTTATTAATAAAAGCATAGTAAAATACAATTAAGTTTATAATTAGAAATGAATAATTAATTACATATTGCATTTCCTCTTTTATACCACCATAAGAACACCCAGTTAAAAAAGTTTTGGTTACTATTAAATGAATTACTCCATAAAGTACATATAGTGCTGTAATTCCTAACAAAATAAGTTTATTTTTTTTATTTGCTCTTATAAAAATATATATTGCTAAAACTACAGGTACAATTGGTCTTAAAAATGTAGAAATAGATATATTTGTATTAAAGTGGTTTCTAAATAAAAAACTTGCTATATCTAGTATTGGACATAATATAATATATAAACATAGTATATCTTCTAATTTAATATTTTTTATCTTTTTTATTATTTCCATATTGCTCCTAAAATTTTGGTATATATTTTATATGTGGTATTATTCATTGTTTTCATAAATATACCGTTTACTGTATTATTTGACTTTAATATTTCATTTTGTTTCCATTTAGGAAATTTGCTATTTAAATTTTGCCAAGTTTCTTTTAATGCTAATTCTTTTGTTGTCTCATCCCCAATATGCATCATTCTTTTTAGTGAGCTACATAATAGCAGTCTTGTATATGTGTATTCTATTTCTCTTTCATATTCTTCATAAAGTCCATTTTCTTTATAGTAGTTTATTACATTATCTAAAATTATAAATATTTGTTTTGTTCTGTGGTCTTGCTTATTTACTATTGAGTTTTCCCTTTGAACATAATATATAAGTGGTTCTTCTACAAAAGCAAACTTATTTATATGTGGCAGAAGTTTATAAAAAAATTCAATATCTTCATAATAAAGTCCTTCTGGAAATTGTAGTTTATTATCTGTTATAAGTCCTCTTTTTATAAGTTTGTTCCAAGCAACAACTCTAGCTTTTGCAAACATCTCCTTTTTGTCTTTGTATCTATATCCTATATCGTGTTTTTGATGATCTGGATACATCCAATAAAAATCACATTCCACATAATCACTATTTGTAGCTTTAGCTTTTTCATACATTTTTTGATACAAAGTTCTATCCACATAATCGTCTGAGTCCAAAAAAGCTATATATTCTCCTGTTGCATATAAAAGTCCAAAATTTCTTGCACTTGAAAGCCCTCCGTTTTCTTTTTTTACATAAATTATATTTTTATGACTTTTCTTAAATTCTTTTATTATTTCTTCTGAACCATCTTTTGAACCGTCATTTACTACTATAATTTCTAAATCATCTAGTGTTTGATTTATTAACGAATTTAAACATTTAGTTATATATTTTTCTACATTGTACACTGGTACAATCACACTAACTTTTGGCATAATTTCACCTTCTTTAAATTATTTCATTTTCCAGTATCCTTTTCTATCTGAACCTATTCTTTCAATGATATTTTGATTTTTTAGGTTTTGTATTCCTCTATATATTGTTTTTGAATTCACTTTTAAAATTTTAGATAGTTGCATTTGTGTTAATCCTGGATTATTTTTTATTAATTCTAATATTTTTATTTCTATTTGCTTTAAATTTTCTTGGACATTTTCTTGGACATTTTCTTGGACATTTTCTTTTTTCATTTGTTTTAATAATTTCATATAAATGGTTGATGGTTCACATTTTATCATAACTCCATTTTCGCTTATTTTAACTTGAGGAATTGAATTGTTATTTTTAATGCATTCATCTTTAATTTTTTCAAATCCTCTACCCCAAGACTCAGTAAAGCCTGCTTTGAAAAAAGTTTGGGCTATTTTAGGATTTGCTGGTTGTGAAAAATGTTTTTCATATAAATTTTCTGGTGTTATCTCAGTAGGAAATAATCCATTATTCCATATATACATTTTGTCCTCATAAACACTTATTTGTATTGGTATACAACTATTATATAATTTATGTTGTAGACTATTATAAATTATTTCTCTAAATGCCTCTTTTGGAAACATATATTCTTCTATTCTTTTTAGGTCTTCGTATCTTATAAGAGCTTTTAAATATTTTAGATAAACTAGTTCTATAATATTTTCTGCTTGATTTATTAAAGAACCATGTATTTCATCTTGGTATCGTAAGTCTGAATCATTATTTTCAAAATAACCTATTTTTACATAAGCACCAGTAACCCATTTTTCAGGATTTTCATGAAATAATAATATTGCTGCAATTGTTAAGTAATCTCCATCATATAAGCCTAGATTTTTTAATAACGTTTCATCATCTACTTCTATATCTCTTTGTGTTAATCTTTTATTCTTAACTGCCAATTTTTTAAATTTATTTATAGATGTTTTATCTAAATCACTTACACTAACATTTGGTACAGGTATGGAATCCCACGTTTTTCCTAATTTTCTAAGCATTATTCTATCTAACTCTGCACCATTTACTTCATGATTATTGCTTCCACTTCTCATAT
>CALXKR010000103.1 GCA_944388895.1 uncultured Clostridia bacterium | reverse complement strand
AAAACAGAAGAAGAATGGAATTATAAAGGTCCTAGTTCATAGGAAGCATAAAATAATAATACAATAAGAGCTTGTAAATAAAGCAAAAATTTACATCAATAATACAATACAAAATCCACACTTCTAATCTTGCAAATTACACATATTTGTTATAAAATACTCTCAAATGAAAGGAGAGTATTTTTTATGAAAAAATTTATTATAGCTTTAGCAATAATACTTGTTGTCGGAGTAGTAGCAGTAGTTATATACATGAATAGAACAGAACCTTCTGTAGCTCTAAAAAACTATTTTGACAAGTTAAATTCTAAAGATTATGAAGGAATGTATGATTACGTTATAACAGATACTACTAAAGAAGATTTTGTAACCAGAGTAAAAAATATTTATGAAGGAATTGAAGCATCTAATATTAGTGCAACAGTATTAACAAATACTCGAAATGAAGAGGACAATAGCATAACAAATGTAACTTTTAACAATTCTATGGATACAGTTGCTGGAAATATGAATTTTATGAATACTGTAAAAGTGAAAAAAGTTGATGGAGAATATAAAATAATATGGGATTCATCAGTTATATTCTCAGATTTAAAAGATAATTACAAAGTTAGAGTAACAGCCTTAGAAAGTACAAGAGGAGCTATTTATGATAGAAATGGAATAGCACTAGCAAAAGATGGAGAAATTAATACAGTTGGTTTAGTTCCAGGAAAAATGAATGAAACTACGGACAAAGCAAAATTAGCTGAATTACTAGGAATAACAGAAGAAACCATAAACAATGCACTAAGCGCTTCTTATGTTAAAGAAGATACTTTTGTACCACTTAGAAAAATATCTAAAGATGAACAAAAACTAAAAAATGAACTTTTAAAAATTAAAGGTGTACTTATAACAGACACAAAATCTAGAGTATATCCATATAAAGAAGCAACTTCAATTCTTACAGGATACGTTCAAGATGATGAAGGAAAAACAGGATTAGAATATGCATATAATGATAGATTAAAAGGAACTGATGGAGAAGAAATATATATAGTAGACCAAAATGAACAAAAAGTAAAAACTCTAGCTAAAAGAGATTTAAAAAATGGTGAAAATATTAAAACAACAATAGATATTAATATTCAAAAAGAACTATATGAAGAATTTAAAGATGATGAAGGCGCATCAGTATCAATAAATTATAACACAGGTGAAGTTTTGGCACTAGTTAGTACACCATCTTATGATGCAAATGATATTGTACTAGGTGTAACAAATGATGAATGGAATGAACTTCAAAATGACGAGAAAAAGCCAATGTATAATAGATACTTAAGTTCTTATGTACCAGGTTCATCACTAAAACCTGTAGTAGGAGCAATAGGCTTAAGCAATAATAGTTTTAGTGCCGAAGATGATTTTGGAACAAGTGGAAAGAGATGGCAAAATGATAGCTCATGGAAAGATTTATATATAACAACATTAGAAACTTACTCTGGTCCAGCAAATTTAAAAAATGCTCTTATTTATTCAGATAATATATACTTTGCAAAAGCAGCTTTAAAAATAGGCAAAAGTAATTTGCAAAAAGGATTAGATAACTTTGGATTTAATGACAAAATTACATTTGTACAAGATATAACAAAATCTACTTATGGCGCAATGGATAGCGATGCTGCTCTTGCAAATAGTGGATACGGACAAGACCAAATGCTTGTAAATCCGATACATTTAGCAATGATATATTCAAGTTTTGCAAATGGTGGAAATATGGTAATGCCATGCTTAGAATATACAGAAACAAAATACTATAAACAAAATGTTATATCAAAAGAAATAGCAGATACAATAAAAGCAGACTTAATTCAAGTAGTAGAACAAGGAACCGGAAAAGAAGCAAAAGTAGAAGGCAAAACAATTGCAGGAAAAACAGGAACCGCAGAAATAAAAGAAAACCAACAAGATGAAAACGGAACAGAAATAGGTTGGTTTAATGCATTTGATGAAAATGGACTGCTAGTAGTAAGTATGGTTCAAAATGTAAAAGATAAAGGAGGAAGTCACTACTTACTTCCAAAAGTAAAGAAGATTTTTGATTAGGGACGTTCCTTAATCAAAAAAATTAAAGTGATTAATTATTTATATTATTATGCGTAAAAAATTGAAATTTTCGATTAAGGAACGTCCCTAATCGAAAAAGGAGGAAATTATGTCAAAAGTAATGTGGAAAGGTGGTACTTTTGAGTATCCCATACCAGCAGCAATGGTTAGCTGTGGAGATATGAATAAATCAAATATTATTACTGTTGCATGGACCGGTATTATAAATACTGATCCAGCAATGGTGTATATATCTGTAAGACCAAATAGATATTCATATAACATAATAAAAGAAAGTAAAGAATTTGTAATTAATCTTACAACAGAAAGTTTAGCATATAAAACTGATTGGTGTGGTGTAAAAAGTGGAGCAAATGTGGATAAGTTTAAAGAAATGCACCTTACTAAAGAAAAAGCTAATTTAGTAAAATGTCCACTTATAAAAGAAAGCCCAGTTTCATTGGAATGTAAAGTAAAACAAGTAATAGATTTAGGAAGCCACACTATGTTTATGGCAGAGGTTTTGTGCATTGATGCAGATGAAAAGTATATAGATGAAAAAGGTGCTTTTGACATTTCAAAGTGCAAGCTTATAGCATATGCAAATGGTGGATATTATGCTTTAGGAAAAAAGGTTGGAAAATTTGGCTATTCAGTAAGAAAAAAGAAAAAATAAATAAATTAATTGTTCGCCCAAAAAGGGACGTCCCCAATGGGTGAACAATGGGGGAAAAGGAGAATTAAATGCAAAATTACGTACATAAAGTTCAATACTATGAAACAGATAAGATGGGGTTAACTCATCATTCAAATTATATAAGATGGATGGAAGAAGCAAGAATATATTATTTAGAAAATATAGGCTGGGGATTTGATAGATTAGAATCTATGGGAATTACTTCTCCAATATTATCAGTTTCTTGCACATATAAACATGGTAGCACTTTTGGTGATAGTGTTGAAATTGAAACAAAAATAAAAAAATATAATAGTATAAAAATTACAATAGAATATATAATGAAAAAAGTTGGAACAGAAGAATTAGTTGCAACAGGAGAAACAGAGTTATGTTTTATTAATTTAAATACTAGAAAGCCTGTAATTTTAAAAAAAGAATTACCTGAATTAGATAAGAAAATGAAAGAAGACTTTGAAGGAATATTGTAGAATAAAAATTATTTGATATTAAATACCCTAAAAAATGGAATAAGGAGATATTATTTCTAATATCTCCAGAATTAGTTGGTATTCGGAATGCTTCCTAAATTTACTTTCATAAATTTATTCCGCTGGATATAATTTACCATACTTTGTCGAAAAATGCAATATTTTGTCGAAAAAAATATTAAATAATTTAAAAATTTCATTTTAGACTGGTCAGTATAATAGAAAGAACAATTAAAT
>CALXKR010000102.1 GCA_944388895.1 uncultured Clostridia bacterium | reverse complement strand
AGTTTTTTTGTTCCACCCATATATGGCCATAAAACTTCTGGAATATCAACACTTCCGTCAGGGTTATAATGGTTTTCTAGTAATGCAATAAGCATTCTTGGTGGGGCAACAACTGTGTTATTTAATGTATGTGCATAATAATTGCCTTTTTCACCTTTTATACGAATTCCTAAACGTCTTGCTTGTGCATCTGTTAAATTAGAGCAACTTCCAACTTCAAAGTATTTCTTTTGTCTAGGACTCCAAGCTTCAACATCACAAGATTTAGCTTTTAAGTCAGCTAAGTCACCACTACAACATTCTAATGTTCTTACTGGAATATCCATACTTCTAAATAGTTCAACAGTATATGACCATAATTTATCATACCAGTTCCAGCTATCTTCTGGTTCACAAACTACAATCATTTCTTGCTTTTCAAATTGGTGAATTCTATATATTCCACGTTCTTCAATACCGTGAGCTCCTTTTTCTTTTCTAAAACAAGGAGAATATGATGTCATTGCATAAGGCATTGATTTTTTGTCTAGTATTTGTCCTTTAAATTTACCAATCATAGAATGTTCACTTGTACCAATTAGGTATAAATCTTCACCTTCAATTTTATACATCATTGCATCCATTTCTTCAAAAGACATAACACCATTTACAACATCACCATGAATCATAAATGGAGGAATGCAATAAGTAAATCCTTTATTTATCATAAAATCTCTAGCATAAGCTAATACTGCTGAATGAAGTCTAGCAATATTACCTGTTAAATAATAAAAACCATTGCCAGCAACTCTACGAGCAGCATCTAAATCAATACCACTTAATTTTTCCATTATATCAGTATGATAAGGTATTTCATAATCTGGAACAACAGGTTCACCAAATTTTTCTATTTCAACATTATGAGTATCATCTTCACCGATTGGAACACTATCTGCAATTATATTTGGAATTTTCATCATTCTAGATTTTACTTCTTCTGAATAAGTAGATTCTAATTTTTCATTTTCTTCAAGTTCTTTATTTATTTCTTGCACTTGAAGTTTTATTTTTTCAGCTTCATCTTTTTTTCCATCTCTCATTAACATACCAATTTGACTACTTAAAGAATTACGCTTATTTCTAAGTTCATCACCTTTTAAAGTAGCTTCACGATTTTTTTTATCGAATTCTATAATTTCGTCCACTAGAGGCAATTTGTGGTCTTGAAACTTCTTTTTTATGTTTTCCTTTACAATATCAGGATTTTCTCTTAAAAATTTAATGTCTATCACAATTAAATCCCCCTTTGATTAATTTATATTATATATTATGTAACTATTTTAACATCTATTATACATTTTTACAATATTTTTTGGGATTTTTTTGCATATTTGGAAATATTCATGAATATAATAGAAAGAGGGAAAAGGAGGATTTATGGAGGAGAAGTTTTTAAAGGATAAAATTTTAGTTGAAATTACAGAGGAAGAGGAAAAAAAGGATATTTTGCGTAATATTTTTCATACAAAGGCAGAACTTACAAATGCAAATAAAAATTTTGAATTTGCAAATTCAAATGAGCTAATTGACTATTATGTATATAAAATAAAATCTATGCAAGCTCAATTAGATAGATTAATAAAACTTGCCAAAGAAAAGGGAATAGAACTAGAAAAATTAGCTTAAATAATATTTATAAATTTAGAATATAAAAAATGTATATTTATATTTTGTCCATCATACATTTAATTAGGTGATAATGATGGATACAACAATACTTATTTCGTTTATAACTTGTATTATTTTTTTATTAATATTTGGAAAAATATTTTTATTTCCTATTAGAAAAATTTTAAAGTTAATAACTAATTCTATTTTAGGAGGAATTATTATTTGGCTAATTAATATTGTAGGGACTTCTTTTGGATTTCATATAGGACTGAATATAATAAATTCTATAATTGTTGGAATATTGGGTATTCCTGGAGCTATTTTATTAATTTTACTTAAAATATTTTGTGGAATTGGTTAAAAAAACACCTAGCAACAGTTTGCTGGGTGCTCACTTTTTTATTCTACTGTAACTGATTTTGCTAAATTTCTTGGCTTATCAACGTCAAGATTTTTATTTTTTGCAATATAATATGCAAAAAGTTGAAGAGGAATAACAGACAAAATAGGAGAAAGCATAGGTATGCATTCTGGAATTTGAATATTACAACTTAAATTTAGATTAGGCAAAGTTTGATTAGTTACTAACATTACGTTAGCTCCTCTAGTAATAACTTCTTCTAAATTACTAATTGTTTTAGGTGCTAAATCAGGGTTGGTTGCTATTCCAATTACAGTAATACCGTTTTCAATTAATGCAATAGGACCATGCTTTAATTCACCAGCAGCATAAGCTTCAGAATGTATATATGATATTTCTTTTAGTTTTAAAGATCCTTCTAAAGACACTGCATAATCTGTATTTCTTCCTATAAAATATAAATCTTTTGAAGAATAAACTTTCTTTGCAAAATTTTTAATTTCATCTATATTTTCTAATATAATTTTTACTTTACCAGGAAGCTCTAAAATTTCATTTTTAAAATCTTCTATTTCTTGTGATGAATAACCTAATTTTTCAGCAAAGTATATAGCTAAAATATTTAAAAGAACAACTTGACAAGTATATGCTTTAGTTGAAGCTACTGCTATTTCTGGACCAGCATGTGTATAAATTGTGTAATCAGATATTCTAGTAATTGAACTTCCAATAACATTTACAACTGATAAAGTTGTAGCACCAAATTCTTTAGCTAATTTTAAAGCAGCAATAGTGTCTGCTGTTTCGCCAGATTGACTGATAAAAATACAAAGTGTATGGTTATCAATTAGTGGATTTCTATATCTAAATTCTGAAGCAACATCTACTTCAACTGGTATTTTACAAAAATGTTCAAAAGTATATTTTGCCGCCAAACCAGCATGCATAGCTGTACCACAAGCTACAATATATATTTTATTAATGTCTTTTAAATTTATATCTAAATCATCAAAATAGCATTTTTCATTAGGTTTTAATCTTGAACCGATTGTTTCCATTATAACTTGAGGTTGTTCATAAATTTCTTTTAGCATATAATCGTCAAAAATGCCTTTTTCACTATTGGCAGCATCCCATTCAATTTCTTTAATAGTTTTTTCAATAGGTTCTAAAGAATTATTAAAAAATTCTATACTATCTTTTTTTACAACAGCTATTTCTTTATCATCTAGAAAATAGAATTTGCTTGTATAACTAAGTACTGCTGGTATATCTGACGCAATATAGTTTTCATTTTTTCCTAATCCAATAACCAAAGGACTATCTTTTCTTGCAACTATCATAGTGTCTGGTAAAATAGGGGAAATAACTTCTATTGCATAACTGCCTTTTAACATTTCTACAGTTTTACTTACAGCTTTAAGTACATTTTTTTCTTGTTTATAGAAATAAGAAATTAAATTTGGAATAACCTCTGTATCTGTTTGAGATATAAAATTATATCCCTCTTTTTCAAGCATTGTTCTTAGCTCTGTATAATTTTCAATTATACCATTATGAACAACGGCAAATGTTTTAGAATTATCTAAATGTGGGTGAGAATTTTCTTTTGAAGGTATTCCATGAGTCGCCCATCTTGTATGAGCAAT
>CALXKR010000101.1 GCA_944388895.1 uncultured Clostridia bacterium | reverse complement strand
TTGGTTGCGGGGGTAAGACTCGAACTTGCGACCTTTGGGTTATGAGTTGTAAATTTCTGGTGATTGTGAATTTATGAGATTTAATTCACAAGATTACGTATATATTTTGATCTTAAACTTGCTTAGTACTCTTCTTCTCTTATATAGCCTTAATATCTATTTTTTACATCGAGCCAAGATTTTGATATACACTTTTTTCTCTTCCACATCACAATGACTAGCTATGCTTATCTATATAATTGATGATATATACCTTCACTTTAAACTTTCAGAAATTAGCTAAGTGACATTCCAATCGCCCCAAAGATAAACTTGATACAAAAGTGTCTATTTTAAAGTTTTTCTATTTTTTCTATTTTGAAATATATCTTTTTATTTAAAGCTTTTTCTAAAACCCTATATAATTCTTTCTTATTTCCATACCATTGTATTTTTTCTATAAATTCTTTTATATCACACCACTTATAATCAATATTTTCCTCATTTAATGTTACTTTTTCTTCTTTAACAAATGCTATATAGGCATATTCTGTACATTCTATTCCAAGTGAATTATATTTAAATATCCAATTTAAATATAAAATGTCCTTTATTTTATTTATTCCAGTTTCTTCTTTTACTTCTCTTTTAACAGTTTCTTCCCTATTTGAATCACATTCTTCACAACCGCCTGTTACTACATACCAAAAAGATTTCTTAAATTGAGGATCATTTTCGCTACCTTTTAATAACAATATTTCATTATATTCATTTACAATAAAAGTTAATATTTTATCCATTTTCATCACCATATACAGTATAGCATCAAATTATATTTTAAACAATAACTATTCAAAGAACATGGTTTTTCCGTTGTTTTTAGATCTTCAGGATTTTGTGATATGTTTATCTAAAAATATCATAAACAAATTCTAGTTCTCAAATATCACAAAAAAATTGTGCCACTTTTTTTTGCAATTTTGTGGCACAATTGAAATTTTAAAAAATTTTTTATAGTATCATTTTCTATTTCCTTATTGCTTATCTTACCTTTACCTGATAAAAACCAAGGTGTATTTATTTTATGTGTCAGATCAACTAAATCTCCTGCAGATAAGAATCCATATTTTTCTAATGTATCATCAATGCTTTTAATTTTAAATACTCCATCTTCTGCAAAAAGAATTCTACTTCTTGATGGCATTTCCAAAATGTCTGTTGCGTCTATATCAGTATCGTCGATTTCTTTATATCCATATCCTTTATATCTTTCATATACACTATCTGCAACTGGTCCATATCTATATGCATATATTTTATCTTTATATAATTCTTTTTCATATTGACATAAATATTCTACAAAACACAAATATACTAATTTTTCTAACTTTAAATGAGTACATTTTACTTTAGAAAGTATATACTTAGCAATGTCTAGTCCAGTTAGTATTCTATCTTTTTGAATTAACTTTATAAATTCTTCCTTACTTTCAATTACTTCAACCCCTTTAAAAAAGTGGTCTTTCTCAACAACTGATTCCCAAGATTTTGAATCAGTTTGAACAAAGTGCGTAGATAACGATACATCTTTGCCACATTTTTCTATAATATCTTGAACTATTTCTTTTAGTTCGATATAATCTTTTTCTTTAACCAGATTACTTAAAGCAATTCTCTTTCCTCTTGAATAACTGCTACTCATAATTATATAATGTGTTATCAAAATGATTCACCTCCCTTATTTTCTTCTTCCCATTTTGTATAATCTTGCTTATAATGCTCATGAGGAATTATGTTAGACTTATAATTGGATTTATTCCATATTTGTAGTTTCCATTGAAAACTATAATTATCTTCTTTAAAATATACATGTGTTGCCACATAATCTCCTTTAGATACATTGTAACATTTTAATGTTCCTTTATATTTTTCATCTATAAATTTCTTTATAACATTATATTCCACATCATTTTTAAAAATTATTCTTATTCAATACAAGTCATTAAAACATTTATTTAAAGCAACTTCACCATATTCATGTTTTTCTGTTATATAATTATATATCTTATATTCAATTGAGTTTTGAGCTTTAACTCTACTATTTACTTCATTTTTAAGTCCCAATTAATCAAGAGCTAATTTTATATCTAAATGATTTTCATTTAAAAATAATCTATAATTGAAAATTGTATTTAATACATCATTATCATCTTTAATGTCTTTTACTAATTTCTTCTTTTAATGTATTGGTACATACAAATTAATTTGTTTACATTCTAAATACAGATGTTTATATTGTTTCTCTATAAAACAAATTAATGTGTTTAATTCTTCCAACATACTTATCTCACTTACATCAGTCCACTATTATTATACCTTATTATATATTTTCCGTTATTTGTTGATTTTTATTTTGGTTAATTATAATTCATTTTTGATTTTTTATTTCAAAAATTTGTGATGTTTTGTTTAAAATATTCGTATTTATCGTATTTTTTATATAAATTATATTTCTACAGTCGTACTAGCATTTACATATAAAACAGGCTATACTATATTTATCTTTTAATAAAAGAGGTGGCTACATAGCGGATTTATATTTAATTTTAAATTATAACTTACTGAAAAAATTAATTTTTATTATACTACATTGTATGGCAATATTTCTTACAAGGATTACATTAAAGACTCTATCTCTAATACAATTGATAGTAATTTTAATTTTATTCAAAAAGAATATTTATAATTTATAGTTTCATTTTTATAATTAAATTTATATAAAAGTAGTAGGCATTTTATATGAAAAATATTTTTGTAATTAAGTTATTATCGTTATATTATTCTTTTTGCATAAGAACAATCAGCCATTAATTTTTTATCATATATTTTTGCATTTTCTATTACTTTTTCTACTAATTTTTTTGCAAGTCCTTGCCCTTGATATAATCTACTAACTTCTGTATGAATGATATTCCAACATTCTCCATCTTCTATAAATACACATTCTCCTATTACAGTTTTATTATCATATGCTACTGATTTATTATTTTCTTTTTCAAATTTTATTTTAATCATAATATTCTCCTTAATAATTTAATTACGCTAATTTAACATGTCTTCTATTTTAATATATATCAAAATTTTATTAATTCTCTTAATTATTTTCTTATATCCAGACTTCCTTTATTTACTTATTATATCATATCTATTTTAAAAGACAATTTTTTATAGTATAATCTAAATTATTCAAAATAACAATAAATTTATTTTATGGGAGGTTAAATATGAATATACGTTTAGATTACTCTTTTTCTATTAATGAATTTTTAGAAATGGTGGAATCTGTTGGTTGGAAAACATATTCTAAGTTACAAGTTGAAAAAGCTTTGAAAAATACCATGTATATGGTAAAAGCAACTGTTAATGGAGAATTAGCTGGCATAGGTAGAGTTGTTGGTGATTATAGTATTGTTTGCATTTTAACAGATATATGCGTAAAGCCTAAGTTCCAGGGCTATGGAATCGGTTTAAGCATTACAAATGAATTAAAAAGATTAATTGAAACAAATGTAAATGAAGGTGAAAAAATGCAAATAGAATTAACACCTACTGCTGGTAATGAAGCCTTTTATGAAAAAGCTGGTTTTAAATATAAACCAGACAAAATTACGGGCATGTATTTATGGATAAAAAAATAATTTGGAGG
>CALXKR010000100.1 GCA_944388895.1 uncultured Clostridia bacterium | reverse complement strand
TAAAAAATTGACCAATCATTCTTGACTTTATAAGATATAAGTTATATTATTATTGCATATTAATTACTATGGGGGAGAGAAAATGAAAATTTTATTAGATGCCATGGGTGGAGATAATGCACCAGATGCAAATATAAAAGGAGCTGTCAGCGCAATTAATGAAGTTGAAGCAGAAGTTGTATTAATAGGAAAAGAAGATATTATTAGAGAAAAAGTAAAAGAGTTTTACGGAAAGACAATAGAAGAAATTTCAAATAGATTATCTATATATAATGCAGAAGAACAAATTGAAATGGAAGATACACCAACTCAAGCTATAAAAACTAAAAAAGACTCTTCAATGGTTGTAGGTTTTAACTTATTAAAACAAGGTTATGGAGATGTCTTTATTTCTGCTGGAAATTCTGGAGCTTTACTTACAGGAGCAACTTTATTAGTTGGTAGAATAAAAGGTGTAGATAGACCAGCATTAGCAGGAATACTTCCTGCATACCATGGTAGATTAGTTTTAATGGACTGCGGAGCAAATACAAATTGTAAGCCTATAAACCTATTACAATTTGCTCAAATGTCTAGTATATATATGCACAATACTTTAGGAATAGAGTCACCTAGAATAGGGCTTTTAAATATTGGTACAGAAGAAACTAAAGGTAATGAATTAGTTAAACAGTCTTATCAACTATTAAAAAAATATTCTAAAGATTTAGATATAAACTTTATAGGAAATTTAGAAGGTAGAGAAGCCTTTTTAGGTGCTGTAGATGTTGTTATAGCAGATGGATTTACAGGAAATGTATTCTTAAAAACAGTAGAGGGCTTAGGAAAATTTGTAAAGAAGTCATTAACAGAAAGCTTTATGCATAGTATATGGAGTAAACTAGGTACACTTCCAAGCTTACCAGCTATAAAAAGATTTTCTAAAGTAATGGACTATAAAGAATATGGTGGAGCATTATTTTTAGGAGTTCAAAAACCAGTTGTAAAAGCACACGGAAGTAGTGATGAAAGACTATTCAAATTTACTATAAAACAAGCAGAACAATTTGTAAAAAATAAAGCAGTTGACCAATTAACCGAAGTATATGAGTCAGATAAAAATAAGGAAAAAATGCGAGAAATTAAGGAATTTATAGCTCAAATGGAAGCAAAGTAAAATAAATTGTAAAAAGTGCTTGACAATTTAGAGGCAATGTATTATTGTATTTGTATGAGTTTAACGCATGTGAGGGGAGGTGAACTTGAGATGGGTTCAGAAGAAATTTTTGAAAAAGTAAAGAAAATTATAGTTGAGCAATTAGGTGTAGCAGAAACATCTATCACAATGGAAGCTTCTTTTATAGATGACTTAGGAGCAGATTCATTAGATATAGTTGAACTTATAATGGCATTAGAAGAAGAATTTGATATAGAAATTCCAGATAGCGATGCTGAAAAAGTTGTAAGTGTAGGAGATGTTGTTGACTACATAAAAGATCACGTAGCTTAATTGATATATAATTTTACGCGTAAAATTGAAAGGGAAAGCCCTTTCTTTTTTATTTTATAAAAATTTACAATACATTTTCCTCATGTTAAAAGTAATATAAAAAACTTGTAAATCCCTTAAAAGTATAGTATAATACTTAAAGTTATAAAAATAAGAGGTTGAAAATGAATATAGAAAAAATAGAAGAAAATATAGGATATATATTTAAAAATAAAGATCTGTTACAAACAGCTTTAACTCATACATCATATGCAAATGAAAATAATGTTACTAGCTATGAAAAACTAGAGTTTTTAGGAGATAGCATATTAGAATTTTTATCTAGTAAATACTTATATAAAAATTTCCCAAATTTAACAGAAGGAGAACTTACAAAAGTAAGAGCACAAGTTGTATGTGAAGCAAGTCTTAAAGAAGTTGCTAAAAATCATGAGTTTTATGATTATATTTTAGTTAGCAAAAGTGAAAGACTAAGTGGCGGAAATAAAAAGGACGCTATATTAGCAGATTGTGTAGAAGCAGTTATTGCAGCCATATATTTTGATGGAGGCTTAGATGAAGCAGAAAAGTTTATTATTTCTAATTTAAAAAATGCTATGCAATATGCAACAGAACATATAGGTATGAAGGACTACAAAACAGTATTACAAGAAAAGTTACAAAAGAATGGAGATGTACATATAGAATATAAAATAATAAAAGAAGAAGGTCCAGACCATGATAAAACATTTACAGCAGAAGTAATGTGTAATGGTAAGATTTTAGCTACAGGAGAAGGAAAAAGTAAAAAGATGGCTGAAATGCAAGCCGCAAAATTAGCATTAGAGGAGTAGAAGTATGAAGAAGGAATATATTATACCAATTTTTGTACCAAACTTAGGTTGCCCAATGGAATGTACTTTTTGCAGTCAGCAAAAAATTACAGGAAAGCAAACTAATGTAACTGCGAAAGATGTTAAAGAAACAATTGAATATTATTTAAAGAATTTCAAGGATGATAGCAAATATGTAGAGGTGGCTTTTTTCGGAGGAAGTTTTACAGGTATTGACGTAGAAATTCAAAAAGAACTTCTAGAAGCTGCAAATGAATACATAAAAAAAGGAAAAGTAAATAGTATTAGACTTTCAACTAGACCAGATTATATAAATAAAGACATCTTAAAAATGCTAAAAAAATACCATGTAAAAACAATAGAATTAGGAGTACAATCTTCAAATGATTATATACTAGCTAAAAGTAAAAGAGGTCATAATTTTGAAGTTGTAAAAAAAGCATCAAGAATGATTAGATTTCATGGATTTAGATTAGGTCATCAAATGATGGTAGGAATGCCAGAAAGTACAGAATTAGATGAAATAAACACAGCAAAGGACTTAATTAAATTAAAACCAAAAATGGTTAGAATATATCCAGTTTTAGTTATAAAAGGAACAGAACTTGCAAGAGAATATCAAGATGGAGAGTATACCCCACTTACAGTTGAACAAGCTGTGGAAAGATGCAAAGAAATTATTTACATGTTTAGAAAAAAGAACATAGATGTAATAAGAGTTGGTCTTCAAAACACAAATGAAATAACTGACCCTAATAATGAAGGAAGCGAAGTATTAGCAGGACCATATCACCCAGCATTTAGACAATTAGTAGAAGATAGTATGTGGTATGATAGCATAGCAGAAAAAATTAAAAAAATTAACATGAAAGTTAAAGAAGTAGAAATAACTGTTAATCCAGAATCTGTAAATAATGTAATTGGACACAAAAAAGAAAATGTAAATAAACTAAAAGAAATGTATGATGTAGAACTAGCAGTAAAAACAGATGAAAATATGAAGCCTGGAAAATTTGAAATAAATGTTATAGAAACATATTAAGAGGTAGAAATGGAATATAAAGTAAAATCAGATATTTTTGAACTTGCAGATGTATTTGAATGTGGACAATGCTTTAGATGGAACAAAGAAGAAAATGGTAGTTACACTGGAGTTTTCCACAAAAATGTAATAAATGTGGAAAAAAATGGAGATGTAATTACCTTTAAAGGCGTATGTGAAGGTAATATTGAAAAGATTTGCACACAATATTTTGATTTAGAAAGAGATTATTCAAAAATTAGAAATGAATTATCTAAAATAGACGATAATTTAAAAAATAGTATTGAATATGGAAAAGGAATTAGAATACTAAATCAAGATTTATGGGAAACAATAATTTCTTTTATTATATCTGCTAACAACAATATTCCAAGAATAAAATTAATTATAGATAGACTATCAAAATCATATGGACA
>CALXKR010000099.1 GCA_944388895.1 uncultured Clostridia bacterium | reverse complement strand
AATATTCAATGCTCTTTGCATCTGGATAAATAACATTTGCTAAATCTTTATAATCCATAATAAGTTCCTCCTTTTCTCACCCATGGGGGACGCCCCTTTTTGGGCGAAAACACCTAAGATTTTTTATTTCTTTCATTATATTAAAATAAATATAATGTTTACTAATTTTTACTTTTTAAGCATTTTCTTATATAATATCTATCAGTATTTAATAAACTAGCTATTTTTCTTTGAGACAAGTGATATTCTTCTTTTAATTTTATTATTATTTGCTCATTTGATAAATTATTTATTTTATACTCTTTTATAGCACTATTATAATCTATATTTTCCTTTATTTCAATAAATTGTTCTTCTATATTTTTCTTATGAAGTAAGGTAATTGTATTGTAATACTTTTTTCTATCTTTCATATCAAATAATTTTTGTAATATATCTTTTGAAATCACTTCTTGAATACCTAAATATTCTTTATAGCTAGAATATCTATATTCCTCTAAATTATTAACCATTTTTGCTTTTACTGGATTATTATGTATATAAACAATACAATTTTTTAGGTGATTTTCATCTTGTATTTCTTGATTATTAAATCTGTTTCTATACACATATCCTACTCTTTTATTACTATGATTATAGTAAATAGCATACTTAGTATTTACTTTTTGCATCCAATTTGACATATTTTCTATATCGTCAGTATGTATAAGTAAATGCACATGATTATCCATAATACAATATGCTATTATATCTATATTATATTTATTTATATTTTCTTTTAAGATTGATATATATTTTTCTTTGTAGTTTTCTTTACAAAAAATATATTCTTTATTCAATCCTTGTACCATAATATGAAAATATTTACCTACTAATTTTTTTCTTGCTATACGGGGCATAGTTTTATTCTTCCTTTCCTAGTGCCCCCTATATTAAATTCGTTTTATTTTTGACCAATGAATTATTTATTATTTTTTCGCCCAAAAAGGGGCGTCCCCTTTGGGTTAAACTTCCATTATTATTGGTAATATCATTGGATTTCTTTTTGTTTTACTAAATATATAGTCTCTTAAATCATCTTTTAATGTTGATTTTATTGTTGACCAGTCTCTAACTTTTCTATCTTCTAATTCTTGTATTTCTTCTCTAATGAAAGATTTTACTTCTTCCATTAAATTTTCAGATTCTCTTACATATACGAATCCTCTAGATATTACATCTGGTCCTGAAACTATTTCTCCTGTTTGATTGTCCATTGTCATTACTATAACTATTAAACCATCTTGTGATAAATGTTGTCTATCTCTTAATACTATATTTCCAACGTCTCCAACACCTAAACCATCTACCATTACTCTTCCTGAAGGAACTGTTCCTGTAAATTTTCCTTCATTTTCGTTTAACTCTAGCACTCTTCCATTTCCAGTTATAAATATATTATCTTTAGGTATACCCATTTCTATTGCAGTGTCTTTATGTGCCATTAATTGTCTATATTCACCATGTACTGGTATGAAATATTTTGGTTTTACAAGTGCCATTATTAATTTTTGTTCTTCTTGGCAAGCGTGTCCTGAAACGTGTACATCTGCTAAAGCACTATAAACAACTTCTGCTCCTATTTTCATTAATTGGTCTATTACTTTCGAAACTGATTTTTCATTTCCTGGTATTGGATTTGCAGATATTATTACTAAATCGTTGCCTGTTATAGTAACTTTTTTGTGCTCTCCATTAGCCATTCTAGTAAGTGCTGACATAGTTTCTCCTTGACTTCCTGTTGTCATTATTACTAGTTGATCTTCAGTGAAGTTTTTTATCATATCTATGTCTATAAATAAATCATCTGGTGCATCTATATAATTTAATTCTCTTGCAGCTTCTATCATGTTTATCATACTTCTTCCTGAAACTGCTATTTTTCTACCAAATTTTACTGCTGAATTTACTATTTGTTGTACTCTATGAACATTTGAAGCAAATGTTGCAACAACTATTCTTTTTTTACATCCTTCAAACAAGTTGTCGAATACAGGTCCAATAGATTTTTCTGACATTGTGTATCCTTTTCTTTCTGCATTTGTACTATCGGCTAAAAGTGCTAATACGCCTTTATTTCCTATTTCAGCTATCCTTCCTAAATCCATTTCTTGACCATCTATTGGTGTAAAGTCTATTTTAAAATCTCCTGTGTGAACTACTGTTCCTGCTGGAGTATGAATTGCAAGCATTACAGCATCTGGTATACTATGTGAACTTCTTATAAATTCTACTTGCATTTTTCCAAAATTAACTGTATCACCTTGGTTTACTACATTTAATTTTACACTATTTCTTAAATGATGTTCTTCTAATTTATGCTCTATTAATCTTGCTGTAAGTCTTGTTGCATATATTGGCATATTTACTTGTTTTAAAACATAAGGAATTGCTCCTATGTGATCTTCATGTCCGTGTGTTATAACTAAACCTTTTATTTTATCTTTGTTTTTTATTAAATAGCTAACATCTGGAATTACTAAGTCAACTCCAAGCATGTCATCTTCTGGAAATTCTAAACCGCAATCAACTAAAACTATTTCATCTTCATATTCAAAAACTGTAATGTTTTTACCTATTTCGTCTAATCCACCTAAAGCAATTATTTTTAAATTACTTTTCTTAAAAGAAAAATCTAATTTGCTTTTTTGTGTCCTTTTTGGATAAGTTTTTCTTGGTTTCTTTTCTTTTATTTGATTTCCTTCTAATCCTAAATCTATAAAATTACTTCCATTTACTTTTGAATCTAATTTTTCTTTTTTAGTCACACTACTTTCTTTTTTATTATCTTTTTTATAATTTCTTTTGTATCCTCTTTTATTTTCATTATTCTTTTTATCTACAACTTTTGTAGATGTTTCATTTGTGTTATTTTCCATATGTTAATTCTCCCTTCTTAAATTAAGCAAATTTCTCATTATAATTTGCTTTTTAAATATTTTGTATTTAATTATACGTTCAAAAAAGATAGTTTTAGCATCTTAAACTACCTAAATAATATTCAATTTTATCTCATCTCTTTAAACATTATAAATAAATCTCTTCTTTATCCTTTTGGATAACAACTGTTTGTTATTATACAACATTTTTTGTGTTAAGTCAAGTAAACATAATTTTTCATCTACAATTATTAATATTTTTTATTTTTCATAATTAAATTTTAGATTTATAACTTCCTAATGTTGTTGACTTTACATAATATTCATGTTATAATAAACTCACTTTTTTGCTGAAAAGCAAATGCGTTCCCATACATTAAGATTAGGAGAGCAATATGTTTGATTTGAATATTATTTTATTGATTCTTGCAGTGGTTTATATAATTTTTGTAATTCAACCTTGCAAAACATTATCAATTTACCGTATTCAAGCGTTCTTGCTGGGAATTTTTGCATTTGGAGTAATCTTAAATGCTATATACTCAGCATTAAATTTCAACATATCATATCTAATATTATCGTTACTCGTACTTGGTGTACTAAAACGTGAACTAACGCGTCTTTTGAATTTACTCGGTAAAAAGAAGTAGTCTAAATTTGTATATATCGTCAGGACACTTCTGAAAAAAATACTAAATAAATCAACTAATGTATGGGACCTCCCTCTGTGTAGACACAATCAACTTCGACTGTGTTTACTCAGAGGGTATTATTATAAATATAGCTATTCCAATTTCAAAGCACAATGCTTAATAAAAGTTCTAATTAGTGTTTTTTGCGAATACAATTAAGCAAAAGTATTTCAATTAGAAGGAGCAATAGCTATATGAAAGGTGTTTCAATAGAAGAACGTGCCATAAATTTAGCACAATACATAATAGATTCTAAAGATACTGTAAGAGGAGCTGCAAAAAAATTTGGAATAAGTAAGAGCACAGTACA
>CALXKR010000098.1 GCA_944388895.1 uncultured Clostridia bacterium | reverse complement strand
AGTCAAGTTATAAATTATAATTTTCTATTATACTTTTTAATAGCTCTTTGCATCCTTTTTCAATATCATTATACGCTTTTGTAAAATTGCCCGTATACCACGGATCTGCCACTTCACCTTTTTCATCAGTAAAATCTAATAATTTATATACTTTATTATTAGGATCTTCTTTTACAATATGCATTATATTTTCAATATTACTATTATCCATTCCTATAATGTAATTATACTTTTGGTAATCTTGCTTTAAAAGTTTTTTGGCCTTATGTTTGTTATATGGAATTTCATTTTCTGTTAACTTTATTTTTGCTTCTTCATGTATGTCCATTCCTATGGTAGAACTTGATGTTGCAGCTGAACTTACAGAAATAGCTTTACTCAAACCTTTCTTTTTTACCATGTCTTTAAAAATAAATTCTGCCATAGGTGATCTACAAATATTGCCTAAACATACAAATAAAACTTTAATCATTTTTTTATTGTGCTCCTTTAAAATTTTTAATTAATTTTATGAACTATAAGGGGATTTTTTAAAATTATATTGACACTTCTACAGATTTCGACTGAATTCGACAGATGATTTGTTGTATAATTATGTAAAGTTAAAAAGGTGCATATTCTTTAACTTTTTGTGTGACTGTCATAGGTTTTAATTGTTTATCAATCTTAGAGTATCAATGATTTTAATTTGTTTCTGTCATTGGTACTTTTTATTGTTGGAGTGCATATCCTTTTCTTTTATTACGATTCATTTCTTATTTTTTTGAATTTCTTTCGTCATTTATTATATGGACAAATTCTTTAGAATCTTTTTTTAAATATTCCAATAGTTTTTGTGGAAGAAAAGTTACATTTTGTAATTCTTCTATATCCATCCACGCAAATTCTAACTTTCCCTTTTTCTCTTCTTCTATAGGTTCAATTCTTTGTTTTTTATATACTTCTTTGTCTATAAATTTAAGTTCATGTGTTACTAATAATTCATGATAATTTTTATCATTCATTTCAAAAAAGTTTTCAATGAATGAAAATGGTTTTACATATTCTGTATCAAATCCCATTTCTTCTTTGATTTCTCTTTTTAATGCTGTTATAGTAGATTCTCCATCCTTTACTCTTCCTCCTGGTAAAGTATAATGATCTTTCTTAATTCCATGATGTACTAAAATTTTGTTTCCATTTCTAATAACAGCTGAAACTCTATAATTTAGTAAATATTCTCCTACTTTTAAGGATATATCTTGCATAATTAATATTTTGTAATGCTATATTAGATTGCATTACAATCTCCTTTCTTATTAAAATATATTTTATATAGTAACTTTTTATATATTATCTTCATAATTCCATAATCCTAATTTTCCTTTAATATCTATAGGCTTATCAAATTTTTCAATTAATTCAACTTGCCATGCATATTCTTCTTTGAACATGCTTTGTTTATATATGTCTTTATTTTCTTTTTTTAGTTCATCTCTAAATCCAGGTGTTGTTTTTATACAATCTATTAGTTTAACTTTTCCTAATATTTTACCTGTTGGAATGGTGTCAGGTAAATATTTTTTTAGTCTTTCCATAGCTTCTTTATCCATAGTTTGGCCTGCATGGATTAGAATTTCTCCCCTATAATTTGTTTTCCAACTTCTAAATTCAAATCTTTTATTTTGTTGAATAATTAAAGTTGCCCATGGTTGTCTAATTGTTAATGCTTTCATTGCCTTCTCCTCATTATTAATTCTTTTTAATTTGTTATGGAATTTTTACCAACAATTTTCTAATTGATCTTCTGTATATGAATCTGTATAAGATCCATCTTCTAATTCTACCATGTACAAATCTCCATTTTTGTCAATTATTCTTCCTTCTTGACCTCTGTATTTTACTCTTACTTTATCTCCTATGTTGAACTTTCCTTCACTATTATCAAATAGCCACATTTTAACCACCTACTTTTATTTGTTTTTATAAATTATCCTATGGTAATTTTATTATTATTTTATATAAATAGCAAGAGGTTAATAATAAAATACTATTATTAAGGTTAAATTAGCACTATTAAATTCCTAGTTATATTTGTAATAATTTTAATCCACTATAAAAAAAATGTGAGCATATACTCACATTTTTTTATAATATTAATTATTTTTTCTTATCATTCTTATATTTTCTATAGCTCCAATAGCTTATTCCTCCTATTGCTCCTAATATTATAATTCCAGTCACTGAATCTGAGTTTTTAGAATTACTATTTGTTGAAATTTTATTATTATTTACATCAACTAATGTATTTATAACTCTATTATTTTTTTCTTCTTCTTTTCTCTTGACTTTTATTACAATTGAATCATTTTTTCCATTTGATGTACTTACTGTTATTGTTGCACTTCCAATTCCTTTTGCTATTATTGTGCCGCTTTCACTAATGGTAACTACATTTTCATCACTACTTTTCCAACTTACTTTTTGGTCTGTTGCATTAGTTGGAAAAATACTTTTTGTTAATTTACTAGTTTCTCCAACATATAAGTCTTTTTGACTTTCATTAATCGCTATTCTATCTACACTTATTGTCGTAGAATTTTGTATTTTGTTTTTGCTATTTGAAGAATCTGAGCTTGAATCATTATTTTTTTTATTGCTTGATGATGAATATGGACAAATGCCATTAGGATGTAAATGAGCTTCATGTCCTCCACAATGATAATGATAACTGCCCAATCCACTCTTATTTTTATTGTCTCTATGACCTCCACTAGAATCTGTTCTTCCTGAATGCGCATATGTAGCATTAGAAATAATTAGTGCTATAACACTTACGCATATGAATAATCTTTTTAAATAAACTTTCATTTTTATCCCCCAATAAAATATAAATAATTTATATCATATTTTAAGAATATTATGTAAAAAATTGTAAATAATTGTAAATAATTGTAAATAATTAGAAGAAGTTGTAAGTAATATTACTTTATTGTAAATGACCTTCGGGTTATGAGAATGGGTTGACTGGCTTTTGAACTTTAGTGAAATCAAGGGTTTTAGCTGATATTTTAGTACCTTCGGGTATTTTAACATGTCGAACATTTGTGTAATTTTAGGGCATTTTTTGAGGATTTCTTCCCCAAGTTTTCCCCAGTTCATTTTCATACATTTGTTCGTATGAAAATTGGATAATAATGGGAAACCTAAAATTTATTTAGGAGGTTTTCAGTTATGAATAATAAAATTACTTATCGCAAAGAAGGAGATTATTTTATACCAAATTTGTATTTACCTATACAACCCAAACAGCAGATTGGAAAATATGGTAGATTAAGATTAAATTACTTGAAAAATTTTAATAAGGGTCTATATACTGAATTACTTATAGATGGTACTTTAAAACAACATTTGTTAGATATAGATGAGAGTGCTAATGAAAGAGTTCATGTGCTTATAAAACAATTTGCTAAGTCTGAAAATGTTGATGAATACTTAAAAGAACATCATCCAATGGAATGGGTTCAGGCTATGAATAATATTAAAAATAGAGCAGAAGAAATCGTATTGAATGAAATTATATATGCGTAGGAGGATATGAAAATGGTTAATTTTAGAGAAGTAAATGATAATGATATTTTAAAAGAGTGGTTAGATTATAGAGAACAGGAGATTTTTGGTAGTCTTACTAAAGAAGATAAAAAACATCATATTTATTTTGATGAGATTGTTGAGAATATTTTAAAGAATGTACCTAAACAGAGTCAAAAGTATGTAAAAAAACAATTAGATAAACTTGATGAGAATTTTATGGATTATTTGTGTTATTGGAATGAAAAGTATTATAGGAATGGGTTTGTTGATGGTTCTCAGTTAGTTATAGGATGTTTTGATGAATAGTTAAAGGCGAGATTAATTCTCGCCTTCTTTCATTAAAACTTCTTTTTTAATTCACTATCTGGAATAAAGTTTTTTACTCTGTGATAATCTTTATCATGTCCTCTGTTAATATCCTC
>CALXKR010000097.1 GCA_944388895.1 uncultured Clostridia bacterium | reverse complement strand
ACAATTTCATTAGCTGGAAGGCCAAGTATAAAAGCAGTTAAAATATATCCATCTAATCCCATAAGTTTAGCAAAAGGATCAAGAAAATTTGCAATATAAGAAATTAAACTAATGTCAGCAATTTGAATATTAGAAAGTATCCAAAGTATAATTCCGGCAGGAACAGCAACAGATAATGCTCTACCTAATACAAATAAAGTTCTATCTAACAATGAGTGAATTAAAATTTTCCCTATTTGGGGCTTTCTATATGGAGGAAGCTCTAATAATGTACATTCTGGTTTTCCTTTTAATAATGTTTTTGATAATATGTAAGATACTAAAAAAGTAAAACCAATTCCTATACAAATAACTACAAAAACTATAAAAGTAGCAATTAAACTAGATTTTAAACTTTCACCAGCATGAACTGCTCCAGTAAAAAATATAGTAGCTATTGTAATTAAAAAAGGAAATCTACCATTACAAGGAACAAAACTATTTGTAAGTATAGCAATTAATCTTTCACGAGGAGAACTAATAATTCTACAACCAATTACACCAGCAGCATTGCATCCAAAACCCATACACATAGTTAAAGCTTGTTTACCAGAAGAATGACACTTTTTAAAACATTTATCCAAGTTAAAAGCAATTCTTGGAAGATAGCCTAAATCTTCTAAAAGAGTAAATAAAGGAAAAAATATTGCCATAGGAGGTAGCATTACACTAACAATCCAAGTAACAGTTTTATAAATACCATCAAATATTAAAGAAAATAGCCATGATGGAGTATTTATAGATATAAAGAAATTTTGTAAAAAAGGTTCTAGCCAAGCAAAGAAATTAGAAAGCAGTTCAGATGGATAATTAGCTCCAACAATAGTAATCCAAAAAATGAGACAAAAAAATGCTATCATAATTGGAATACCAAATTTTTTAGAAGTAAGAATTTTATCTATCTTTTTATTTCTTTCATTATAATTTTCTTTTTTTATTGTAATTACTTCAGAACAAATAGAATGTGCTTTTTCAAAAATTTTATTTAAAAAATCCTTTTCTGAATTTGAATTCTCAATTCTATTAGGCAAAAAAGTTAATTTATTTTCACAAACCATATAAATTGTGTCTAACAAATTATTAAGAGTTTTTTTCTTTCTTGCAATTGTTCCAACAACAGGAACACCTAAAAAGTTAGATAATTTATTTAAATCAATGCTAATTCCTTTTTTCTTAGCTTCATCTAAAAGATTAACACAAACAACAACATTATTTGTTAAATTCATAATTTGAAAAACTAAATTTAAATTTCTTTCCAAGCAAGTAGCATCAACAATAACTAAAGTTACATTTGCTTTTCCAGAACTAATATAATCTCTTGCAATTTTTTCCTCTTCAGAATCAGCCATAAGTGAATATGTACCAGGAATATCAATAAGTAAAAATTTTTTATTTTTATAACTACATAAACCAGCAGCATTTTCAACAGTTTTTCCTGTCCAATTTCCTGTGTGCTGATGAAGTCCAGTTAAACTATTAAAAATAGTAGATTTACCAACATTGGGATTACCAGCTATAGCAATAGTAAAATCTGCATTATTAAAATTATCTATATTAGATATAACTTTTTTACCAGTAGAATTTTTTGAAAGTCCCATAAATACCTCCTAATTAAGCTTATGAATATGGTTTGTACAAATATAACTTTTTTAATAGGGGACGTTCTTTTTTCAAAAATTTTTAAAAAATGTATTGACAAATAAAAACAAAAAGAGTAAAATTAAAATCGAACAGAAGTTCAAAGAACAAAACACCGAACAACCCTAAATAAAATCTTGAAGGAGGAACTAGTATGAAAAGTATAAAATATGAAAACAAAACAATTGCATATACAGTAAATAAGGCAAAGGTTAAAAATTTTTATATAACTATACAAAATGGTGAAGTAGTTATAAAAGCACCATGGTATGTTACTAGTTCTCAAATTCAAGAAGTAGTAGAAAGTAAAAGACAATGGATAATGCAAAAATTACAAGAGTACCAAACATCTCCAAGAAAAGCAAAAGATTATGCTGATGGAGAAAGTTTTCAAATACTAGGTGAAAGTTATACTTTAAATATATATTATAAAGATATTAATAATGCTATTTTAAATGTAGAAAACGGAAATATAGCTATAATATTACCTCTTAGATATGCTGATGCAGATAATACTGAACAAATTAAAAAGATGATTGACAAAATGTATTATATGATAGCAGAAAGAGAAGTAGAAGCAGCTATGGAAAAAACAAGAAAAATGGTAGGATTAGCACCTGAAGAATATAGAATAAAGAAAACAAAATCAGTATGGGGAAGTTGCTCTTCTAATAAAAAAATTACTATAAATCAAAACTTAATGATGTATAGCAGAAAAGCAATAGAATATGTTGTTCTTCATGAAGTATGTCACTTAAAATACATGAATCATTCTAAAAATTTCTGGGCAATGGTAGAAAAATATATGCCAGATTATAAAGAAGCAGAAAAAGAGCTAAAAAAATAGCTCATTTTTCTGTTTCTACTAATATATCATTAGCATCATCATTTCTGATAGCAATAATGTTACCTCTAAATTCATAAGCTACTGGATCTTTAAATGGACTTGAAAATATAGGACAAATTTTAGTATTTTCTAATAGTCCAAGATCATATAGTCTTCTAGTAATTTTGGGGCTACAATTTATTTTCTTAACTAATCCTATTTGATTAATATCTAAATTACTAAGTTTAATTAACATAAGCATTACCTCTATATATTTATTTTATGCAGTAATTGACATATAGGTTATTATGCATTAAAATATGCTTAGAAAATATATTTATAGAAAGGAAACATAATAATGGATAGAAAAAGAGGATTTGAAATAGCAAAAGGTTGGGAAGATAAAAATATAAATTTACCAAAAAGAACTACAAAACATGCAGCAGGTTATGATTTTGAAGCGGCAGAAAGTATAGTAGTACCAGCATTTAAACCAGGAATGGCTCCAACTCTTATAAAAACAGGAATAAAAGCATATATGCAAGATGATGAAATGTTATGTTTATATAATAGAAGTTCTAATCCAAAGAAAAAAGGATTAGTTTTAGCTAATAGTGTAGGTATTATAGATAAAGACTATTATGGAAATCCAGATAATGACGGTCACATAATGTTTGCTTTTTGGAATTTTAAGGATGAGGATATAAAAATAGAAAAAGGTGAAAGAATTGGACAAGGCATCTTTCAAAAATATTTAGTAACAGATGACGATAATGCTGAAGGCGAAAGAAAAGGCGGATTTGGTTCAACAGATGCAAATAAATAAAAATATGGGGGCATAAGAAGCTGTATTTCTTATGCTCTAATTTTATAAAACTTAAATAGCAGAAAGGAAGAAAAATATGAAATTATTAATTGTTTCAGATATTCATGGTTCAGGATATTACGCAGATAAACTAAAAGACATAGCAATAAAAGAAAATCCAGATAAAATAATACTACTTGGAGACATATATTATCATGGCCCTAGAAATGAACTAACTCAAGAATATAATCCAATGCATGTAGCAGAAATATTAAATAAAATGAAAGATGTAATATTTTGTGTTAGAGGAAATTGTGATGCAGAAGTGGATGAAATGATTTCGCAGTTTTCATTTAATGATGAAATAGAAATGATAATTGGTAATAAGGTTGTTTTATTTACTCATGGTCATAAATACAACATGGATAATTTACCAAAGAAAAATATTGATGTATTAGTATATGGTCATTTTCATACAGGTTTTATAAAATCTCAAGATGGAATTTTATTCTTAAATCCAGGGTCAATTTCACTTCCAAAAGAAAATACGAAACATAGTTATATTATATGGAATGATGATAAAATATATTTAAAAGATATTGATGGAACAGTTATACAAAGTAAAAATTTAGGGTAAGATAATTTTAGGAGGAACCGTATGAAAAAAATTCTATATAACGCAAATATAATTACTATGGAAGAAGAACTTATAAAAGAAGCAGTATGTTTTGAAAATGGAAAAATTTTAAAAGTA
>CALXKR010000096.1 GCA_944388895.1 uncultured Clostridia bacterium | reverse complement strand
AAAAAGGGGGATTATATGTTATTAGAATTAAAAAATGTATCTAAGTTTTATTATGGAAAAGGTACAGTTTCTAGTGGATTTACAAAAGTTAATTTAAAACTAGATATGGGAGAATTTGTAGCAATTACAGGTGAAAGTGGAAGTGGTAAATCTACTTTACTTAATGTTTTATCGGGATTAGACTCTTATGAAGAAGGGGAAATGTACGTAAATGGCAAAGAGACATCAGGTTATACAGAAAAAGATTTTGAAAATTATAGAAAAAAATACATAGGAAATATTTTTCAAAATTTTAATTTAGTAAATAGTTATACTGTTTATCAAAATATTGAACTTGTGCTTTTAATTAATGGATATAAAAAGCATAAAATAAAAAAGAAAATTTTAAAAGTAATAGATGAAGTAGGATTAACAAAATATAAAAACACAAAAGTTTCTAAATTGTCGGGAGGACAAAAGCAAAGAGTTGCGATAGCAAGAGCTTTAATTAAAGAAACTCCTATTATTGTTGCAGATGAGCCAACAGGGAATCTAGATAGCAAAACTGCTAAAAGTATAATAGAGCTTTTACATAAAGTTTCAAAAGACAAACTAGTAATAGTTGTTACACATAATTATGAGCACATAGAAAAATATGTTACTAGAAAAATTGTTATGAATGATGGAAAAATAATTGAAGATAAAAAAATAGAAAGAACTTTAAAGCCAGATGAAAATTTAGAAACAAATTCTATAAAATTAGGAGATATTCCTAAAGCTCAAAATAAAAAGAAAAATATAGGTGTATTTAATAAAATTAGACTAGGAATAAGAAATACTTTTAATATAAAAGTAAAATTTTTACTTCTTTTAGCCGTATTCTTATTTATAACGGTATCTGCATTTGGAGGGTATTCATCACTAAAAAAGCAACAGTATGAACAATCAAATGATGGATATAACAACTTTTTCCGTAACAGTGATGAAAGAAGAATTATAATAAAAAAAGCTGACAATTCAGAGTTTAATAAAGAAGACTATGAAAAATTAAAAAATATAGACAATGTAGAGTATATAATTGAAAATGACTTATTTTTGGATAGATATTTTAATGTTTCAACAAATAACTTATCTTTGTATGGAAATTTTAATAGCATAAATAATTTAGATAAACAAATTACCTATGGTAGAATGCCAGAAAAAGATAATGAAATGGTTATAGTTGGTAATAAAAATGATTACTATATATCAAATACTAAGGACACAATATTAAATTCGGAGTGGAATATTACAGATAATTATGGCAAAAGCTTAACAAATGAAAAATGTAAAATAGTAGGAATTGCTGTAAAAGATGGAAATAATTATAATACTGAATTTTATACTAGCCAAAATATTTTAAACAGTATACAAAAAAATATAAATATAGACTTTAGTAAAATAAAAATAGAATTTAATGACCAAATATTATCATCAGCATATGGTGGGTCGCAATATAGAATTGCACCAAATGATAATGTGCCAGAAGGTAAGGCATATGTTTCAAGAGATTTAAATAGCATGACTAAAAAAGGAAATGCTATAGGTTATACTGTAAAAATAAATGTAAAAAATATGTATTTTGAAAGTAACTTAGATGTGCAAATATCTAAAACATATACCAAAAATACGTTAAAAAGCTTAACTGGTGAAACAGACTTTGATTTGCATAATGGAGAAATTTATATAAATACAAATGATTATTATAACTTATTTAATAAAGGAAATTACCAAAGTAGTGTATTTGTGAAAGATGCAAAAATAGCTAACGAAACAGTAAAAGAAATTCAAAACTTAGGATACAAAACTTTATATATTAAAGATTGTTTAATGAGCTGGGATGGTGGATATGGAGCAATAATACAAACAATAAATGTATTAGTATTTATTGTGGTTGGAGTTGTATTATTCTTTATTTCATACTTTATAATAAAAATTATTCTGAAATCAAGAAACGTATATTTCTCAACAATTAGAATATTAGGAGCAACTAGAAAAAATGCAAAAAGTTTACTTAGAATTGAGTTATTTACAGTACTTAATATAGCGTTTATTACAGTTATTACACTAATTATCTTAATCTCTAATAATGCTATAAAAAATGCATATATACAAGATTTAATTACATTTTTACAAATTAAAGATTACATAATTGTATATATATTATTAACATTAGTTTCAATATTAATTGCAAATAGATACTCTAAAAAATTATTTAAGAAATCTGCAATGAGCACATATAGAGATGAGGAGGTGTAAACTATGATAAAACTAATAAAAGTAAATAAATATTTTAATAGATTTAAGAAAAATAAATTACATGTAATAAATAATACAAGCTTAGAATTTGAAAATACAGGACTCGTTGCAATACTTGGTGAATCAGGCTCAGGAAAAACTACTCTTTTAAATGCAATAGGAGGACTAGATAAAGTATCTAGTGGAAAAATATATATAAATGGAAAGAAAATAACGAGAAAAAGAAGCGGAAGAGTAGATAAAATAAGAAATTTAAATATTGGATATATATTTCAAAATTATAACTTAATAAATGATTTAACTGTATTTGAAAATGTAGCTTTAGCTTTAAAAATGAGTGGACTAAAAAATAAAGAAGAAATTAAAAAAAGAGTTAACTATATACTAGAAGTACTTGGAATATATAAGTATAGAAATAGATATGCCAATATGATATCTGGTGGAGAAAGACAAAGAGTAGCAATAGCAAGAGCCTTAGTAAAAAATCCAAATATAATAATAGCAGATGAACCAACAGGAAACTTAGATAGCAAAAATTCTTTAGAAATAATGAACATTATAAAAGCAATATCAAAAACAAAATTAGTAATATTAGTAACACATGAGAAAAATTTAGCAGAATTTTATGCAACAAGAATAATAGATGTTGTAGATGGAACTGTAGTAAATGACAGAAAAAATGAGCATAATGATGAACTAGATTATAGATTAGAAAGCAAAATTTATTTAAAAGAATTTGAAGATATCAAAAAAATTAATGAAGAAAATTTAAATGTAGACGTTTATAAAGGAAAAAACGAAAAATTAGATATAAAACTTGTTTTGAAAAATGGCAATATTTATGTAGAAGCTAAAAATAATAAAGTAGAAGTAGTAGATGATTCATCTGCAATAGAATTAATAGATGACCATTACAAAAAAATATCAAAAGAAGAATATGAAAAAAATCAATTTCACTATGATGATATTATTAAAAATACATATAAAAAAAGATATTCTTCAATATATAATCCAATAACACTTTTAACATCAGGTTTTAAGAAAATATTTAATTATTCTGTATTAAAAAAGTTACTACTATTAGGATTTTTAGCATCTTCAATGTTTTCACTATATGCTGTAAGCAATATATTTGGAGTAACAAATATAACAGATGATGAATTTATTAAGCAGGATAAAAATTATATGACACTAATAACTGACAAGATAAATATAGAAGATTATTATAACTATGAAAAATTAGATTTTGTAGATTATATTATTCCAGGTAATACAATGATACAAGGAACTATTAAATATGACGACTATTATCAAACTCAAAATGCAAGTGATACATTTAGTTTTTCATTAGCAAGTTTAAATTTAGTAAAAGAAAATAATTTATTATATGGAAAAATGCCAGAAAAAGAAAATGAAGTAATTGTGGATAAAATGATATTGGAAGGAATACTTTCAGAAAGTTATAATAGTGCTAAACAAGTAGGAATAAAAGATATTTCAGGATTTTTAAATAGAGAAATAAGTGTAGAAGACTTTATGGCAATTGCAACTGATGAGTATACTATTCCTAAATTAGTTATTGTAGGAATATGTGATTTAACAAGTCCTAGCTTATATATAAATAATAACAGCTTTGTAAATTTACTTGCAAACGGAGTAAAGGGAAGCGAAAACGGAACACCTTCATTAGTAATGGGAGATACAAATGAAGGACGAGGAATAAATCAAAATTTATCACAAAAATTATATGATGTTAATCTTGCAAAAGATAAACTAGAACTTACAAAAGG
>CALXKR010000095.1 GCA_944388895.1 uncultured Clostridia bacterium | reverse complement strand
AAAGTATTAAATACAATTACTGCCATATACATTACTGCAAAATATATACAAGTTTTTATGCAAGCATCTTTAGAGAAAACGAATGTAAACTCAGTCATATCCGCTTCAAATTATTTGTCTTCTTCCCATACCAAGTGTCATATAAATACCAAATTCTCTTTTCCTACGGTTTACTAAAAAATTATTTGCATATACAATTAAGAAACCTAGTACAATAGCAATAAAAACTGAAATCATTCCAAGCATTTCTACCATCAATTTTATCATTTCTCTTGTTGACTCTGATACTTCAAGCATTGCTTGTTGACTATCTAAAGAGTTAAACATGTAAAATATTGCTACACCTAATATTAATGTTAGAAAATATATTGCATAATCTTTAAAACTTTTCTTCATATTTCTTATTGATAATTTAAATAACATCGTTCAAATCACCTCCAAGAAGTGTTTGTACCTCAATTATTTTTTCAAAGAATTGTTTTCTTGTATCTTCACCTTTTATTAATTCATTAAATATTTTACCATCTTTAATAAATATAATTCTTTCTGCATAACTTGCTGTAAAGGCATCGTGAGTTACCATTAAAATTGTTGCACCTAATTTTTTATTTAAATGTTCAAAAGTTTCTAATAGTTGTCTTGCAGATTTACTATCTAGCGCTCCAGTAGGTTCATCAGCTAAAACCATTTTAGGATTTGTTATAATTGCTCTTGCACTTGCTACTCTTTGTTTTTGTCCTCCAGATATTTGGTATGGATATTTATTTAATATTTCTGAAATATTTAATTTTTCTGCTATCTCTTTTACTTTTTTATCTATTTCCTTTGAATTTACTTTTTGTATTGTTAATGCTAATGCAATATTTTCATAAGCTGTTAATGTGTCTAGCAAGTTAAAATCTTGGAATATAAAGCCTAATTCTTCCCTTCTAAATTTATTTAACTTATTTCCTTTAAGTTTTGTAATATCTTGATTATTTATAATAATCTTTCCTGCTGTTACTCTATCTATTGTTGAAATACAGTTTAATAATGTTGTTTTTCCCGAGCCTGATGCTCCCATTATTCCAACAAACTCTCCCATCTTTACATTAAAACTAATTCCATCAATGGCTTTTGTTAGATTTGATTTATTCCCATAGTATTTTTCAATGTTTTTTACTTCTAATACATTGCTCATTATAAAATCTCCTTTCCTATAATCTAACTATATTATAGAACATCTAATTTTTCTTTGCCATTTTTTAATCTTACATTTTCCTTACATTTTTGTAAGTTAATAAAAATAGCCCATAAAAAGAGCTATTAAAAGTTGGTATAACTATTCTTTGGAAAGATAATTCTAACTTCTGTTCCTTCATCTTTTTCTGAATTTAATTCTATTCCTAAGCCTAATTTATTGCATAATTTTTTGCATAAATATAATCCTATACCAGTCGATTTTTGACCAATTATCCTTCCATTTTCTCCTGTAAATCCTCTTTCAAATACTCTTGTTATTTCTCCTTTTTTTATTCCTATACCATTATCTTTTATGTATAATATAACTTTATCATTTTTTTCTTTTGAGGAAATTTCTATTTTCTTATCTTCTTTTTTAGAGTATTTAATTGCATTTTGAATTATTTGATTCACTATAAATAAAGCCCATTTACTATCAGTATATACATCTTCATCTTTTAAATTTGAAAGTTCTATTGATACTTTTTCATTTAATAAAGTAGATTTATTCTTTATTATAGCTCCATTTACAATATCTTTTAATTTAGTCTTATTGATAATATAGTCTTTTTCTACAGCATTGCTTCTAGCATAAAATAATGCTTGTTCAGTATAATTTTCAACTTTATCTAGTTCTTCTTCTATACTTTTTGTTATCTCATTTTTATTGTTTTCTATAATTAATTTACTTGCTGCTATAGGTATCTTAACCTCATGAATCCATAATTCTATATATTCTTTATAGTCTTCTTGTATATTTTTATAATAATTAACATTTTCAAGCATAGATTTTCCTGTATCTTGCAAAATATTTTTCAAGATTCTACCTTCTATAAAATTTGGAGTTTTAACTATTTCTGATATTAAATACTTTTCTTTTAGGTTATCTAAATTATTTAATAAAGTATTATAGTAATGCTTCTTTTTATTATATTCAATTGTTATTGCTAGAAATACTACAAAAAATATACTAATTGCACAATATATTCTAATCAACAATCCTATATGATAAGCTAATAGTAATATTTCTACACTTGTAATTGCCAATATTGTACCTATAATTAATACTATTTTTTCTTTCATAAAATCTTTAAATTTCATTTTAATATATAACCTTGTCCTCTCCTAGTTTCTATTCTATCTAAAAGACCTAGTTCTTCTATTTTCCCTCTTACCCTTTTTATATTTACACTTAAAGTATTATCATCAATAAATTCTTCACTTTCCCATAAATAGTCCATTAATTCATCTCTTGATACTACTTTTCCTTTATTTATACATAAATAATATAGAATTGTATATTCATTTTTAGTTAGTTCTATTTTCCTATCATTCTTTTTTATTACTCTTTCTGCTATATTCAAGAAAAAGCCATCACATTCTATTTCTTGCATCTCTTTATCTGATTTTTTGTTTCTTTTTAATAAACCGTTTATTTTAGCAAGTAATATTTGAATATTGTATGGCTTTGTTACATACTGATCTGCTCCATAATTTAAACTAATTAGTTCGTCTATTTCATTATCTCTACTTGTTACCATTATAATTGGTACATCTGATGTTTTTCTTATTTCCTTACATACAAATTCACCATCCGTGTATGGTAAATTAATATCTAATAATATTAAGTCTGCATTTTCTTTTAATATGTCTTGAATTGTATTATCAAATTTTTCTAATCCTTTTGCTAAAAATCCGTGTTTATTTAAGAATGTTTCTAGTTCTTTTCGTAGTTTTTTATCATCTTCTACTATCAATATTTTTGCCATAATTATGTCCTCCAAGAAGCATTATAACATATTTTTAAATTGAAAAAATGACATTTTTGTAAGATAAGTAAAATAAGAGCCACTATTTCTAGCGACTCTTTATAAAATAAAAGGGGATGTTTTGTACTATCTATTGAATAGTATTAGTTGTATTTTAGTAATTTTTATGTATTTTGTAAAATTATCATTTATATTGTTGATAGTATAAAAGCAATAAAATTTACAACGAATGGGATAATCATACACCAAGCCCACAATAATAAGTTTTTATCATTACTTTGTTTATATTTATAAAAATAGACAATTGCTGAAAATCCAAATAATAAAGTTGTGTAACCAGAATATTCTATATCTTTAATCATAGAATATATAATAATAATTGTAATTGTTAATAATATAAATATAGTTCCAATAGTAACACTTTTATAATGATTGAACTTTGATAACTTTATAAGATTTTCTTCTGATTTTTCTTTTATCTTATCATCAGGTATTTTTTCACCTGATAAAATATCATTTACACTAACATCTAGTATTTCACTTAACGGTTTTAAAAGAGACATATCCATTAAGCAAATACCTCTCTCCCACTTGCTAACTGCATTTTTACTTATATTTAATTTTTCAGCTAATTGTTCTTGAGTTAGTTTTTTATCTTTACGACAATTTGCAATAAATTGACCTATTTTTACCTTATCCATACTTACCACCTCTTTATTAACAATTTAGCATAAAATTTATATCTTTTCCACACACCATAGGTTTATTTTTTGAAAAACATACCTATGGTTTACTTACAAAATTAGTTTCTTGCAAACTACTAAATTGTAAATTATCTATTACTTATAAAAAGAAATGCATAACAATAGGAATAAGTAGAATTATAATCGATGCTACTACGCATACTGCAATTACTTTTTGAAAACTTTGTTTTTGTTGTTCAGTCATATCATTATACCATTTCATAAATTATCACCTCTCAATAAATCAAACAAAAAAATATTCTTTTTTTCCACACTTATATATTATAAGTTGTCACTTGAATATTACTACAATAATATCTCAATATATAATTCGCCTTTCATATATTGGGCTGTAATTATTCCATTGTTTATTTCTACTAATTGTTTTGCTATTGTTAAACCTAATCCAGA
>CALXKR010000094.1 GCA_944388895.1 uncultured Clostridia bacterium | reverse complement strand
TTTTTTTTGTTTAATGATAAAATCTATCTAATAATAATGAGGAGGTTTTTTTATGAAAAAAAGAGTTTTAATTGTATTGATTGGATTAATTGTTGTTTTTATACTAATATGGGCAATTAATAAAATTGTTAAGTTAGGATATTTAAATAGTGACAATACAATATCTGAAGAGAACAAAGTACAAATTCAAAAAGCAACTATAGCTACTAATCAAGATATCAAACCAGAATATGCTATGTCTACTCTTACAGAAGAAGAAACATTATATTTAGAAAAAGTTTTACAAAATGCGGATTTTAAAGAAACAAATACTACTGAAGCAGACGAATTTATAATTAATACATCAAATAGAGAGTTTGGAATGAATATAATTAATAATGAGGTATATATTTTTAGGGTTGACGATGGTATAAAAAAAGAAGCTACACTTGATGAAGAAGAATCCAACAAAATTATAGAAATTTTAAAAGGATATCCTATTAATTCTTTCCTTCAGTAGAATAAAACTTGTAAAAGATAAATATCTTATAATTTCAAATAAAAGATATTTATCTTTTATTTTATTCTAAAATAAACCTTACAATATATTATTTTATAAAAAAATGAAACTTTTAAAAAATAATTAGTGGAAAAAAGTTTATAAATAGCAAAAACACTTGAAAAATGATATAAATATAGTATAATATAAATACATTTTAAGGCAAGAATGGAGGAAAAATCGTGATAGACTATGAACAAACAAAAAGAACAAAAGATTTAATAAAAATAAAAGTAATAGGTGTTGGTGGAGGCGGAAATAATGCCGTAAACCAAATGATAGTATCAGATATAGATGGAGTAGAATACATATTAGTAAATACTGAAAAAGGTATATTAGAAAGAGCAAACACAAATGGTTGTAAAACTCTTCAAATAGGAAAAGAAACTGCTCAAGGGTTAGGTGCAGGAGCAAATCCAGAAGTTGGTGAAAGAGCAGCTAAAGAAAGTATAGACGGCATAAATAAATTATTAGACGGAACAGACCTTCTATTTTTAACAGCTGGAATGGGTGGAGGAACTGGTACAGGAGCTATACCAGTAATAGCTGAAGCTGCTAAAAAAAGAGGTATACTAACTATAGGTATTGTAACAAAACCATTTTTATTTGAAGGTAAATTAAGAAGCTCAAGAGCCAACATTGGTATAGATAAATTAAAGCCAAATGTTAATGCATTAATAGTAATTTCAAATGACCAATTACTAAAAAATACAGAATCTAATGTATCAATATTAAATGCATTTAAAATGACAGATGATATATTAAAACAAGGAATACAATCAATTACAGATTTAATTAATTCTGTTGGTACTATAAATGTAGACTTTGCAGATGTAAAAACAATTTTAGGATACAATGGTTTTTCTTATATGGGAATAGGAAAAGCTAGTGGGGAAAATAAAATTGTAGAAGCAACTATGAATGCACTTAACAATCCACTTACAGAAAATGGAATAGATGGAGCAAAAGGAGTTATATTTAATATAAAAGGTGGAGAAGATATTAGCCTTGAAGATATAAACAGAAGTGCAAGTTTAATAGGGGAAAAAGTTAGCCCTGATGCTAATGTTATTTTTGGAACAGTAATAGATGAAAGTTTAGAAAATGAAGTAATTGTAACAGTAGTTGCAACAGGAGTAGAAAAGAAGGAAGAAAAAAATGACAATAAAAGAATTTAATTTATTAGAAATAGCCGTTTTTGATGGAGAAGAAGAAGTTTACAGAGGAATGAGTGAAGATGCTCCAGAAGAATTAAAACAAAGACAAATAAAAATAGACGGTAATGATGGAAAAATTTTAATAATTAAATTGGTATAAATTGTATAAACTACCCATAAGTGGAAATAATTCTATTAAAAGGAGAAAGCTTATGGGTAATTTAAATAAAAAGAATATAATAAATGAAGCGGAAAAAATATTACAAAAATGTGAAGAAAAATATAAAGAAGAAGGAAAAAATAAAAAAAGAATTAGAGATTTAGAAAGAAAATGCAAAAAGCTAAAGAGGTATAATGTGGCATGGAAAATAGTTGTTGCAGTTTCAATACTTAGCCTTCTTATAGTAATAATTTAAAAAATGAATAAAACCTTTTCGTTAGTCATATATTTAAATGAAAGACTAAGGAAGAGGTATTTTTTATGGAAAGAATTATAAGTGAGCAAGATAGAATTAGAAGAGCAGAAGAAATTGCAAGTCGAAGAAGAAGAGGCACTATATCTGCTAATAATATTAATTTTAGTAATGAAAAAAGAAAAATGTCATTACTAACAAAAATTTTTATTCAAACAATTACAAGTATGTGCATATTTGGAATAGCTTATTTTATGTATCAAAATAATAGCAGTATTATAGAAAATATAAAGCCAGTACTATCACAAGATATAAATTTTGAAGAAATATATAATAAGGGAAGCGCATCAGTTCAGTCATTTATGAGCTTTATAGAAAAAGAAGATTCAAAAGAAGAGAAAAATTTAAATAATAATTTAGAAGAAAATAAAGCTCAAGAAAATGTTACAGAAAATAATAACCAAACAGAAACTGAAAATCAAAACACAATAGAAACAGAAAATCAAGTAGGAATGGGTGGAACTACAGAAACTGTAATTTTAAGCCAAGATGAACAAGATATAGCATATATAAAAGAAAATGCATCTATCATTATGCCAGTAAATGGAACACTTACATCAGGATATGGAAAAAGAACACCTACAGATATTATATCTGAAAATCATGCAGGAATTGATTTAGGAGCATCAGTAGGCACAGAAATAATTGCAGCAATGGAAGGAACAGTAGAATTAGTATCATCATATGGAGATTATGGAAATCATTTAAAAATAACTAATGGTGAAATAAGCACTTTATATGCACATTGTAGCAAAATTTTAGTAAATCAAGGAGATTATATAAGTCAAGGGCAAAAAATAGCTGAAGTAGGAAACACGGGAAGAACAACAGGACCACACTTGCATTTTGAAATAAGTAGAAATGGAAGAACAGTAAATCCTACAGCTATTTTACAAATATAAAGGAGAGAAACATGCAAATAAAATTAGATTTAAAAATATTTGCAATAATACTAATTTTTCTAATTACTCAAAATATAGGAATTTATGCAATTTTAATGTTTTATGCACTTATTCATGAGCTTGGACATCTTTTATGTGGAGTAATATTGGGATTTAAGCCAAGTTCAATTAGTATAATTCCATATGGATTTAATTTAGGATTTGCAATAAATTATAAAGATTATAATAAAAAAATAGGAAGAGGTAATTTATTAACACTAAAAAAAATATTTATTTCTTTAGCAGGGCCAGTCACAAATTTAATTTGTATTTTAGTAATATATTTAAACAAAAACAATTTAAATTTATATCAATATCAAAACTGCATTTATGCAAATATTTTAATTATACTATTTAATTTATTTCCAATCTATCCTTTAGATGGTGGAAGAATAATGCAGGGGTTAATACATATAACTTTAGGACTAAGAAAAAGTTACTCATATACCAAAACTATTACCAATATAAATGTTATTATATTAACAGCAATTTCAAGCATATTAATATTATATTACAAAAATATAGCAATATTTTTAGTAATTATGTATTTATGGACTTTAGTATATAAATGTAACAAAGAATATTCTTTAAAAGAAAGGCTATACACAAAAATAGAAACAATAAAATAACTATAAATTTACATAAAACTATTGTAAAAAGTAACAATATATGGTATAATACTTATATTATTAATAAGAGAGGAGCTCATAATATTATGAGTAAAGTAAAAGAAATATTAAAAAGTATAATAGAAAAAATAAATATTTTTGCTGAAGATAATAGCAATTCAGATATGACTAAAGAGCAAATAAGTTTAGCTCTTGCTGGTGAAAATGGAATGACACAAGAACAAATATTAAACATACTAAAACAAGGAGAGCAAGATAATATACAACCAGCTATGCAAGTACATTCAGAAAGTATTAAGCAAAGTGTAAAGGCAAAACTTCAAGTAAAGGGAAAAAGCCGTGAAACTGAAATAGATGTCAATCCAGCAAATAAAACAACTAAAATGCAAAATATAAGTAAAGATAGAGAATAAAATAAAAAATAATCTAATAACTAAAATATTAGATTATTTTTTTATTACAAATTTTTAAAACTCTTGAAAAATATACTCAAATGTAATAATATATATAAAAAAGTAAAGGAATGAATAGTATGCAAAAAAAAAAAAATAAAAAAGGAATAACCTTAATAGTTTTA
>CALXKR010000093.1 GCA_944388895.1 uncultured Clostridia bacterium | reverse complement strand
ATAAATTGTATAAGTATTATTTTTTATCTCCTGTGGTGCTAATATAACATCTTTATCAATATTATTTTCATTATTTACTTTTTCTTGTTTTATAACATTACTTGGTAATTTATTTATTGCTTCTGTAAGTAGAAATTCAAAGTCATCTTTTTTTTCTAATACTACATCTAAATCAGCTCCAAATTGATTAGTACTTTCCTTTATATTTCCTATAATCATTTCAGGATGATTAATAAAATATTGATTCATATATACATCCGAAAATACTTTATTTACATCAATCCAACTCGGTCTAGTTTCTAATTCTCTTTCTTTTTTCTGAAGAAATATTATATCTGTTGTAACATCAGTATTAGCAACGGTTCTGAAAGCATTAGTTGGTAATCTTATTGCTCCTAGAAGTTCAGCCCTTTTAGCAAGATATTCTCTAAAGTCTGTAGAAATCTTATCTAATGTTCCTTTTGAAGTAACAAAAGCAATAATTCCACCATTCTTAATTTTATCTAAACTTTTGGCAAAAAAATAATCGTGAATCTTAAAATTTTCTTTATTATATCTTTTATCTGATAAACTATAATTACCAAATGGAACATTGGATATTGCAACATCGTAGAAATTATCAGGTAATTCGGTTTTTTCAAAACCCTGTATATACACTTGTTCTTTTTGATATAATTGTTTTAATATTCTTCCTGAAATACTATCTAACTCGATTGCTGTAAACTTACTATTTATAAAATTATTTGGAATACTTCCTATAAAATTTCCAATTCCTGCACTAGGTTCTAGTATATTGCCACCTTTAAAACCTAATCTAGCTAATCCTAGATACATAGCATTTACAATCTTTTTATCTGTATAAAAAGCATTTAAAACACTTGCTTTAGCTTGTGCATATTCATCTTCACTTAATATGCTTTTAACTTCGTGATATTGAAATCTCCACTCACTTGAATTATTATCAAATACTTTTGCAAGTCCACCCCAACCATTATATTTTGCCAAAACTTCTTGTTCTTCTTCCGTCGCTAATCTATTTTCGCCTTCAATTTTATTTAATAATTTTATAGCCTCGATATTTTCTGTATATTTAACTCTTAAATTTTGTGTTTTACTAAAATCTTCTTTTATCTTATAATTTATTTTATTTATTTGATCTTTCTTAACCGCAATATCTTCATTTGCATAATCAATTTCATCTGTTACATCTATATATTCTTCATTATCTTGTTTAAATATATCCAAATTATCTAATGACATTTGAACATTATTCAAAGAAAAAGAAGTAGACTCAACTACTTCAGTAGGTTCTACTTCTAAATCTTTTCCTCTATCTCCACTTGTAACAATTCCTCTGTCAATGCCTCTATCATCTGATTGTATTTTGCTAATACTAAAAACTCGTTCGTTTGTGGTTTCGGATATTTCTTTTTCAATTCTTCTTCGATTTTGTGTTTCTTCTCTATTATCTCTTTTTCCCTCTCTAGTAATTTCTCCATTATCGTTCCTTCCATCACTAATTGTTGAAATCTGAACTGATAATTTTCTTCCATATTCTTCTTGATTTTCATTCCATATTTTCCTAGTTTGTCCATATTTTTTTCCCTCCCTATAATTTTGTCTAATTTTAAATTCTATAATTCTTAAAATATCATTTGAAAAAGAATTTTCTATACTTCCAATCAATTTTAGTTGAAAATCACTTTTTATATTAGAAAACTCTTTTAAAAGTTCTTCACTATCTACTTTTATTCCACTTCTGTATGCAACACTATATGTTGTAAAGTTTATTATATTTTCTATAAATTCTGAATCCAAATAATCCAGCTCTTCATCTGATAAACTTCTAATTATATTATTACTATCAAAATTCTCATAAATGTACCTGGTTACAATATCTTTTAAATTATCCATATTATCATAATTAAAATAGTTAGTTAATATCTCTAATATTTGATTTTTTTCTGCACTCCATCTTCTATATAATGCTTTTGCAATTCCATGAGTATCTTTTACATCAAATACATATTTTAATGAAATTTCATCTTCAGTATTATCAATAAGTCTAATTCCTTTTGCTCCTCTATTAACCCATCTACCAACAGAATTCCATTGTTCCATTGTTGCACACATTGTTACTTCAGGTCTTTGTGCAAACATTAAAAGATTTTCTACAAAAGAATATTTATAAAATTCAGATGAGAACTCTAAAAATTTTCTCCATCTTTCAGTATCATTTAACATTGCTGATAATTCAATTTCGTATATTGTTTTAGCTTCACTGATTTTGTCTTTTCTCGACATTATAGCCTCCTCTCTGAATTCGTAAAGCCTTTTATTAATTTAATTATACATTTACTAAATCAAAAAGGCGAACCCAAAATAAAAAAAGCAAAAATTAATGAATGGGGGAACTCATTAATTTTCACTTTCTTTATTGTAATCATTATATACCTTATTTTTGTTATTACAAGATATATTTTTCTCTATATATTTTTTTCTATATATTTTTTAATATACAATTTTACTCATCTATAAAATCATTTACTATAATTAGATTTTTTGAAATTCCTAATAACGAAATTTGTAATACAAGTTCTTTTTTATAATTACTCTGAGTATTAGGAGACATTAACATTTCTGCTTGTATTATATAATCAGTTTTTCTATTCATAAATCTTTCTATATAATATTCATATTTATACTTTGAAGTTTTTTTGCATTGATTAAGAACTTGTTCTACAATGTCTCGCCATAGTATTATTTCATTTATCTTATTTTCGATAACTATTTTCTTTATGACTTCATTTTCCACACTTCTATTTACTTTATTTTTACTTTGTATTGATGAATTTATATCTCTTGAATTTGATGTTTCTAATTGGTCTTTTAGTTTTTTTATCTTTTCATCGAATACAAAGTAATCATTAACTTTTTCATAACAAAATTTATTTAATTTTTTTATATTTAGTTGCATAAATTCCATCCTCCTTGTTCTCTAATTGATAAACTTTTTTGTTTAATGTATCTATTTCAACATCTTGCTCATCTAACAAGTCATTATAGAATTTATTTTCCATACATTTTGAAATAAAACTTTCTATTATTTCTTTTATATTTTTAAAATTTTTTATGTATATTTTATTATCAATATCAAATATTATTGTAATACCATCTTTTGAATCTATTCTTACATACTCTATATTTTCTCCAAAAACATCATCTATAAAATTTCTTTTAACAACTTTATTATTTTTATTATCCATCTTTAATCCTCCTATTTAAAATTTGCATATAGTCCTTCTAAATTTTCTCCATATTCTTCTTTTAAGCTATTAATCCATATATCTTTTTTACTATTAGAATCAGTTTTAGACGATTTTAATGACTTATTGGTATCATTTTCAATCCATAATAATAATGTCGCATAATCGTCTGAATATGACTTTCCTGTCGATTTTTTATATAAGTCTAATCTTTCTATTATTTTATCTGTTTTTTCTTTTCCAATTTTTCTTACCAAATCATCATATTTTTCATCTGACAAAAAAACTTTATCTTTTCTTTTTTTTATTTTCATATAATCTTTATTATTATTTTTGTTATTATTTTTATTATTATTATTTATATCTAGTTTCTTTACATCAGGTTGAAAAGTTTCTTTATAACTACTTGTTAAATTTTTTTCTGTCTTGTCGTTAAGTTTCTTTATATCTTGATGTAAAGTTTCTTCACAACTTGTATTAAACTCTATGTCATTATTAAAAATCGTATATAATTTATCTAAATCTAATGAATACCATTTTTGACATGGCATACCTATCATTTTTTCTAAAACTATTCCTAAATTAACTAATTTTTTTAACGGCTCTCTTTGTTGATATGGCGTAAGTCCTGTGTTTCTTTCTATATTTTCTCTAGTAGAATAAAAAAAGCCATTATTTAGTTGATTTGCTTTTTCCCAGTAAGTATATTCACTGCACAATTCTCCTAACATAATGGCTTCATGTAATCCCAATTTTTTTATTATTTCTTTATTTACAATAATATATCCACTATTTGAAAGTAGATTCATTAAAATGTTCATCTGCTCTCCTTCCTGCAATAATTAGAGCATATAAAATCAAGCTCACATTTGCTCCTATAATTATTCCTATTAAAAGTCCAATCCAAAACATTTTCTTTTCACTCTCCTTTTTGCTAAAAAAAAGAAACATTTTTCAATGTTTCTCTTGTTTATTTTATGTATTTATTAATTTCTAAAAACCTTGATAATAGTAGAATACAACTAGAATGATTACTTCAAATATTTTTTTGACAGCAAGTGAAGTAGGTGTTAACTTAAAACAAGGTTATAACGGAGATATATCAGCTAGAGACGCTGGTAAAATAGGTGGACAAAT
>CALXKR010000092.1 GCA_944388895.1 uncultured Clostridia bacterium | reverse complement strand
CCTTTCATATATTGGGCTGTAATTATTCCATTGTTTATTTCTACTAATTGTTTTGCTATTGTTAAACCTAATCCAGAATATTTTTTAATATTTTCTACAGTATAGTATCTATCAAAAACCTTTTTTACTGTTGTTACATCTAATTTGCTTGCTTTGTTTGAAAAAGATATTTTTCCATCTTCATCTAAAGTAATATTACAGTTACTATCACTATATTTAATAGCATTTGATATTAAATTTTCAAAAACTCTAATTATCATATCTCTGTCGATATTTCTATATATTTTTTTATTACATATAGAAATTTTAGGAATTATATTTTTTTCTTTAAATGAATTATAGTAACTAGCTATTGTTTCTTCTAAAATGTCATTTATGCAACAGTTTTCTTTATTTATTTTTCTCTCTGTGTCTATCCCTATTGATAAATCTCTTAACTGTTCTGTAAGAGATGTTAATTCTTTCGCTTTATTTTTTATAATTTCTACACATTCTTTTTGTTTTTCACTTAAACTTTCTTCTTCAAGCGTTTCAACATAACAATTGATTGCTGTAAGTGGTGTTCTTAAATCATGTGAAATGTCAGTCATTAATCTTTTTAACTTTTGATTTCCATTTTCATATTGTAATTTTTGATTTCGTAATTCCTTAAATTCTTTATTTAGACTATTTGTTAATTTTTTTATATCTTTATCATTTGAAGTTATTGTAATAACATTATTGGTATCAGAATTTAATATATATTTATATATGCTTTCAATTTCTTTGATTGATTTTTTCATAACATATATTTTTATTACACTTCCTGCACAAATACAAAATAATACTATTGTAATCATTAATAAACTAATATTCAATTTCTTCTCCTACTTTAATTCTTTTTTTGAGAACAAGTATAAACCACCCATATTAATAACACTAATTACTATAAGAGAATATATAGGCATTTGATATAATTTTTTTATATTTTCTTCAATTTCTTCTTTCGTGTACATTTGTTCTCTTATTTCATTAGAATCTGTTAATTTTGAATCTTTTATTAGATTTGCTTGTCCTTGTGGTAATAATAGATATATTGTTTTAGCAAAATTTACTATATCATCTCCTGGATAATTAGGATTTAGCTCTTGACTTACAATAATTCGGACACCATTATCAAAGCTTGAACTTGTTATGTATTTAGGTTGATTTGCAGTTTCTCCTATAAGCATTTCTGCAACAAACATGATAACAAATATAACTACACTCATAACTACAGATATTGTTATCTCTGAACAAATCATTGATATTAAGTTAAAAATAGAACAATATGTAATGATAATTAATACTGCATTTAATATAATAATTGATAATTGTGATATTGGCATTTGTAGTGGTTCATATATTTTACTTCCAATAAAAAACATTATTACAATATAAATAAACTCACAAAATACTGATACTACCATACTAATTATTAAATTTGATATATATATTGAAATTCTATTATGTCCAACTATTATTTTATTTCTAATAATTCCCTCTGAATGTTCTTTTCCGACAAATACACTCACAAATATTGCAATGAAAAGCCCAATATATACAATATAATCATATAAAAATTTATCTAATGGTTCATCGTGTGCTGTAGTCAATATTCTAATTCCTGCTACTAAAATTGTTACAATAATAAACAACCAAAACATAATTTCTTTTTTTAATCTAAAAAAACCTGCTCTTAATAATTTAATCATTATCAGCACCTCCAATCAAATTTAGATAATAGCTTTCTAATGTTTCTCCTTTTTCCTGAAAATCATTAACAATGCAGTTTCTTTTCGAAAGTGCAGATACAATTTCTGTAACATTAACTTTTTCATATATATCAATTATTTCATCTGAAATAATTTTATAAGCTATCTGTGTTTCTTCTAAATATTTAACACATTCTTTTATATTGTTTACTTTTAATTGTGTTCTTTTTTTTAAGTTCATTTCCAATTCTTTTTTACTAATTTCCTTTACAATTCTACCTCTATCCATAAAACCATAGTAAGTTGCAATTTTAAATAATTCATCTAAATAATGACTAGATATTAGAAATGTGATTCCATTTTCTTTATTTAACTTCAAAATCAATTCTCTTATTTCGATAATCCCTTCTGGATCTAGCCCATTTATAGGTTCATCTAAAAGAATAAAGTCTGGTTTTCCAACTAATGCAATTGCAATTCCTAAGCGTTGTTTCATTCCTAAAGAAAAATATTTTGCTTTTTTATTTTTTGTGTTCTCAAGTTTAACAATTTTTAATATTTCATATAAACTTTCTTCGTCTGGAATACCTACAATTTTATATTGTTCTTTTAAATTTTCCTCTGCTGTCATATTAAAACAAATTGAAGGATTTTCTATAATTGCTCCCATTCTCCCTCTATTTCTTTCAATCTCTTTATTTTTATTTGAAATTCCATAAATTGAGTATGTTCCGAATAGTAGGCTTTTGCAAATCACAAATTAACCTAATTAAAGTAGTTTTTCCTGCTCCATTTTTTCCTACAAGTCCATATATTGAACCTTTTTCAATTTTCATATTCAAATTGCTTATTGCTTTAAACCTTCCATATCTTTTTTCAAGATTATTGGTTTCTAATACATATTCCATAAAATTATTCTCCTTTCTATTTCATTTTAGCAAGAAATAGTTAAGAAAAAGTAAAGTTTTAGTAAAGTTTTCTATTCTTTCATTTTGAATCCTATTCCCCATACAGCCTCAATGTATTCTTCAAGTGCAATTTTTCTTATTTTCTTTCTTATATTGCTTATATGAACCTTTAGAGAACTTTCATCACAATTTTCTGCATCTATGCTTATTATGTCTAGTAATCTAGTTTTTGTAACTACTTTATTGGGATTTAAAAGTAGTTCTCTCATTATTGTATATTCTGTTCTAGTTAGTGTGATTTTATTATTTTGAATTTTCATAGTCTTATTATCTTCTAGTAGTTCTATATCTTTATATTTCAAATTTTTATCTTGTTTACTATTCATTCTTAATTGCACTTGTATTCGGGCAAGAAGTTCAATCTTTTCAAAAGGTTTTGTAATATAATCATTTGCACCCTCTAGCAAAACTTTCGCTTTATCTGTAGGAGATGTTTTTGCACTAATAACTATTATAGGTATAGTTTTATTTATTTTCTTTACTATGTCTTCCCCATTTATTCCAGGTAGCATTAAATCTAAAAGTATTAAATCTATATTATCATTTTCAATTATTGTTAGTGCTTCTGTTCCAGAATAAGCATTTTTTACAATATAATGTTCTTTTTCAAGAAGTTCCTTAATAAATTTATGAATTGTATTATCATCTTCTACCACTAATATTTTTTTCATTTATATCTCCTAATTTATTTTTTTATTAGAATTAATTTAAACAACAACTTACTATTTATTTTTTTCTTTTTTTAAATTTTTCATAGACTGCTAATTGGGAAAATATAGCACAAAATAAACTTGGAATTACAGCAAATCCTGCATTTACTTGTCCCTTATTAATTAGTACATATCCTGCACCTATAAAAGTAATAATCATAAATATAAGTGTCAAAACTCTAAATACTTTTTCCTTATTCATAATATATACCTCCTCTTTCTAATTACTATATATAATTAAATTTTGTACATTACTTTACTAACTCTATTTTATCGATATTTTTACTACCAGTATATCATAAAAGCTTAAATTACACTATAATATTTGTATATTTTTGAAAATGGAGAGTAACAACTGCCACTCTCCTAATAAAATCACACAAAAGAATTAATGCTTTTCAATCAAAACTTTATTTACTATATTTTGCTTATACAATTCTTGCCCCAAAAGGTGCAAGTGAAAGTTTTGCAATTTTAAAAAACTGAAGTCCAAATGGTATTCCTACTATGGTTAAGCACCATAGGCAACCGAAAATAAGGTTTTCTATTGCCATAGGAATACCAAAAAAGATAATCCATATTACATTTGCTAATAATGATGGTACTCCTCCTCCATATTCTATCTCTTTACCGAAAGGTGCAAAGGACATAGCTGCAAACTTAAAGCATTGCCTGCCATAAGGAATTCCAACAATCGTAATACACCAAATTACTCCAGATAGTACCCAAGAAAGTCCACTAATGAATCCTCCAAAGATAAACCATAAAACATTTCCTATAAAGCTCATAGTTTAAATCTCCTTTTCTAAAACATCAATTAATTTTGTGTGATTTATTGCATAGTTATTAAGATATATTTTTATATAGTTTTATTAACTATTACCTTAATTAAAATGTCTGTTAAAGATTATATCATTTTTTTGTTTTAATTGCTATTATTTTATCTTACATTTTTGTAATTTTAAATACCAGTTTTAAAAAATAATTTATATAATCTATAATATTGATTATTTTGTATATATTTCTTCTACAAATTCCCAACTATACCCATTATCTTTTGATATATACTTAGCTCTTGTTTTAC
>CALXKR010000091.1 GCA_944388895.1 uncultured Clostridia bacterium | reverse complement strand
TAGATTTAGCTAATATTGTGTGGGAAGAGTTTATTTAAGTTTGACATATAATACAAAAAATGATAGAATAAAAAAGCGTTTTAAGAGAAGGATAGGAGGATTTTTATGATAAAAGACATGGAAACAATAGTTAATCTATGTAAATCTAGAGGATACATATATCCAGGTTCAGAAATTTATGGAGGATTAGCAAATACTTGGGATTATGGCCCTTTAGGAGTAGAACTTAAAAATAATGTAAAAAATCTTTGGAGAAAGAAATTTATACAAGAAAAGAAAGATATAGTTGGGCTAGATGCTGCAATATTAATGAATCCAGAAACTTGGGTTGCATCTGGACATTTATCTAGCTTTTCAGATCCACTAATAGACTGCAAAGAATGTAAAACTAGACATAGAGCAGATAAACTTATAGAAACTTGGGCACATGAAAATGGAAAAGATCTAGTTGCAGATGGATGGACAGATGAAGAACTACTAAATTATATAAATGATAATAAAATAGCTTGTCCTAATTGCGGAAAAACAAACTTTACAAATATAAGAAAATTTAATTTAATGTTTAAAACATTTCAAGGTGTTACAGAGGACAGTACAGCAACTGTATACTTAAGACCAGAAACAGCACAGGGTATATTTGTAGATTTCAAAAATGTACTAAGAACTACTAGAAAGAAAATGCCAATGGGAATAGCTCAAATAGGTAAAGCATTTAGAAATGAAATAACACCAGGAAACTTTACTTTTAGAACTCGTGAATTTGAACAAATGGAATTAGAATTTTTCTGTAAACCAGGAACAGATTTGGAATGGTTTAATTATTGGAAAGAATTCTGTAAAAATTGGCTTTTAAGTTTAGGTATGAAAGAAGAAAATATAAGATTAAGAGACCATGAACAAGAAGAACTAGTATTTTACAGTAAAGCAACAACAGATATAGAATTTGCATTTCCTTTTGGATGGGGAGAATTATGGGGAATTGCTGATAGAACAGATTACGATTTAACTCAGCATATGAACCATTCAAAACAAGATTTAAGCTACTTAGACCCAGAAACTAATGAAAGATATGTGCCATATGTAATAGAACCATCACTTGGAGCAGATAGAGTAACACTTGCCTTTTTATGTAATGCTTATGAAGAACAAGAATTAGAAGGTGGAGACTCAAGAGTAGTAATGCACTTACATCCAGCCTTAGCACCATACAAAGTAGCAGTTTTGCCTCTATCTAAAAAATTAGGAGACAAAGCAAACGAAATATTTGATATGTTATCAAAAGAATTTAGCTGTGATTATGATGAAGCGGGTTCTATTGGTAAAAGATATAGAAGAGAAGACGAAATAGGAACACCATATTGCATCACTGTAGACTTTGATACATTAGAAGATAACCAAGTAACAGTAAGAGATAGAGACACAATGGAACAAATTAGAATTCCTATATCAGAAGTGAAAAATTATATTGAAGAAAAAATAAAATTTTAAATAGTTGACAAATTATGAGATAATATTGTATAATATATATCTGTAGACCGCCTAAGTCGGGTAGCTAAATTCTAGCTATAGGCTAGATACCTTGCATTTATGCTTAGCGAGTATGAGAACGGAGGAGGTGCACCAATCGTGTACGCAATAATTGAAAGTTGTGGAAGACAATACAAAGTATCTGAAGGAGACGTAGTATTCTTTGAAAAATTAGATGCTGAAGAAGGAAAAAAAGTTACATTTGATAATGTAGTATTAGTATCTGATGAAAAAGATGTTAAAGTAGGAGCTCCTTATGTAAAAGGTTGTAAAGTTGAAGGAACTGTAGTTGCTCATGGAAAAGGAAAGAAAATATTAGTTTACAAGTACAAAGCAAAGAAAAACTACAGAAGAACACAAGGACACAGACAACCATATACTAAGGTTGAAATTAAATCAATCAAAATAGCTGAATAATTATATTAATTTTTTAATAAGGTAGGTGAAAAAACGTGGCACACAAAAAAGGTCAAGGTAGCAGTAGTAACGGTAGAGACAGTGAGTCAAAGAGACTTGGTATAAAGAGAGCTGACGGACAATTAGTTAATGCTGGAAACATTTTATACAGACAAAGAGGAACAAAAATGCATCCAGGAACAAATGTTGGAATCGGAAGCGATGACACTTTATATGCGAAAGTTACAGGTATAATGAAAGTTGAAAGACTTGGAAGAGATAAAAAGAAAATTAGCGTTTACCCACAAGTAGAAGAGAAAAAAGAGGTAAAAGCAAAAACAGAAAAGAAAGTAAAAGCAACAAAATAAGCTTTACAAAATAAACCAAAGTTTAACCTTTGGTTTATTTTTTTGCCCAATAGGTGCCCAATAGGGACGCCCCTTTTTGGGCGAATAAAGTTTTGGATTTTGTAACATAAATGTAATATTAAAATTGTTGACTTAAACAGAATTAAAGTATAAAATAAATGTGTACAAATGAAACATAAATTAAGGAGGAAATTATGAATAAACATGACTTTAAAAGCAAGCAAAGAAACCTAAGAAAATTTAAAAAAAGTGTTAAAGGTATAACTTTAATAGCACTTGTAGTAACTATAATAGTATTGTTAATTTTAGCAGCAGTAGCGATTAATTTAACGATAGGAAATAATGGAATATTTACAAGAGCTCAGGATGCAACTGAAAAATGGGACGAGGCAACAGTTACAGAAGACTTCAATTTAATATTAGGAGAGTATCCTTTATATAAACTAGATGGAGGAAAGGATAGCTTAGAAAATTACTTACTAAATAAAGGAGCAGATAGTGTTACAGATAATGGTGATGGAACATTAGAAGTAGAATATAAAGACTATATTTTTACGGTAGACAAGGATACTACTGAAATTAAAGATGTAGAAAAAGCTGGAGGGGTAAAACCAGAAATTGAGGTAAGTAAACAAGTATCGGGAGTTAAAAAAACTGTTACAATTACAGTCAAAGTAACAAATAATGTAGGAACAGTAGATAGTATAGAATTATATGGACCAGATAACAATCAAGTAACAGGCAATGTAGATTTATCAAGTAAAACAGCTACATTTACAGCAAATAGTAATGGAACTTATACTGCTAAAGTAAAAGCAACAACTGATGGAAAACAAAGAAGTGGAAGCAGTAGCATAGAGGTTAATGAAATACTTGTAGAATTTAGTACAGCATTTGGAAGAATAGAAGTAGTATGGATAGATAACAGCAATAATATAATAAATGAACCACTTGCACCAGTATTAAATGGAATGACTCCAGTTAAATGGAATGGAACAACAGAAGAAACAACAACAGAAGAAGATAGCGATTGGTATAATTATGTAGCAGGAACGGGAACTGCAGATAATTTAAATAGCCACTGGGCAAATGCAAAAGATGCAAACGGAAGCTACTTTGTATGGATACCAAGATATGCATATAGAATAACATATTATGCAAGTCAAGATAGCACGGCACCAACAGGATATTATGATGGAAGAGGAATGGTTGACACACAAGGAAATGTAAAGAATAATTGCACATTAGAAGAAGGAATAGAAACAGTAGAAAAAAATGGAAAAAGCTATATAGTACACCCAGCATTTATGGATGACACAGAAAGTTCTTTCTCACATGGAGGATGGGATAGTGATTTATCTGGACTATGGATAGGAAAGTATGAAGCAAGCCGTAGTAATGCAACGAGTGAATCAGAAGGTTCAGGAACAACAATAAAAATACAACCAAATGTACAAAGTTGGAGATATATAAGTATTTCTAACTGTTACACTTATTCAAAAGAATATAATACAAGTTTAGAAAGTCACTTAATGAAAGATAGTGAATGGGGAGCAGTAGCATACCTAACACATAGCCAATATGGAAGAAACGGAAATGAAATAGACATAAATAACAGTAGTAGTTATATAACTGGAAATGGAGGAGGAAGTACAAATGCGGGGGGTGCATCAGGAGTAACAAATGCATATGATACAGAAGAAGGACAAAAAGCAAGTAGCACCGGAAATATATATGGAATATATGATTTATCTGGAGGAGCATACGAATATGTAGCGGCATTTGATAAAGAAAGTTCAAGTAGTTACCTTACAAATACTTCTTATGGAGGAAAAATGACAGCAGAAGCTAAAGATGAAGAAGTAAATTATATAAGCACAAAATATATAACAGCTTATACAAATGGAACATCAATTTCTTCTGGAGAAAAAGTTTATGAAGTAGGAAAAACAGGAGATGCAACAAAAGAAGTAAATGTAGGAGCTGGAGATTACAATTGGTTTAGTGATACTGGATATTTCTTGAGCTCGAGTAATCCATTCTTCAAGCGTGGAGGCTACTATTACAGAGGTTCGTCTGTGGGCGTGTTCTCTTCGTACAGCGACGACGGCAGCAACGACTACGCCTACGGTTTCCGTGTCGCTTTGCCGGGTGCCACACTTTAAATTCCTGCTCCTTGGACCTTTTCCATAAAAAAATATAAACTAAAGAATGAAGGATAATATGAATAATTTAAATTTAGAAAAATATGTAAAAAATAAAATTGAATATGATAAAGA
>CALXKR010000090.1 GCA_944388895.1 uncultured Clostridia bacterium | reverse complement strand
TTTGGACAGCGAAGTTTTTGGTGCCGTGGATACTATAGAAAACGCATGCGTCGGAACAGCTATGAGCCTTGAGGCTCTGCTTGTAACATAGCCCTATGGGCGTTATAAGTAAAATACCTCCGGCTAAGCCGGAGGATTATTATTTGTGACTTAAAATAGAAACAGATAAAAGTATTATAATTCTAATATTAAGCCTTAAATAACATTGATAGATAAAAAAATTTATATATACCCCCTTATTTACAAAATACCATATGGGGTATATAATAGGCACGGTGGTGATAAAAATGAATGAATGTTTCCAAAAGAAAACCGTAAGAAGTGAAGAAGAAAAGAAAAAAATAATAAATCGTCTAAACAGAATAAAAGGACAAATTAACGGAATTGAAAAAATGGTTAATAATGACACTTATTGCAACGATATATTAATTCAAGTGGTTGCAGCAGAAAAGTCTCTAAAAAGTTTAGCTAATTCTATATTAGAAAACCATTTATACAAATGTGTAGCTGAGGATTTAGAAAATGGAAATTTAGAAGTAATTGATGAATTAATCAGTTTATTTAAAAGATTTAATAATTAAAGGAGGATTTTTTATGAAAAAAACAGAAAAGAATATTCTTACTGCATTTATCTTAAATATAGCATTTTCTATATTTGAATTATTAGGAGGAATATTTACAAATAGTATTTCAATAATGTCTGATGCAGTTCATGATTTAGGAGATGCTTTGAGTATAGGGATATCTTTAATATTGGAAAAGATAAGTAAAAAGAAGCCAGATGATAGATATACATATGGTTATGCAAGATATTCAGTTTTAGGAGCTTTGATAACCACAATTGTGCTAACTGTTGGCTCAATATTTGTTATAATAGGAGGACTAAGAAGAATTGTATTTCCAGAAGTAATTAATTATGATGGTATGATTATTTTTGCAATATTTGGAGTAATAATTAATTTCCTTGCTGCGTATTTCACCAGAGATGGAGACTCAATAAATCAAAAGGCAGTAAACTTACATATGCTTGAAGATGTATTAGGATGGGTAGTAGTTTTAATAGGTTCTATATTAATGAAATTCACGAATATTTCGTTAGTGGATTCAATTATGTCTATTGGTATAGCGATATTTATACTTATTAATGCATTTAAAAACTTAAAAGATATTTTAGATTTATTTTTGGAAAAAGTTCCTAAAAATATATCTGTTGAAGAAATAAAAAAGCATTTATTAGAGATAGAAGGAATATTAAATGTTCATCATATTCATATTTGGAGTATGGATGGATATACTAATTATTCAACAATGCATATTGTTACAGAGGAAAAGAACATAAAAGAACTAAAGACAAAAATAAGAGAAAAAATGAAAAAGTTGAATATTTATCATACAACTATAGAAATAGAAGATGAAAATGATAATTGTGATCAAAAAGAATGTGAAATAGAAAGTAATTTTGAAGAACATAATCATCACCATCACCATCATCATTAAAATAAGAAAGGAATGTGAGTTTTATATGAAAGAAACAAATTTGAAAGTAATTGGAATGCATTGTGAAGGATGTGAAAACAGAATAAAAAATGCCTTAAATTCAATGGAGGAAATTATAGAAGTTAAAGCAAATCATATTGACGGAATGGTTTATATTAAAGCTAATAAAGATATAAATATGGAAAAAATAAAAGAAATTTTAGATGATCTAGGTTTTGAGATTGAGGAAAATTAATTATGAAGAATATTATGTTAGTAATAGAAGGAATGACATGCAGCGCTTGTTCAAATGGGTTAGAAAAATATTTAAATAAACAAAATGGAATTATAAATGCAAATGTTAATCTTGTAATGGCAAGTGCAAGTATAGATTATGATGAAAATATATTAAACCAAGAAAAGATTGAAAAATATATAATGAATGCAGGATTTAAAAGTGGTGGGATATTTAAAGAGGTTAATATTGAAAAAAAGAATAAGAACGAAAAAATACAATTGATAATATTTTCTATATTGGCTGTAATTTTAATGTATATATCAATGGGACATATGGTAGATTTACCAGTACCTACGCTATTTAATCCTCATAATAATCCAATAAGCTATACAGTTATACTGTTTTTGATGACAATATTATTTCTAGTATACGGATATGATATATTAAAAAATGGTTATAAAAATTTAATACATAAAATTCCTAACATGGATACACTAATAACAATAGGAGTAATTAGTAGTTTTGTTTATAGTTTATATGGAATGTATAAAATAATAATTGGCAACTATGATTATACTATGAACCTATATTTTGAATCATCAGCAATAGTAATCTATTTTGTTAAACTTGGAAGATATTTAGATGAAATTAACAAAGATAAGACTAAAGAAGCAATAAAAAAATTGATTGAAATAACACCAAATCAAGCTACTGTAGAAATAGATGGAAAAGAGAAAATAGTAACTTTAGATGTGATAAAAAAAGGTAATATATTAATAAGTAAACCAGGAGAAAAAATTGCTGTTGATGGAGAAATAATTGAAGGAAAAGCCCATCTTGATGAAGCTTTTATTACAGGTGAGAGCAAACCTGTAATGAAAGAAATTGGTAAAAAAGTTATTGCAGGAAGTTTTAATTATGATGGTTTCATAAAATATAGAGCAGAAAAAATAGGAAAAGAATCAACAGTTTCTGAAATTGTAAGATTAGTTATGGAAGCTAGTAATACTAAAGCACCAATAGCAAAAATTGCAGATAAAATTTCTGGATATTTTGTTCCAATTGTGTTGGTTATTGCATTTATAACCTTTTTTATATACTTAATCTTGGGAGCTAGTGCATCTACTGCTATATCAACATTTATCACAATTTTAGTAGTAGCTTGTCCTTGTAGTCTAGGCCTTGCTACTCCTCTTGCTATTGTTGTAAGCGAAGGTATATGTATAAATAATGGGATATTAGTTAAAAAAAGCGAAATATTAGAAATAGCTTCGAAAGTAGATACATTGGTTTTTGATAAGACAGGAACATTAACATATGGAAGGCTTAAGATTTCAAAAATATACAACTATAGTAATATTGCCGAACAAGAGATTTTGCAAATATTGGGAAGTATAGAAGCGAATTCTACTCATCCAATTGGAAAGGTATTTTTTGATTATATAAAAGAGAAAAAATTAGAAAAACTAAAAGTAGATAATTTTAAAAACTTATCTGGATATGGAGTTGTTGGAGAAATTAGTGATAACGAATACATATTAGGCAATAGAAAAATAGTAGAAAAATATTGTATTCCAAATACTCACTTAAATGATGAACAAATCTTAACATCAAAAGGAAATAGTGTTATATATGTCATAAGGAATAAAAAAATTATAGCTTTAATAGGACTAAATGACATCATAAGAGAAAATGTTAAAGAAACTATAGAGAAATTAAATCAAAGAAATATTCAAACTATTATGCTAACAGGAGATAATGAGGAAACTGCGAAAAATATAGGAAAAGAAATAGGTATTACAAAAATAATTCCAAATGTCTTGCCAAAAGAAAAGGCAGATATCATAAAAAAACTAAAAGAGGAAAAAAGAAAAGTAATGATGTGTGGAGATGGAATAAATGATAGTCCTGCTTTGGCTAATAGTGATATAGGAATTAGTGTCAAAAGTGGAACAGACATAGCAAGAGATTCATCAGATGTAATATTAACTAAAAATGATTTAACAGCTGTTTTAAAACTAATAAATATAAGTACGAATACAATTAGAAATATAAAACAAAATTTGTTTTGGGCTTTTTTCTATAATTTATTAATGATACCTATAGCAATGGGAATATTAATACCAATAGGAATTTATATAAATCCAATGATTGCTAGTATTGCAATGATTTTTAGTAGTTTTACTGTAATATTAAATGCATTGAGATTAAAGAAAATAAAGATTATTTAAGGGCAATTTTAAAATTATTTTTCTTTGAATAATAAATAAAATAAACTAAGTTTAATAAAAAAATGTAAAATCAGTTATTGATAAACTGATTTTACATTTTGGATTCTGATTTCAGACTTTCCTATGGCAATATACCTAGAGGTACAGTGCCATTCTTCCATTTTGCGTAACCTTTAGCGCATGCTTTATAAAACAATGTTGCACCTGGTTTAACATTATCTGCACTTTCAAGTGGTACTCCAATATTTATATGCTCGTCGGTTTCGTTTAGTGCAACTGTAAAATATGCTGCTTCAGATGTGAGTTCTCTTTCTAAGATTTTCCGAATAGTTACTTTTTCTCCTCTAAGAAAATCAAAATAATTAAGTTTTTTCATTTTAATTGCCTCCTAATTTATTAACATAAATATATGATATCATACATTCAATATATTTTAAATGTTAATTTATTCCAATAAATAAATGTATATGTAGATTCTCATTATGAAAAACTTTAATAATGGTCAGTTTGGAGTATAAAATTCTTATTTTTTATTCTTAAGAGTTTCTTAATTCCTTGCATTAAACTAGCAAAATATGATAATATTTAAATGAAAATTTATTAATAAGGAGAGAAAGTGAAGGAAAAGCTTATAAAATCAATAGTAATTATAATTGTTATTACAATAGTAACAATTTTAG
>CALXKR010000089.1 GCA_944388895.1 uncultured Clostridia bacterium | reverse complement strand
TCAAACATGTATTTCATATATATTACTTCTTTCTAAGTATATATATTAACACATTTTCTAGATTTTTACAAGTTTAAGTGGTACGATTTAATATCTAAAACTTCTATATTCTATTTTTAATATAATCTTCCAAACTGGATCATTTAATGGATACATTCTATGAAGACCATATATATTTAATTCCTTACTTTTATTTACTTTGTTATCTGTTAAGTTTTGTATTATACCATTATCTTTTAATATATTTTTGCCTTCTTCATTATATAATCCATAAGGATAAGTAAATACTTTTGTTATGCTATGTCCTAATTCTTTTTCTATTTCTTCTAATGAGGTTGTTACATCTTTTAGTAAGTCTTCTGGTAAGTAGTTATTGTATTCGTCATGTTTTAAACTATGTGAATAAATGCTAACTACTCCACTTTTGTCCATTTCTCTTGCTTCATCCCATGTATAATATCCATTAGTTCCTACATCATAATTTATTACAAAGCTAGTGATTGGTATATTGTGCTGTTTTGCAAATGGATATGCATATTTATATACTCCTTCAAATCCATCGTCAAATGTAATTAAAAAACTTTTTTTGCTTAATTCTTTTTCTCCATTATTATATGCAATTAAATCTTCATAACTAATTGGTTTATAACCTAATTTTATTAATCCTAATATTTGTTTTTCAAATGTTTCTTTTGTAGTTTGCATATAATCAAATTGAATTTCATCTTCATTTTCTACTATGTCGTGATATACAAATATAGGAATTTTTAAGTTCTTTTCGCCAATTTTATATGTATTATTAATTGTTGCTCTATCATATATTATAAAGCCTGCAAGTAATATAATTATTGTTAAAACAATTCCTAATATAATTTTTAATGCTTTTTTCATTAATTTTTCTCCTCATTATTTATTTGATTCAATATTTCTTGTCTTGATTTATTTCCTACATAAAAATAATTATTTCCCGCTATTCTAGGATTAAATCTACATATTGATTTGTATTCGCAATAGCTGCAAGGGGTATTTTTTCCACTAACTGTATAATATGGTTTTAAATTTATTTTTCCGTCTAATATTTCTTTAGATATTTCTTTTATCAATTTTGTTGTATATTTTTGTAAATTTTCAAATTCTTCTTTTGTAACTGTTTTAGAATTTTTATAATTTATTTCTCCACTATCATTTAAAGAAACTGGTATTATATCTGACTTTCCTGTTTCTAACTTAGTATCCATCATTTTTATAATATTTACATCTGCTAATACTAATCCATTCATTTTATAGTTTTTCTTTATAATTTCTTCTATTTCTTCTTTTGTCATGTCTTTACTAGCACCTGCTAATTTTGGCTCTAATAAGGTAAAATATAATGCTCCTGCAGGCTGTACATTTTCTTTTTGAACAATTGCATCTACATAAGTTAAAAGTTGAAGTTGAAGGCCAGCAATTACTTTATTAAGCTCTATATCTTTAGTAGAAGATTTGTAATCTATTATTCTTATATATTTTCCATTAGGAGCTTTTGCAATATCTATTCTGTCTATTTTTCCAGTAATAGAAACTCTTTTACCATTGTCCAATGTCATTTCTATTGGTGGATAATCTTTGTTTCCAAATTCTAGTTCTGTTTGTAATACATCAAATTCACTACATTTTAAACTTTGTATTATATATTTCATTGATAAATATATAACTCTTTTTAATCTTCTTACCAATGTTCTATATTTAGCAGTTGCTGAAAAAATATAATTTCTAGGAAGTGATAATTTATCTTCTATTATTCTATCTAATATTTTTTTTGCATCCTCATCACTTATATTTTTTACATCTTCTACTTCTTTAAAAAATGAATCTATTACATCATGCATAAATGAACCTGTATCTACTGGCTTTATATTCATTTTTTCTTTGTCAGATAATTTTAACCCATATTTTAAATAATATGAAAAACCACAAGCTCTATAACTTTCTAATCTAGATACTGTAGTGTGAAGTGTATTTCCATACAATTTTTGCACATTTTTTTCATTAATTTTTTCTGGAACATTTGTATAGTCTAGTCCTTCTAATGCTTTATCTAATTTTATTTGCCACGAAGGATTTTTGCTATACCAATTATATACTTCATACCATTTTCCATTTATATTGTTTATTTTTCCTAAAAGATTTGTAAATGTAACTTGCTTAGTATATATTTCATCATTATTACCTTCATAAACATTTTCTTTTAATTCTGGAAATATCTTTTTTATTCTAGATATCATTGTAGACCTTCTAAGTGGTTTGTCATCAACATCTGCTGCAGGGTATGATATATATACTTTTTCTTCTGCTGTAGAAAATGTTTTATATATGTTAAAGTTTTCTTCATACATTTTTTCTAAAGTACCTTTTGCAAGTTCAAATCCTTTTGCTTTCAAATCTTCTCTATCTTTATCTCCGAAAAATCCTTCACTAGACTGTACACTTGGAAATGCTCCGTCGTTTACTCCTATAATAAATATAGCTCTAATTTTATGTGTTTTTGATCTATTTACATCTCCAACTGTTACTTTATCCTGTGTTTGTGGAATTTGTCCTATTTCTTTACTTGAAATACCTGTTTTTAATAATCTTATATATGTATCAAAAGACATTTTTTCATTTTTAAATAAATCTGCTATTTCTTCTATTACTTCTATAACTGCATTATAGCTTTCCACTTCTATTTGTTCATCTTGAACATTTTTTAAAATAAAATCATATAATTTTTTACTAATATTATCTGCTGTTTTTTCTTTTTTTAATTCTTTTTGAAGTTCTAATAATGGCATTACTATTTGATTTTGCTCATTTATAAATTGATTTTCATCTCCAAAATTCCATTTATTTTCATACCATTTTTTGCCTCGTATATCCCATTTTAAACAATAGTTTTCAAGTTCATAAATATTATCTATTTTTACTATTCCAGATTTTATATAATTAAACACTGCTTCATAAGACCAGTTCTTAGCAAATATGTCTAAAATAGATAAAACATATTTTATAAACATATCACTTGTTATATCTTTCTTTTCATCAATAAAAACTGGTATATTATACTCAGTAAAAATTGCCTTACACAAACTAGAATAACTTTCTAAGTTTTTAGTAATAACTCCAATATCTCTGTATCGGTAGCCTTCATCTCTTACTAATTTATATATTTGCCTTGCTACATTTTCAATTTCGTCATATTGATTTTTTGCAATAGTTAGCTTGATGTTTTCTACTTTTTTATTATAAGAAGTAAATGGAATATCAAAAATATTTTTTTCTAAATGTTTAAGCTCATCATTTTTAAATCTAAGTGGCTTATTTAAATAAATTTCATTATCTATATCGCCAATTTGTTTTAAGGTTTGAATTGTTTGTTTATTATCATAAAAAATATCTGCTTCTGGACTTTTTATTACTCTTAAATCATCTGTACAAACAGTTATATTTACTTCTTTTGCAATTTTAAAAAGCTTTTCAATAACACTATACTCTTGTTTAGTAAAACCTGCAAATTCATCAATATAAAAAGTAGCATTATCAAATAAATGACTTTCTTCTATATTGTCTGCTAATATTGTTAGTAAATTATTTTCATCAATATAAGAGCCATCTATTTTTTCTTCATATTTTGAATAAATAATAAGCATATCTTTTAACTTTAATTTTAGGTATGTATCTTGAGTATCTTCAACTTGCTTTTGTAGCATATCTACTGTAATATTATGCTTTTTAAATTCTGTAATTTGAGTTAATATCATGTCTATATTTTCCATATTTTTGCCAAGAAAATTAAACTCTTTTTGATATTCCTCTAAAAGGTTAGAAATTATCATAGCTTTTCCTGATGCTACTAAATTTTTTATACTATTACCTAAAGTTTCTTTTATAACCCTATATGCCATTCTTTCAAAAGATAAAACTTCTACTTTAGTTGTTGCTCCTTCTTCAAGTGTTTCTAACAACTTTTTTTCTGCAGTAAAAGAAAATTGCTCCGGAGTAATTATATACATTTTAGAGCAATTATTCTTTTCTGATTTTATTTTATTATATATATATTCGCTTTTTCCGCTTCCGCTTCTACCATAAATTATATTCATAATTTACTCCTTTTTGATTGGGGACGTTCTTTTTTCGAAAAAGGAACGTCCCTCATCGAAAATTATGCTGTTTCTCTCTTCCAATAAAATAAATATTGTTGTGCTAACCCTTGCAAGTTTCCAAATTTACTATCTGCTATAGCTTGTATTTCTTTTTTTGTAACTTTGGTTTCGTCTTCTTTTTTTATGTATAATTCATTCATAACTCTTCTTACCCAAACGTCTATTGGAAATACGTCAAATCTTTTTAGGTCTGAAAATAAAAGTATACAATCTGCAACTTTTGGACCTACTCCAGATAATTTTAATAATTCTTCTCTTGCTTTTTCTGTTGGCATATTTTTTAGATTTTCTAAATCTACTTCTTTATTTAATACCATTTTTGTAGTTTCGTATAATCTAATATCTCTAAAACCTAGTCCTAATTTTCTAAAATCTTCTACTTTTACATTTTTAAGTTCTTCTGCAGTTGGAAATGTATAATATTCTTTTCCATCCCATTCTATTTTCTGTCCATATGATTTTGATAGTCTATCTATAATTAATTTTATTCTTGGAATATTGTTGTTAGCAGATATAATAAAAGA
>CALXKR010000088.1 GCA_944388895.1 uncultured Clostridia bacterium | reverse complement strand
TCAAGTAGTTTTAATTCAGTAAGTAACTCAATGTCTTCAGCATTTTCATCTGGCTCTGGAGGAGGCGGAGGATTTTCAGGAGGCGGAGGCCGGTGGTGGAGGCCGGCGGAGGCGGTGGAGGAAGATAAATCTTCCTCTTTTTTATTGGGGACGTTCCTTAATCAAAAAAATGGGGAAAAAAGAGGACCGTCCCCAAAACAAACCCTAAACAAAAATTTGCCCTAAATTTTACTTGATTAATTTACATAACAATGATATAATAATTACATTATGAGAGTTAAATTTTTTACATTAGGTTGCAAAGTAAATACATATGAAACTGGAGCAATGGAAGAGCAATTTTTAAAGCATGGATATGAGCTTACAGAAGAACAAAATGCAGATATTTATGTAATAAATACATGTAGTGTAACTAATATTGCTGAAAGAAAGTCCAGACAAATGATTAGAAGAGCCAAGGAATTAAATCCTAAGGCTATTATTGTTGCGTGCGGATGTTATGCACAAGTAGCAAACAAAGAAATAGAAAATATAAAAGAAGTAGATATAATACTAGGAAATAGTGAAAAAACAAAAATTGTAGATATTATAGAAAAATATATTCAAAATACAAATAAAATAAGTAGTGAAAAAGAAACTGAAATTAGTGACGTTATGCATCAAAACGAATTTGTAGATTTTGGAATAACAACTTATACAGAACTAAATAGAGCAGTAATAAAAGTACAAGATGGTTGTGATAGATTTTGTTCTTACTGCATAATTCCTTATGCAAGAGGAAAAGTTAGAAGTAGAAACCCAGAAAATATTTTAAAAGAAATTATAAAAATAGCAAATAAAGGAATTAAAGAAGTTGTAATAACAGGTATTCATTTAGCTTCTTATGGAAAAGACTTTAAAGAAGAAAATGTAAAACAATATAGAAAAGAATATGGATATGATGAAAAATATAATCCTTTTAATCCTAAAGATGATCTTCATTCAGGAGGGTTTAGATTAATAGAGCTTTTAGAGCAAATTAATAAGATAGATGGAGTTGAAAGAATTAGACTTGGTTCATTAGAACCAAAACTAATTAACGAAGAATTTGTTAAAAGACTATCTAAAATTGAAAAAATATGTGATCACTTCCATTTGTCTTTGCAAAGTGGTTGTAATAAAACTTTAAAAGATATGAATAGAAGATATACTATAGAAGAATTTGAAGATTCAGTAAAACTTATAAGAAAAATATATCCAAATGTTTCTCTTACAACAGATATAATTGTTGGATTTCCGGGAGAAACAGATGATGATTTCAATGAAACATATAATTTCTTAAAAGAAATTAAATTCTATAAAATGCACATTTTTAAATATTCTCCTAAAAAAGGAACTGTTGCAGAAAAAATGACAAATCAAATTGATGGAAATATTAAAGAAGAAAGAAGCAAAAAGCTAATTGAATTGTCAGATGAAAATGAAGAAGAATATAATAAAAATGCTATAGGAAAAAATGTAAAAGTCCTTTTTGAAGAAAAAGTTGGCAAATTATATAAAGGACACACAACAAATTATATAACTGTAAATGCAAAAAGTGATGAAAACATAATTGATAAAATAAAAGAAGTAACTATAGGTGAAACCTATAACCATTTAGAAACGCTTGGAAATATAAATAATTAATAAAAAATATTTTAATATTTTGTAATATATGGTATAATACAAGAAAAATTTGTAAAATATAAAAATATTGAGAAGGAATGATAAAATGAAGGCAATTGAAATTAGAAATAAATATTTAAAATTTTTTGAAAATCATGGGCACAAAATAATACCAAGTAGCCCATTAATACCAGAAAATGATCCATCTGTATTATTTAATACAGCAGGTATGCAACCATTAGTACCTTATCTTTTAGGGCAAAAACATCCAGAAGGAACAAGGCTTACTGACTACCAAAAATGTTTAAGAACAAACGACATTGATGAAGTTGGTGACAATAGACATTTAACATATTTTGAAATGCTTGGAAACTGGTCACTTGGAGATTATTTTAAAGAAGAATCTATAAAAATGAGTTATGAATTCTTAACAAAAGAATTAGGAATTCCATCAGAAAAAATATCTGTTACTTGTTTTGCAGGAGATGAAGATTGTCCAAGAGATGAACTTACAGCAAAATGCTGGGAAGAAGCTGGAATTCCAAAAGATAGAATTTATTTTTATGGAAAAGATGATAACTGGTGGATTGCTGGAGAAGAAGGACCATGTGGACCAGATACAGAAATGTTTTATGATACAGGAAAGCCTAAATGTTCAGAAAACTGTCAGCCATCATGCGATTGTGGAAAATATGTGGAAATATGGAACAATGTTTTCATGGAATATTACAAAAAAGATGGTAAATATACTAAACTTGAACAAAAAAATGTTGATACAGGTTTAGGATTAGAAAGAATGACAATGCTTCTTCAAGGAAAAGAAACACCATTTGATACAGAGTTATTTAGCCCAGTTATGGACAAGCTAAAAGAACTTTCAAAAAATGATGATATTGCAAGTAGAAGAATTGTTGCAGAACATATGCGTTCTAGCATGATGATAGTAGCAGATGGAGGCAGACCATCTAATATAGATAGAGGATACATTTTAAGAAGACTAATTCGTAGAATGACAAGACATTTAAATAAGCTACAAATAGATTTAAATGAACTTTCAAATTTATTAGATTTAAATATTGATAATTTAAAAGAAATGTATCCAGAGCTAGATAGCCATAGACAAGAAATAAAAGATGTAATTATTGCAGAAAAAGATAAGTTCATGAAAACTTTAAATAATGGTGAAAGAGAATTCAATAAAGTTATAAATAGATTAAAAAATCAAGGACTAAATAAAATTGATGGAAAAATAATTTTTAACCTATATGAAACTTATGGTTTCCCACCAGAAGTAACTAAAGACTTAGCTTTAGAAAATGGTTTTGAGGTTGATTTAACTGAAGTAGACAAATTATTTAAAGAGCATCAAGAAAAATCAAGAATGGGCAGTGAACAAAAATTTAAAGGAGGCTTAGCTGAGCAAAACGAAAAGACTATTAGTTATCATACAGCAACACATCTTTTAAATGCTGCGCTAAAAAAAGTTATAGGAGAAAACTCTCATCAAAGAGGTTCAAATATTACAACTGAAAGAATGAGATTTGACTTTAACTGTGACCACAAATTAACTGATGAAGAAAAGAAAAAAGTAGAAGATTTAGTTAATGAGTGGATAGAACAAGATTTACCAGTAACAGTACAAACAATGAAAAAAGAAGATGCTATTAAATCAGGTGCAGAATGTATGTTTATTGAAAAATATCCAGATGAAGTAACTGTTTATACAATTGGAGATGTATCAAAAGAGCTTTGCGGAGGACCTCATGTAAAACATACAGGAGAATTAGGACATTTTAAAATACAAAAAGAAGAAGCAAGTTCTCAAGGTGTTAGAAGAATAAAAGCTATATTGGAGGATAAATAAATGGAAGATTGTATATTTTGTAAAATAATTAAAGGAGAAATTCCTTCAAAAAAAGTATATGAAGACGATAAAGTAGTAGCTTTTTATGATATTAGTCCAATAGCTAAAGTTCATGTTTTGGTAATTCCTAAAATTCATATGGTAAGCTTACAAGATTTGAAAGAAGAAAATAAAGACTTATTATATCATATTTTTGAAAAAATTAATGAGGTAGCAAAAATAGTAGGAGTAGACAAAACAGGATACAGAGTAATTTCTAATGTTGGAGAAGATGCTGGACAAGCTGTAAAACACTTACATTTTCATATATTAGGAGGAGAAAAATTACCAACAAGGTAATTAATAATAACATATAATTTTTATTATATGTTACAACTTGGCATAACAAAACTTAAGAGAAAACACTAGAATAATTATAAATATTATGGTATAATAATTATAGTTAGTCTAAAAAGAAAGGAAAAAATATGGTAGATAAAAAATATAATAAAGTATTAACTGTAATATTAGTAATAGTTGTAATAGTTATCTTTGCTTTATTAGGATTTTGGGGATATGAAACATATAAAAAGTATTTCCAAGAAAAGGGTAAAGACCAAGCTTTAAACGAATTTAATAATAGCATTATAAGTGGTAACATAATTGGTGGACAAAATCAAAACAATGTTCAAACAAATAATGAAGCATTAAATTTTGTGGTTGCCGGAAATGAAGTTCAAAATAATAATTCAACAGGTTCTGGAAATAAAGTAGTTACTTATAAAGGATTTACTGTAGTTGGTAAAATTGAAATTCCAGAAATTGATTTAGAATATCCTGTACTAGAAAGAGTAACAAAAACTTCATTAGAAGCTTCAGTAGGAGTTTTAATGGGACCTGGATTAAATAAAGTAGGAAATACTGTAATAGCAGGACATAATTATAGAAACGGAACATTCTTCTCTAGAAATAAAGAACTAAAAAATGGAGATGAAATATATATTACAGATACATCTGGAAACAGAGTAAAATATATAATATACAATGTGTATAATACTTCAGCAGATGATGCAGAATATATGACAAGAGATACTGCAGGAAAAAGAGAAATTTCATTGTCAACATGTACAGATGACTCTAAATATAGATTAATTATTTGGGCAAAAGAAGAAGAATAGCAAAAAATATAAAAATAAGGTTGACAATATTAAAAAAATGGGGTAAAATAGATATTGTTGTAGTAACAATATGGTGGATTTAGCGTAGTTGGTTAACGCGCCAGTTTGTGGCACTGGAGACCATGGGTTCGAGTCCCATATTCCACC
>CALXKR010000087.1 GCA_944388895.1 uncultured Clostridia bacterium | reverse complement strand
AATTATGTATTAAACGAAACACCTCAAACAGTTACATTAACAGAAGACCAAATCACAGATATTACTTTTGAAAATGAATTGATAAAAGGTTATATTAAAATAATAAAAACAAGTAAAGAAGATAATCAATATAATGGAGATACAAAAGGAACTAGATTAGCAAATGCAAAATTTGAAGTATATGACGAAGATAATAACTTGGTAGATACTTTAATAACAGACGAAAATGGAGAAGCTATTACAAAGGAACTTTTAAAAGGAAAATATAAAATTTTAGAAGTCGAGAGTCCAGACTATTATGTTTTAACAGAAATTGTATTTGATACAGAGATAGTAAAACATCAAGAAATCGTAAATGTTGAAATAGAAAATGACAATGTGGACATTGATGTAGAAGTTACTAAAAAAGGTTTTGTAGAAACACAAAGCAAAGATAGTATCTATTATGATTTTTCAAATATTCATAATAACTCTAATATAGCTATTGATAACTTTACTTGGAGTGATTCGTTACCAACTAATGCATTAAGAGCAAACAGAATTTATACAGGAACTTGGAATGAAGATTTAATGTATTCTATATGGTATAAAACAAATTTAAGTGATGATTACATTATGTTAGTAGATGGATTGAATACACAAAAAAATAATGAAGTAAAATTTACTGATGCAAAATTAAAAGAGGGAGAATTTATAACAGATTTTGAATTTAGATTTGGTACTGTAAAAGCGGATTTTAAAGAAGTAGAACAACCTAGATTATATTGCGATATGTTAGATAATTTGCCTAATGGTTTTGTTTTTGTAAATCATACAAAAGTATCAGGAAACTATAAAGATATATATGTGGAAGATAAAGATGATTGGAAGACTATAACATATTATAAAGAAATAGAATTAACAGAAAAATTGCCAAGAACAGGTGGTACAAATTATTCTGCTTTTATAGGAACAGGAATCTTAATACTTGTAAATGCTATTGGTTTAGTATTTACTTTAAAAGAAAAAACAGATAAAAATATTGACACTGATGAATAATTTATTATAATAGTTAATATAGAAATGAGTTCATATATTTATTGAGATGAGGGTATGTAGGATTATTTTAAATATAGTCTTACATACCCTTTTTTTTGTTATAATTGTAATTTTTTAAAAACTTATGATATAATTAGAGAGATTAAGGAGGAAAAGAATGAATGATAATAAAATAATTAATTTAATTGAAACAACTTTAAATGAGAAAAAACTCCAAGATATTAATTATATTAGATATACATTTTATGAATTAAAAGTAAAATACAATTTAACAGATGAAGAATTAGATAGATTTTTAATTTTAATTAGAGCTAAATTAGAAAACGAAAGTTATAAAGTATATTTTACAGATGCAAAATATACTTATGATAATGCTTATAGAAAAGTACAATCTAATGAAATTTTAATTGCAATTAATGAAAATTAAAAATTCGCGAAAAAAACACATTATATAATAGAAAGATTATATAAGAAAAGGGGATTGTGTTATGGAAAATAAAAAATATTTTATTCCACAAATTATAGTTGATGCAAAAGAGAAGAAACAGTTGAATACTTTAACTGAAAGATATGAGAAATTAATTACACCGGGAACAATAAAAAAAACGATGAATACTATTGGAACAAAAGTAGATGAAATACTTCCTGAAAATGTGAAAAATATTGGGGAAAAAATGAAAAATACAATTTCACAACAAGAAATTATGAAAAAGTCGTTAGAAATATTAGCTAATAATTTTCAAAAGGTACAAGAATTTGCATCAAAATATGCAGTAAATGAAAAGATTGTTTGTCAAGCATTAAATAAGATTTCAAAAGAGAACCAAATTGAGTCATTAGATGAAATTTGTTTGTTAAGAGCTTATGACATATCAAAAATAGTTGAAAAATATCAAATTGCTGATATTGGCACTACTCTTATACAAGGTGCTGGACTTGGTGCAATGGGATTTGCAGGTTTACCATTTAATTTAGTTATTAGTACATTTTTATTCTTTAGAGCAGTACAAGCAGTAGCATTATTTTATGGGTATGATGTTAAAAATGATTCTGTAGAATTAGAAATAGCAGGAGAAGTTTTTTCAAGCGCTATGTCACCTGAGTATGGAAATACTAATGCATTGTCTGAAAACATTGCGAAAATTATGCTTATTACTGAAACAACTGTCATTAAGCAAACAGCAAAAAAAGGATGGGAGGCAATGGCAAATAAAAATGCAGCAACTCTTTTAATAACACAAATGAGAGCTTTGGCAAATAAATCTGCTCAAAAAGCACTTGAAAAAGCAGGAAAAAATGGATTGGAGAACAGCATATTTAAAGATATATTTGAGCAAATCGGAAGAAAATTAACACAAGATTCATTAAAAAGAGCAATTCCATATTGGGTAGGAGCAGTTATTGGAGGTACTATAGATACATATCAGATGAGAAATATTTTAAAATATGCTAACATATTTTACTGTAAAAGATTTATATTAGAAAAAGAAGATAATATAAAATTATTACTTGATAATAAATAATTGATTTTAAAAGGAGTAGGAAATGGAAGAAGAAAAGAAATATAAAGTTAAAATAACAGAAAAAATAAAAGAGTTTTTTAGAAAAAGAAAATTAGTATTAATCATAATTTTGGTAATTTTATTATTAATATCTATTTATGAAATTATATGTAGATTTCAAGAAAGAAAATTTGCGATTACTGCTCAAAGCTCACTAGAAAAGATAATTGAAATTAGTGAGTTATCAACAATTGAATATACATATAATGCTATAGCTACAAAATATAAGGATGATGTAAAAGATGAAAATAACATTGAATATTATGTATCATATGAAGGAGTTGTAACTGTTGGGATAGACTTTAATGAAATAAAAATAGAACCTAATGAAAAAGAAAAGAAAATTACTATAACATTACCAGAAGTTGAAGATCATGACATTCGTGTAAATATGGGAACAATGGAATATATATATGTTGAGAATACCAACGAAAAAGATAGAATATCTCAAGAGGCATATTTACTTTGCAAAAATGATTTAAAAGATAGAATAAGTAAAGAAGAAAATCTTGATAAAAATGCGAGAGAAAATGCAATTTCAGCAGTTGAAGCATTATTCAAACCTTGGAGTGATAGGTATGAAATTGAAGTTAAATAAGGAGGAAAATATGAAGAAAAAAATAATTGTTGCCATAATATTAATAATTATAGTTGTATTAATAGGAATATTTTTTATTACAAGAAATAATAAAAATGTTGAAAAAAAACCTGATATTACACAAGTTAGAGCAATTTGTAATCTAGCAACTCTTGAAACTTACTACCACAATGTTGCTAAAATTGACAAATCAGCTGGTTCAGGAATTAATCATTGGTTTGAGAAAGATAGAAAGCTATGGATAGAATATACAGGTACTGCAAAAATAGGAATTGATATGTCAAAAGTTGATATGCAATTCAATGAAGAAAACATTACAATAAAATTACCTAAAGCACAATTATTAAGCATTGATATAGGAGAAATAGATAAAGAATCATATATGTATTCATCTGATAGTTGGATTAACAAAAATGAATTTACACCTGAAGAAGAAACAGAAGCAATAAATATAGCACAAAACGAAATGAAAAAAAATGTTGAAAATAATTCACAACTATTATTAACTGCTCAATCAAGAGCGAAAGATTTAATTGAACAATACTTGATTCAAATAGGAGAATGGACTAATACAAATTATCAAATAAACTGGGTATTTGAATAAAGAAAATTTTTAAAAAAGTGCAAATTGGAATTAAAAGCTATTATAAAAAATAGAAAATTACCTTAATAAATTATTATAGGACAGATAATAAAGTTGAAATTATCTGTCCATTAATATATAATGATAGCAAAAGATAGTGATTTGTAGTCATTTCAAACTTTTTATAAAAAATAAATGTAATATATAATTGGTATAGCATAAAAATTTAGAAGAAAAGAAGGAGAAAGAAAATGAATAAATTAAATGAATATCTATATAAAGTTTGTACTTTTGTATTATATATTTTTATATTTATAGCTACTAGTTTATCTTTTATAGAATTAATAATAGAGTTTAAATACTGGGGGATTATAGTAATTGCTTTAGTTTTATTTGCTATATATTATTATTTTAAGTATAAAGAAAAACAAAAAGACAAAGAAGAAGAGAGAATAAAAACAGATTTTATAAAATTAATAGATTTTTCAAGTACTATTAGTGACTTAAGTTATTCAAATTTTACAATAATAAAATCTATAAAATTAGATTATTTAAGAATAAATATTATTTTAAAAAACAATATAGCATTTGAATATAAATATAGTATAAAATATAATGATAATACCAATTTTTTTGATGTAGATATTAATTTATTAGATAATTTATTAGCTGGATTTGACTGGAATAATGTTTTGAATATGGAAAATTACTTTATAAATATAAAATTAAATGATTATATAAATAAAAATTTAACAAAAATTATAAAAAAATAACAAATAATTCTCTTAAATCAAAGTTTATAGCTAGATATCATCATTACTGATAAAAAATTATGATGTAAAAGGTACAATAATTGAGAAATAACTATAAAGGAGATGTAAGGGTTATGAATAAAGAAAAAAAGACAGAAATTAACAAAGAAAAAGAAGAAAGTTTTAAATGGAAGGGGGTATGGTACTAATGAATAATAAAGAAATGCTAGATAAATTTAAAATGAATGTGTGCAATATCTAATTTTGAAAAAGAATGTAAAGCAAAACAAATGAAAAAGGTATATATACCCTTGAAAAAAACGGATTT
>CALXKR010000086.1 GCA_944388895.1 uncultured Clostridia bacterium | reverse complement strand
TCTCCCGTCTGCCGAACTAATTTCAGCAGGCGGGAGTTTTTTTACACAAGTGACAAAATAAATAAAGTGTGATATAATAATTTTATAATCTTTTTTGAAAGGGAGTATTACTCATGAAAAACAACACCTTATTTTGCATTCTTGCCAAAAAAGTTGAAAGGCTGATTGAAATTGAAGCAAGAGCATATCGGGTAAGCACATTAGACCCAGAAGAGGTGACTGTACCAGAAAACACGATAATGTTTAACTTTTTTGAGAAAATGTCTCCAGAAGATGCCTTAGAAAATTTTGTATATTTGAGGATTGATAAAGTGAACTTTATAGACATATCCATACCTGAACAATTTTTTAGAGGTCAGACATTATACTTTGTAGGCGAAAAGATCATGTTTGGAGGCAGAGAATGTTGTTTGAATAAAAAAACATCCACAATTATCCCTTTGATAGAGGATGCTGAAATAGCTCCATAAAAAACAAGCAGCCCCATAGATATTAAATTATCTATGGGGATTTGCTTTTTTATATTTAGTATTGTAAATTTTTTTAATTTATGTTAAGATTTTTATAAAAAGAAAGGAAAAATATGAAAGACCAAAAATACATTAGAAATTTTAGTATAATTGCACATATAGATCATGGTAAATCAACTTTAGCAGACAGACTTATAGAAATGACAGGAGTTCTTACAAAAAGAGAAATGTCAGAACAAGTGTTAGATAATATGGATATTGAAAAAGAAAGAGGAATAACCATAAAATCTCAAGCAATTAGAATGAAATATAAAGCTAAAGATGGCAATACTTATGAATTTAATTTAATAGATACACCAGGACATGTTGACTTTAATTATGAGGTATCAAGAAGTTTAGCTGCTTGTGAAGGAGCTATTTTAGTTGTAGATAGTACACAAGGAGTAGAAGCTCAAACTCTTGCAAATGTATATTTAGCAATAGATAATAATTTAGAGGTAGTACCAGTTATAAATAAAGTTGATCTTCCAAGTGCAAGACCAGATGAAGTAAAAGAAGAAATAGAAAGTATTATAGGAATTCCAGCTGAAAATGCACCTTGTATATCTGCTAAAACAGGACTTAATGTTGAAGAAGTTTTAGAAAGAATAGTATCAGATATACCAGCTCCTAATGGGGATGAAAATAAGCCTTTAAAAGCTTTAATATTTGATTCAATATATAATGATTATAAAGGTGCTTTAGCTTATGTAAGAATAAAAGACGGTACAGTAAAAGTGGGTGATGAAATAAAATTAATGTCATCAAATAAAACTTTTACAGTAACTGAAGTTGGGTATTTTGAACCAGGTAGATATGAAGAAACAGAAAGCTTAAGTGCAGGAGAAGTTGGATATATTGCAGCTAGCATAAAAAGTTTATCAGACATTCGAGTTGGTGATACTATAACAAAAACAGAAATGCCAGCTAAAGAACCACTTCCAGGATATAAAAAAGTTAATCCAATGGTATATTGTGGGTTATTTCCTATGGATGGAAGCGATTATGAAAATTTAAAAGTTGCATTAGAAAAATTAAAATTAAACGATGCAGCTTTAGAATATGAACCAGAAACTTCAGTAGCATTGGGTTCAGGATTTAGATGTGGCTTTTTAGGATTATTACATTTAGAAATAATTGAAGAAAGACTAGACAGAGAATTTGACTTAAGCTTAATTACTACAGCACCATCAGTTATATATAAAGTATATAAAACAGATGGTGAATTAATAAATATATACAGCCCTTCAGAATTGCCAGAGCCAGCTAAAATTAGCAAAATGGAAGAACCTTTCGTAGAAGCTAGCATAATGGTTCCAAAAGACTTTGTTGGTAATGTAATGGGACTTTGCCAAGATAGAAGAGGAATATATCTAGATATGCAATATTTAGATGAAAACAGAGTAACATTAAAATATGAATTGCCTTTAAATGAAATAATATACGATTTTTTTGATACACTAAAATCAAGAACAAAAGGTTATGCATCTTTAGACTATTACTTAAAAGATTATAAAGAATCAGATTTGGTTAAATTAGATATATATGTAAATAACGAAGCAGTGGATGCTTTATCATTTATAGTTCATAGATCAAATGCTTATGCAAGAGGAAGAATGTATACAGAAAGATTAAAAGAAGAAATACCAAGACAATTATTTGCAATACCAATTCAAGCAGCAATTGGAGGACAAATTATTGCAAGGGAAACTATTTCTGCTTTAAGAAAAGATGTACTTGCAAAATGCTATGGTGGAGACATAACAAGAAAGAAAAAATTGCTAGAAAAGCAAAAACGTGGAAAAAAACGTATGAGGGAATTTGGAAACGTAGAAATTACACAAGAGGCATTTTTAAATGTATTAAAGGCAGATAGTAAAGAATAAGAGTAGAACATACATATAGAGTTGCAAAAGTTGCAAGACAAATAAATGAATATATAAATAATAAATTAAAGTAAATTGAAAGGAAAATTAAATGGAAGAAAATCAAGATCAAGTTGAAGGAAGAAATAGTGTAATAGAATTATTAAAATCTGGAAAAGATATTAATAAATTATTTGTTCAAAGAGGTGAAAAGCACGGATCTATTAATGAAATAATTAAATTAGCAAATAAAAATAAAATAATTATATCAGAAATAGATAAATCAAAACTTGATAGAATGTCTCAAACACATAATCATCAAGGTGTAATTGCTATAGTGCCACCTTATGAATATTGTGATGTAGATGAAATTTTAGAAGTGGCTAAAGAAAAAAATGAAGATCCTTTTATATTAATATTAGATGAAATAGAAGATCCCCATAATTTAGGTTCTATAATAAGAACAGCAGAGTGTAGCGGGGTTCATGGAATAATAATACCTAAAAGAAGATCTGCTACTGTTAATAGTACAGTAAACAAAACTTCAGCTGGAGCTGCGCAATATATGAAAATAGCAAGGGTAAATAATTTAAATGAAACTATAAATTATTTAAAAGAAAGAAATATATGGATTTATGGAACCGATGCTAAAGGATCTGCTTATTATGACGAACAAGACTATAAAGGTGGAGTAGGAATTGTAATAGGCAGTGAAGGTTTTGGAATGAATAGATTAGTAAAAGAAAATTGCGATTTTTTAATAAAAATTCCTATGAAAGGACAAATCAATTCACTTAATGCATCTGTATCAGCAGGAATAGTTATGTATGAAGTTATGAAACAAAGGAGAAAATAAATGAAACCTAATAAATTAAAAAGAAATTTAATTATTATATTTTCTATAATATTAATTTTAACAGCAATTATTTTTGTACTATATATTACTACAGATATTTTTAGAACAAAAAGAGACGCATTTTTTAGATATTTTTCACAAATTCCAGAAGTATTGGATGTGTTAGAAACAAGTGAAGAATATGAAACTTATCAAAAAACAAAAGAAACAAAACCATATACTACTGTTGGAGAAGTAAAAATAACCGATTCAAGTAATATAGCTGACCAAAGTATTTTAGACAAGGTAAAAGTTACTGTAAACGGTAAAACAGACAACAAAAATGAAAAAAGCAATATTGATGTAGAAATAAAAAGTGAAAATAATAGATTATTTAACATGCAAGTTGCTAGAGATAAAAATTTGTATGGATTTTTTGCTCCACAAATTGCAGATGGCTATATAGTAGTTAGAAACGAAAATATAGATGAACTTGCACAAAATATAGGACTAGAAAATGCAAACCAATTTCCAGAGGAAATAACTGAAATCAAACTTGACAAAATTCTAGAAATATCTAATACAGAAAAGAAGCATATTGAACAATATGTAAAAATGATTAGAAATGACGTGCCTGACACAGCATATAGTAAAACTAAAAATGAAAAAATAGAAATAGAAGGCCAAAAATATGATACAACTGCATATACTTTAAAACTAAATTCTAGAGAAAACAGTAATTTACAAATACAAATATTAGAAAAGATAACTGTTGATAGTATAATGATGGATTTTATTACATCTAAATGTAAACTTTTAAACATTACTGATGAATATACAGATATTAATATGTTAAATAAAAAAATGAAAGAAAGAATTGAATTACTTAAGAATAATCCAGATGAAGCGGGAGAGTTTTCTATAACTGTATATGAAAATAAACTAAAAAATATACAGACCAAAATAGAATATAACGGAAAAACTATTACTATAAGTAATTTACAAGAAGGAAACGAAAAAAACGTAATATTAAAAGTCAGTGATGGAACGAAAGTAACAACAATAAAAATTAAAGGAAATGAACAAGAACATTCATTAAAATATCAAACACAAGAAAATGAAATAATAAAAAGTATTGAAGCAAAATATTGGATAACAGGAACAGTGCAAGAAAATAACATAGAAAACCATTTAATTATTAATAGAATAAATGACATAAAAAAGATAAGCTTTGAATATAATGATAAAATAAACTTTACAAGTGATATTGGAACATTTAAAGATATGCAAGATGATAAAGTTGCAGTAGTAAACGATTATGATTCAAACTACATCAAAGAATTTACAGACATTATAAAAAAACAAATCAATGATGTTTATATTAATCAAGCAGCATCAATAGGAATAAACTTAGACCCAATATTTATGAATTAACAGATAAAAAGTCAGCACTTTAGGCAAAAAAACATTAAAAATAAGCACTAAATTATTAGTAAAAAAATAAATTAAAAAAAATTTAAAAAATTTTAAAAAAAGTGTTGACTTTTATTTGATAGTATATTATAATAAAAAACGTCCCAAGTTGAAGGGACAAAAACAAAAAAGTACATTGAAAAGTAAACAATAAATCTTTTGAGAAACCAATAAAATTGCGGTAGTCAAGTACTACCAAACG
>CALXKR010000085.1 GCA_944388895.1 uncultured Clostridia bacterium | reverse complement strand
GATTACTAATTCCTTTTCCAACCTCTGTTTGGTAAGCTGTTATAGTACTTCCAACCATTAATGGTTGTTCACTACCAGGAACTTGAACCGTCCAAGTTCCTATTAGTTTTACTGTTGCTGAAGATTCAGTTCCATTAGGAAATTTAACTGTAATTGTGGAACCCGGAATACCAGTTCCAGTTATAATTGAAGCATTCTCTTTAACTGGATCTATTGTTGGTGGCTCACTAGGTTCTATTTTTTCCCAAATAGCATAAAGAGTAATAGAAGAATTAACAGTTATAATATCTCCCGGGTTATATGTTGTTCCGCTTCCATCAGGTTCAGTATTCCAATATTTAAAAACATATCCTGGATATGAAAAAGGATTATCTTTAATTTCATAACTTATATTTGCAGGAACAGAATCAATAACTGGTGGACTTGGTGGTTCCGAGTTAGATTTATAAATAACTGCATAATTAATAGAACTAGGTGTATCACCAATTGTTAAATTGCTAATTGGGTTACCTCCATCATAAGTTACAGTTCCATCATCAGCAATAGTAATATTATAAGAATTTGTATCCTTTGTGTATCCATCAGGAGCGATAGTTTCTACTAAAACATATTCTCCTGGTTTTAAATTAGAAAAAGTAACAATTCCTCCATTTTCAGAAGTGGCAGTTGCAATTACTGTATCATTTTGTTTTAATTCAAAAGTAGCACCATCTAATGGATTATTGTTACTAGAATCTACCTTTTTAAAAGAAAATCCAAAGGTTTTAGGCATCATTGTAATTATTATAATTATTATAGTAACGATAATAGCTATTACTAAATAAGGTAAACAACTACATTTTATATCACAACATTTATTCATTTATATAATTCACCTCAATTTAATATATGCATAAAAAAATAAAAGGTTACATAATTTAATAATACGCAAAATATATTGAAAAATATTTAAACAAATGATAATATATATTGAGTTGGGAGATGTTTATGAAAAAAATATATTTTGTTTTAACACATACAGGGACAGTTTTGTCTAAAATAATAAAAAACTATACAAAAGATGAATTTTCACATGTATCCATATCATTAGATAAAGAATTAAATAAAATGTATAGCTTTGGCAGAATAAATCCATATAATCCACTTTGGGGTGGTTTCGTTCATGAATATATAGATAAAGGAACTTTTAAAAGATTTTATAAAACTAAAACTAAAATTTTTTCACTAGAAATTACAGAAAAACAATATTTAGATTTAGAAAAAATAATTTATGATATGGAAAAAAATAAAGAAAAATACAAATTTAATATTGTAGGATTATTTGCAGCAGGTTTTCAAAAGAAAATAGGTATAGAAAATTCATTTTATTGTGCAGAGTTTATAAAATATGTTATTACTAAGGCACATATAGAAACAAATTTACCAGAAGTAGTTAAACCAGAACACTTTAAAAATATAAATGATTTACATGAAGTATATTCAGGACTTTTAAAAAATTCTATTGATTTGTTACTGTATAAATGATAAAATATTATAGTCAAAATATATAATTATATATTTGGGTACTATTATAAAAAATGGTGGGAAATATGCCAATATACACAAAAGCAGGATTACCTGCAAGTAAAATTTTAAGAAAGGAAAAAATACAAATTTTAGAAGAATTAGAGGGCAATAAAAAAGAAGGAATATTACAAATAGCAATATTAAACCTTATGCCTCTAAAAGAAGACACAGAACTACAATTGTTAAGAAAATTATGGACATCAGGAAAAAACATTAAAGTTACATTTGTAAATGTAACATCATATGAGTGTAAAAATACTGCTCCAGAGCATTTGCAAAAATTTTATTCTACATTTGATGAAATTAAAGACAAAAAATTTAATGGGCTAATTATAACAGGAGCACCTGTCGAACAAATGGACTTTGAAGAAGTTAAATATTGGGAAGAATTAAAGAAAATAATGAAGTGGTCAGAAACAAATGCTAAGTCAACATTGCATATTTGTTGGGGAGCACAAGCAGGATTATATTATCATTATGGAATAGACAAGCATTTATTAAATAATAAAATGTTTGGAGTATTTGAGCATAAAATAGATGATAATGGTTCTAAAATAATGAATGGATTTGTAAATAATTTTAAAGCTCCGCATTCTAGACATACTACAATATATAAGTCAGATATAGAAAAAGTACCAGATTTAACAGTTGTAGCAGAATCTGATGAAGCAGGAGTATTTGTAGTAGAAGACAAAAAAAGAAATCAATTATATATAACTGGACATCTTGAATATGCACTAGATACATTAGATAAAGAATATAAAAGAGATGTATCTAAGGGACTAAATATTGAAATTCCTAAAAATTATTATAGTGATAACAATCCAGAAAATGCCCCAATATTTAGTTGGAAAGAAAATGGAGATAGAATATACTCAAATTGGGTTAATTATTATTTATAAAATAAAAGGCAAAAGCAAAAACTACTTTTGCTTTTTATTTTTTAAACAAAGATATCGAAAAACAATAAAAATATATTGACAAACAAAAATAAAAATAATATACTCTTTATATATTAAGGAGGGATATAAATGAAGGTTTTAGGAGAAAAAAGTCTTTCATCAAAAGTAGAAAATGGATTGAAAATTTTATTTTGCATAATTGCGTTTATAGATATTATAACTTTCATAGTTTGTGCTTTTAACTTATTTTCAAATTTTACAAGTATGTCAATGGTAGAAAACTATTTATCTAAAATATTATTAGAAACTATTATTAGCATAGTAATTCTTTCTACAGGAATTGTTGCTCTTTTCATTATTTATCAATTTATATTAGTATTTAAAAATTTAAGAGAAAATAAATTATTCGAAAGCAATAATATAAAATACTTAAGAAATGTTTCTAGATTATCAGTTGTTATTAGTATATTATATATCTGTTGTTTAGTAGCAACAAGTATTATTCTTAGACAATATGGAATGTTTGATACATTAAACAATATTTTAATAGAAACTTTAATTTTTGTATTTGCAATTGTTTTTCTAGTGTTTGGGGTTGGAATAAAAATTTTAAATGAAATTTATAAAAAAGCAATTGAATATAAAGAGGAAAATGAATTTACTATATAAAATTGCAGAAAGGAAGAATAATAGATGTCAATCATTGTTAATATAGACGTGATGCTAGCTAAAAGAAAAATGTCATCCGGAGAGCTTGCAGAAAAGGTAGGAATAACACCAGCAAATCTTTCTATTTTAAAAAATAATAAAGCAAAAGCAATAAGATTTTCTACTTTAGAAAAAATATGTGAAGTATTAGAATGCAAACCTGGAGATATTCTTGATTATGAAAAAAAGTAAAAGGAGAATAAAATTATGGAGATTTTAGGAAGTTTAATATTATCTGTAACACATTCAATCCTATTCTATGGTAAAGAAATAGGTATTTCAATGATATTATTTACTATTTTAGGAAATGTAATTCTATATTATATACTTAGCAAAAAGAATAAAATAATAAATAAAAAAGGTTTTGTATTATTAATACCAATAGTTTTGATAAGTTTTACATATTTTATATACGCAAATACTACTTTACAAATGTTAAATATTTTTGCTTTGCTAATATTAAATATTATAATGTATTCAATAGTAGTAGGAGAAAAAAATAATGCTTTAGTTATGCATTTATACAGTGCATTAGAAATTGCAAAAAATACAATTGAAGATTATCTAGAAGTAATAAAATATTCCAACAAAAAAGTAAAAGAACATATAAAAATTGGAAAAAAATTAGATGATAATAAAATAAAAAGAGTTGGAATGTCATTACTTATAGTTTTAGGAGTCTGTTTAATTATTGTAATATTATTAGCTTCTGCTGACAGTATATTTGCAGGAATATTTTCTAATATAGGAAATGCTTTTAGTAAAATTAATATAGGTACTTTTATTTTAAGAATTGGTATTTTAATAGTAGTATATTTTTTAATATTAAGTTATATATTAAATTTGCAAAAAAAGATTGAATTTAAAGTTAAAAAACAGAAAAAGGCAAATGAAAAATACCTATTAACTATAAAATTATTATTAGTAGCATTAAATGTTATATATTTAGTATTTTGCTTTATTCAAGTACAATCATTATTTGCTAAGGCAAATTTAAACGAAAACTTTAATTATGCCGAATATGCTAAAGCAGGTTTTTTCCAACTTATGTTTGTCTCTTTTATAAACCTTATAATAATACTTATTTCAGACAAATATAACGCAAATAAAGAAAAAAGCATAAAAATATTAAATTTATTTTTAGTCATATTTACTTGTATAATAGCTATATCATCAATGTATAGAATGCATATGTATGAAATGGAATATGGATTAACTTATTTAAGAGTATTTGTATATATAATATTAGCTACAGAAATTATAAGTTTTGTTCCTATAATTATACATATATTTAATGAAAAGTTTGATTTCATAAAGTGGTGTTTTATAATATTAATATGTATTTATTGCGGAATTAATTATATAAATATTGAAAAAATTATAGTTAATAATAACATTAATAGAAAAACAAGCAAACAACCAATTGATTATAACTATATACACTATATAGCTAGTGCAGATAGCTACGATATATTAGAAGAAAAATTAAAAAATGAAAACCTAAGCCAAGGAGAAACTTTATTTTTAAAAAGAATATTATTAGATATTAATATAAATTCTAAAGATATGAAATGGCAAGAATTTAATATATCAAAATGGAATTTATTAAAGAAAAATATAGATATTGAAAAGCTAAATGAAGAAGTAGAAGAATTAGAAATAGAAGCTATGGAACAAAATAGTACTTCATCATATAAATGCATATACAATGAAAAAGTAAGTGAAAATGAAAGATACTATGTTAAAGAAACAAATACTGCAACT
>CALXKR010000084.1 GCA_944388895.1 uncultured Clostridia bacterium | reverse complement strand
AAATTTATTTTTGAAAAAGGAACGTCCCCAATCAAAAATTATATATTATCTTTTCTTATTGTTTCTATAATATTTTGTTTGTTTATTTTATTTAAGGAATATCTCATTATTCCACCAATCAATAAAAATACAAGTACTACTGCTATTATTGTTGGCATTATTGGGAACATATAACTTATCTGAATTCCTTCATTAAATGCTAAGTATAGTAAATATGATCCTAATACACCTAAAGGTATTCCTATAATAATTGATTTAGTTCCATAGAAAATGCTTTCTAGTCTAATCATTCTGTTAAATTCTTTTTTAGTCATTCCTATTGATTTTAAATTTGCAAATTCTTTACTTCTTAAATTCATGTTACTTGTTATTGTATTAAATATATTTGTAACTCCAATTAATGTAATTACTATTATAAATCCATATAAGAATATTGCAATTATTAGAATTAAAGAATTTTGTGCCTTTACTTCATTTTCTAAATTAGATACTTGAACATTTGAATAATTTTTCAATACTTCTTGTTCTAATTTCCCTGGATTTGTACTATTTACAAATAATGTTCCTAAATACCAATCATATTTGTCTATAAATTCATCGCTTACTACTATTAGTCCACCAGTTGAACTATAAGTTTCTAGTCCCATTGGTCTTTTAGTTGTTGTTGTAGCAACTTTAAAAGTTTCTTTTTCTGTATTTTTTTCACTAACAACCGTTCCTTCTATTGTTTCTCCATATTTATAATCATATAACTGTCCTATTTGTTTTTTATAACTTCCACTTTCTCCATTTTCATATATATAGTTTGTAAAATCATCTATTATAATTAATTTGTCTTTGACATCTTCATACTCTAAACCTAAATCTTTTATATATCTTTCATACTCTTGTTTTCCTAAAGCATACATTGATATTACTAATTTATTTTCATCATCTTCGTTATAATAACCTTTTAATTTATTTTCTACATAATCTTTAGCTTCTGTTTTTATTTTTAAGCTTGATAAATCAAATTGCAAGCTAACTACTTTTTGCATAGAATATTCTTTAACAGTGTCTAACTTAGTTATTTCTAAAAGTTTATTATATTGTTCTTTTCTAGTTTCTTCTCTTGAATTTGCATAAAAGTTCATATTGTATTGAAGCTCTTTATATGTAGAATTAGATAAAGTAAATCCATATTCTACAAGTGAAGTTACTGATATAAATATCATTATGCTTACAACTAATGAAACTACAGTTGTTCTATATTTTTTCTTATTTCTTTTTAAATTTTTATACGCAATTACTCCACCTATTCCAAATAATTTCTTTATTATTTTAGGTGATTTTATTTTTTTATTTTTTATCTTAATATCTTCACTACTTCTTATAGCATCTATTGGAGAAACTTTTGATGCTTTTCTTGCTGATGATAAACAAGATAAGTATATTGTTACACATGATAAAATAATAGAAGCAATTATAGCCATTACCGGTACAGAATATATAAAGTTAATTTCTTCATATATATTTTTTATTAATACATTTAGTATTAATGCTAATATTCCATTTACCATTATACCTAAAAGAATTCCAAGAGGAATTGCAATTATTCCTAATATTAATCCTTCAAAAAGTACGTTTTTCCTTATTTGTTTTTTGGTAGCTCCTATAGATGATAGCATTCCATATTGTCTAGTTCTTTCAGTAATTGATATTGCAAAACTATTTCTTATAACAAATACACTTGAAATTATTATAATAGAAATTACTACAGCACCTACTAAATACAACATTTTCATGTATGAATTATTAAGTCCTACACCTTCAAAATTAAGTAATGAAGTATTTAGTGAAATATCATATTTTCTAGTAGGTGTTTCATCTATCGAATACATGTCTAAGCCAGAATATCCTTTTTCTTCTTGTTCATTTTCATCTAAACCTAATATTTGACAAGTAATATTTTTATAATTTTTTAATGATTCCTTATTAAATGTTACATATATATTAGCTTTGCTTTGTAAATTGTTAGAATCTAAATAGGTTATCATACTATATCCAGGAGCAATATATGGTTCTAAATCTGTATTTAATCTTTCCATAATGCCCACTATTTTGTATTCTTTTTCATACATTTTTTCTAAGTGTTCTTCTTCTGTATAAACATCGCTTTGTTTTAATTCTTTTCCTTCTAATAATCTTTTTGAAATATCTAAAGATATTGATTCTCCTACTTTTAGTTCTAATTCTCCATTATCTTTTATACTTTTGCTAATTATAATTTCATTATTATTCTGTGGCAATCTGCCCTCTACAATATTAATTGGCATTTTGCTTAATGCTAATGAATCATAAGCCATAACATAGGCATAGGGTTTATCTGGATTTTGGCTTCCTTCAAGATTAGCGTACCCTATATTAGAAGTCAAAAAATATTTTTCCAAATTTCTATTTTGCTCTATTTTTGATAAATCCTCTACTGGCACATTTAAAAACGCTACATGATAATCTCCATACATAGTTTTAGAATATTCTTTAAGTGTACTTTGTCCACTAGTTATAGTTCCTGCTACCACTGTTATTAATGCAGTAGCAAGTATTATTCCTATCATTGTAACTAATGTTCTTTTTCTATTTAGTTTTAAACTTGAGATTGTTAATTTATTAAGGACTTTCATTATTTTGCCTCCTTAATAATTTTTCCATCTTCTATTGTTAAAATTCTATCCGCTTCATTTGCAATTTCTAAGTTATGAGTTATCATAATTATTGTTTGTTTATATTTTTTATTAGTCATTTTTAGAAGTTCCACAATTTCTTCACTTGACTTAGAGTCCAAATTTCCAGTAGGTTCATCTGCAAGAATAATTGCTGGATTATTAATTAATGCCCTTCCAATAGATACTCTTTGTTGTTGGCCTCCTGATAATTGATTAGGTAGGTACTTTTTTCTATTTTGTAAACCTAATGAAGTAAGTAAATCATTTAATCTTTTTTCATCTACTTTATTTCCATCTAAATCACATGGAAGTGTTATATTTTCTTCAACATTTAATATTGGTATTAAGTTATAAAACTGATATATAATACCCACTTGCCTTCTTCTAAATATTGCTAAATTATCATCATTTAAAGTATAAATATCTTTTCCATCAACAAAAACTTTTCCAGATGTAGGTCTATCTACACCTCCTAATAAGTGTAATAATGTAGATTTTCCGCTTCCTGAGCTACCTACTATTGCCACAAATTCTCCTTTTTCAACTGAAAAGCTAACATTATCTACAGCCTTTACTTCACTTTCACCTTTTCCATAGGTCTTGGTTAAATTTTCAACTCTTAAAATTTCCATTTCACATCTTCCCTTCTAGGTATAATTTTGTATATTTTCATTATACATGCCTAAAGTGACTTTTAAATGACTTTTGATTAATCGCCCAATGGGGACGCCCCTTTTTGGGTAATTTTATTATTTATTTTTAATTTAGCAAAAATTTCGCCCAAAAATGGGCGTCCCCATTGGGCGATTAATCATAAAATTTTATTTTAAATGTTGTTCCTTCTTTTTCTTTTGATAAACACTTAATAGTTGCATTTTGTTTTTCTAATATTGATTTTGAAAGTGAAAGTCCTATTCCAAAACTATCTTCATTAGAATTCTTTCCTTTATAAAATCTTTCAAATATATGTTTTAAATCTTTTTCGCTTATTCCTTCACCTTCATCTTTTATATTTAGCTCTACATACATATTTGTTTTTTTAGCTGTAATATAAATATTTTTGTTTTCTTTAGTGTGTTCAATGCAATTTTTAACAATATTGTTTATTGCTTCTAAAGTCCATCTATAATCACCCATTACATAAATATCTTTATCTATAGTATTTAATAAATTTTGATTTTTTATTTCTAAAGGAATTTCTAAATTTTTCGTTACTTCTTCTATTAACATTTTTAAGTTTATTTTTTCACATTCAAATTTTACTGCATCTGCATCAAGTTTTGAAAATTTCAATAAAGATATTGTTAAAAATTTAACCTGCTCTACTTGTCTACTTATTTCATATATAAATTTTAATTTTATATTTTCTTCCATGTTTGGATTTTCTTTTATTTCATCTAACATTATAGATATTGACGTAAGAGGTGTTTTTATTTGATGTGATATGTCTTGCAAACTTTTTGCTAAATTTATTTTATCTATTTCTGAATTTTCTGCTTGTTCTTTTAACATTAATGTTATTTTATATAATTCATTTCGTAAATTTGTAAGTTCATCTTCTCCATTTTCTTCTATTTTTAGTTCATAGTTTTTTCTGTTTATCTCTCTTATGTATTCTATAATTTTATCTATTTCCTTTTTTTCTCTTTTTTTGTGTATTAAAAGTATTAATATAAATGACAATGTTATTGCTAATACTAAAATAATATTTAGTATTACATTATTTTTATATATTTTTTTAGTAGATAAAATTGCTACTTCATTTTCTGTTATGCCATAAGTTTGTAATATATTTTTTCCTAAATTTTCTTCTTCGGCAATGTTTCCTTTATTATTCAATATATCTATTAATTCTTCATTAGAAACCTCTGGATATTTTTCATTAATTTTGCCTACTATTTCATATATTACTTTATTGTATTCTGTTATATATTTTTCATATTGAATCTTAGCATTAATACTTGCACAAAATATTCCTACTAGTGCTATTATGACTATACTTATCAAATATTTTTTATTACTACTCATCTACTCTATAACCTACTCCTCTTACAGTTTTTATTATTTTGCCTTCATTATCTCCTATTTTTTCTCTTACTCTTTTGATATATACTGTTAATGTATTATCATTTACAAAATTTCCTGCTACATCCCATATTTTATCTAAAAGCATTTCTCTTGTGACTAATTTATTTTTATTACTAAATAACATATATATTATTTTATATTCTAAGCTTGTTATTTCAATAGTTTTATCATTAATACTTACTTGCATATTTTCTGTATCTATTTTTATTCCCTTACATTCTAAAAATGTTGAAGATATTTTATTGTATCTTCTTAGTGCAACTTTAATTCTGGATAATAGCTCTTTTAATCTAAA
>CALXKR010000083.1 GCA_944388895.1 uncultured Clostridia bacterium | reverse complement strand
TTAAACTTGTAAAAATCTAGAAAATGTGTTAATATATATACTTAGAAAGAAGTAATATATATGAAATACATGTTTGATTGGAAAAAAGATATAAATAAAAAAGAATTGGATAAAGCCATTGAAGTTATAAAAAACAATGGCTTAGTTTTAGTCCCAACAGAAACTGTTTATGGTATAGCTGCAAATGCTTTAGAAGACGAAGCTTGTAAGAAAATATTTGAAGCAAAAGGTAGAGCTCAAGACAATCCTTTAATAGTACATGTTTCAGATAAAAATATGTTAAAAAGCTTAGTTAAAAATATATCAACCGTAGAAGAAAAATTAATAGATGCTTTTATGCCAGGACCATTTACTTTAATTTTAGAAAAAAATGAAAGCATTTGTAAAACAGCTTCAGCAGGAAATTCTACAATAGGAATAAGAATGCCAAGTAATAGCATTATTCATGAATTAATTAAAGAAAGTAATATTCCTCTTGCAGCTCCAAGTGCAAATATTTCAGGTAGACCAAGTGGAACTAATGTCCAAGACATTTTTGAAGAATTAAAAGACAAAATGGACTGTATAATTGATGGCGGAAATTGTAAAATTGGAATTGAGTCAACAGTTGTAAAAGTTATTGATGGAGTTCCAACTATATTAAGACCAGGATTTATTACTGAAGATGATATAAAAAAAGCAGTAGGAAGGGTAGCATTAAGCAGTAATTTATTTAAAAAAATAGAAGAAAATCAATCTGTAGAAAGCCCAGGGATGAAATATAGACATTATGCACCAAAAACTAAATGCGTGTTAGTAGAAAATAGTGAAAATCAGATAGATATAATAAATAATATTTTAAAAGAAAATGAAAATGCTTGTGTAGTAGGATTTTCAGAAGATAAAGATTATATTCGCACGAAAAAATTTATAGATTTAGGTAGCAAAAATAACCTAGAAAAAATAGCACATAATATTTTTTCAGCTCTAAGAGAAATAGATAAGGAAAATGTAACATTAGCTATTATAGAAGGTGTTGAAAAAAAAGGGTTAGGTTTAAGCATAATGAACAGAGTGGTAAGAGCTTGTGAAAACAATATTATACATTAATGAGTGGTAAGAATAATTTTTTTAGTAAGGAGAAATTGATAATGTATTTAATAGTAGGTCTAGGAAACCCAGAACCAGAATATAGTAAAACCAGGCATAATATGGGATTTGATGTAATAAATAAATTAGCTGAAAAATATAACATATCAGTAACAAAAAGTGGATTTGAAGGAATATATGGGGTAGGCGAAATTGAAGGAGAAAAAGTTATTTTACTTAAACCTCAAACATATATGAATGAAAGTGGAAAAAGTTTAATAAAGGCAAAAGACTTTTATAAAATAAATTCACAAAACATTATTGTTATTTATGATGATATTGACCTAGATGTTGGAGTAGTTAAACTTAGAAAAAAAGGTGGAGCTGGAACTCATAATGGAATGAAATCTGTTATTGAGTATTTAAAAACAGGTGAATTTATTCATGTTAGAATAGGAACTGGAAAACCAGAATTTAAAGAAATGCTAATACCACATGTCATAGGAAAGCTAAGTGAAGAAAAGTATAAAGAATTTATACCTTCAATAGAAAAAGCAAGTTTAGCTATACCTGAAATATTAAAAAGTGGTATAGATATTGCAATGAATAAATTTAATTAAAAAAGGGATGAGTATGTACAATATTTTAATAGAAAATAAAAATAATATAACTACAATAGCCGTGGTGCAAAACTCCGAAGTAGTAGAAATTTATCAAGAAAAAGATGATGAAAAAAGATTAGAGGGAAATATATATTTAGGAAAAGTAAAAAATATTATTCCCGGAATGCAATCAGCATTTATAGATATAGGAGAAAGTAAAAATGCATTGGTTCATATAAAAGATATAATTCCTAAAGCAAGCAATGTAACAGGAAATGTATATGAAGATACTTCAAAAATGAATATTTCCAGCATTATAAAATCAGGACAAGAAGTGCTAGTACAAGTAAAAAGAGATTGCAATGAACAAAAAGGACCAAGAGTTACAACTGACATAAAAATAAATGGAAAATTTAGTATATTTATGCCATACTCTAACTTTATTACTGTATCACAAAAAATTGAAGATGAAAATGAAAAAAATAGACTTAAAGAAATAGCTAAAGAAGTATTACCTAAAAATAGTGGAGCAATAATTAGAACAGCAGCTAAAGGAAGAAAAACAAAAGAAATACAAGATGAATTAAAAGTATTAATAAATATTTGGAATGAAATTCTAAAAAAGGCTGAAAAAATAAAAAACAAAAAAGAAATTCCAATACAAATATTTGATAGTGCAGGAATTACGGGTAAAATAATTACAGATTTAGCTGAAAATAATTTGGAAAAAATTTATACTAATAATCAAAGATTAATTGAAGAATATAAAGCATTAGAAGAAAAGATTGAAATAATAGATGAGCCATTAAATAAATTTGATGCAAAAAATAAAATGAATTTAAATAGAAAAATATGGCTTAGATGCGGAGGTTTTATAACAATAGATACTACAGAAGCATTAACTGCTATTGATGTAAATTCAGGAAAATTTACAGGAAAAAGAGACTTAGAAAAAACCGTATTAAAAGTAAATTTAGAGGCTACAAAAGAAATTGCAAAACAAATAAGGCTAAGAGACCTAGGTGGAATAATTATAGTAGATTATATAGACATGGATGAAGACGAAGACAAAGAACAAATAAGAAATTATATGATTGAATGTTTTAAAGAAGATAGATCTAAAGTACAAGTTATGGAATTTACTAAGCTAGGACTTTTAGAAATAACCAGAAAACATATATTTGGAAGATAAATATAAAAAATGAAAAAGGAAATTAACCCTTTTTCATTTTTTTCATCTCTTCATTTCTTTTAATTTTTTGAGTTGTTGTTTTAATAAGTGGTTCAGTAGAAATTAAAATTTGTCTAATATATTTATAAGCAGGCATTTGCTTATTAATTTTAGTTTTAATATCATTCCAAATTTTATCACAATATTCATTATCTTTTATTCCTAGAAAGGCTTTCTTTAATTCGTCTTCATCGTAAATAATTTTTGCACAAAGAGTTACATCAGTATTTCTATCATTTTTTGAATCATCCAATGATCCAAAGACCATACTTTCAGTAACATAAGGAAGTTTATTTATCAAAGTTTCTAACTCTTCAGGAAAAATCTTTTTACCATTTTTTAAAACAATCATATCTTTTTTTCTACCAGTAATAAATATAAAACCATCTTTATCAATGTAACCTAAATCACCAGTATGAAAATAACCATCTATCAAAACTTCTTTAGTTGCTTCCTCATTTTTATAATATCCAAGCATAATTGCAGGAGTTTTGGCAATTATTTCCCCAATACCATTTTCATCAGGATTATCAATCTTAATTTCAATTGTTGGAAGAGCAAAACCAACAGAACCAGTTTTCTTATTAAAACTATTTTCACCAGCTAAAACAGGAGCTGTTTCAGTAAGTCCATATCCTTGATGAACATCAAAACCAAAATCATTATAGCCTTTAATTGTTTCTTTATCCATAGGAGCACCGCCGGCAATTATTGTTCTTAAATTTCCACCTAGTCCATCTATAATAGACTTAAAAACTTTTCTTTTAGTTTCAATGCTTGAATGTCTAAATAAAACTCTCATAATATTAACAATAGTAGTTTTATTTTGCTCTTTAATAGTTTTTAGAATTTTTTTATACATAATTTCAAGCATTAAAGGAACACAAACAAAACCTGTTACCTTATATTCAACTAAATTCTTTTGAATATATTTTAGTCCATCGCAAATAGCAATTGTAATACCACAAGAAGTACCAAAAAGAAAAGTAGTTGTGCTTTCAAAAGTATGATGAAGTGGTAAAAAAGATAAAAATTTATCTTTAGTAGTAATATTTATCATTTGGCTTAAAGCATATAAATCCATACAAATAGCATGCTGAGAAAGCATAACAGCTTTAGCTAAGTTTGTAGTGCCAGAAGTAAATAAAATAATACTCATACCTTTATCATCAAATGAAAGATTGTCATATTTAGAATGGTCCATTTTAGAACCAATATCTAATAAATTAGAATAAGACAAAATATTATTTTCATCATCTTCAAAATCCATGCAAACTTTAGTAGTACATTTAGACTTGTTAACTGCTTGTAAATATTTGTTACTAAAAATAATACTATCAGCTTCACTTCTATTTAATAAATCTACAAGTTCATTTTCAGGTAAAGACTTATCTAAAGGAACAACCACAAGACCAGCTGTAGTAATAGCCAAATAACTTGTGCACCATTCATATCTATTATCTGAAATTAGAGCAACTCTTTTGCAACCTTTATCTAAAAGAGCTGTAGCCAAATTTTCAATATCTTTAGCAAATTGTGCATATTTAACTTTAATATGCACTTTAGCATCAGGGCTTTTCTTATACTCAAAAGCTACTAAATTTTTATATTTAGTTTTATATAAATTAACCAATTCACGAAAATTATTTAATTTTTGCCCCTCATACAATTTATTATTCATAATAATCTCCAACCTTAAATATTTATTTATCCAGTACATTTTATACCAAAATGATTAAAATAGCAAGTAAAATTTTTTGGGGACGGTCCTTGTTTCTTCGTCTAGCTTCTTGAAATAACAGGCTTTTTAAAACTTTTTAACTGAGAAAATAGGTCCGTCCCCAAATTTGAACCTTAAAAAAGAAAAAATGCCCATTTTTCAAGGAAAAACGCAAAAATGACAAGGACCGTCCCCATTGCAAAAAATTAGTTTTTAGTGTATAATTTTTAGTATAAAAATGGAGGGAGAAATGGCAAATAACAGGAGAAGAAAAACAAGAAAAAGTAATGTAATTATAGAAACTATAAGTAATAAAAATTTTATAATAATATCTTCTTTATTATTGATAGTTATTATACTTTGCATTATTATAAATGTAATATTACATATAAATGAAACAAAGAAAATTGCTGAAGAACAACAAAGAATAGCGGAATATGTAGAAGAAGTTTACATGTCAGTAGAAGCTGAGTTAAA
>CALXKR010000082.1 GCA_944388895.1 uncultured Clostridia bacterium | reverse complement strand
TATCCACCAACTCTACCATTGTATCTTGGTGCTATAACATTAAATAATTTATCTACTAAGTCAATTTGAGTTCCTTCGCTATCTTTTACTTTATTTAATTTTGTCATCATTTTTCTTCTAGCATTTAATCTTGATGGCATATCTTTTTGTCTTTTTTCCATTTTTTCTTCTTTAACAACTTTTAAGTATTCTTTGCCATTTTTGCTTTTTACTAATTCTGTTTCTTTGTTTCCTTTAGCATCTAATTTAGCTTTAACAACTTTAACTTCTACTTCTTCAAAGTTATCTTTTTCTTTAACTGCTAGTGCTATTAAGCTATCTACTATAGATTTAACTTCTTTTGCTCTAGCTTCTGTTGTTTCTATTTGTTCATGCCAAACTAAGTCTGTTGCTAAATTTTTAAGCATAGCTAGTCTTATGTCTGTTGTTCTTCCTAGTTTTCTATTTCCCACGTCATTCACCTTCCTTTATACTTGATTTATTCTTCTTCCTTAGCTAAATCTAAGCCTAAGTCATGTAATTTTGCAATTACTTCATCTAATGATTTTTTACCTAAGTTTTTAACTTTCATCATATCATTTTCTGTTTTATTAGCTAAGTCTTCTACTGTAGCTATTCCTGATCTTTTTAAGCAGTTGAATGATCTAACAGATAATTCAAGTTCTTCAATAGGCATTTCAAGAATTTTTTCTTTCTTATTTTCTTCTTTTTCAATCATTATTTGAGTATTTTTTGCTGTTTCTGATAAATCAACAAATAATTTTAAATGTTCAGTTAAAACTTTTGCTGCTAAGCTTAATGCTTCGTATGGTTCTAAGCTTCCATCTGTCCATAATTCTATTGTTAATTTATCATAGTCTACCATTTGACCAACTCTAGTATTTTCTACTGCATAGTTTACTTTTTTAACTGGAGAATAGATTGAATCTATTGATATTACTCCAATTGGTTGGTTTGGCACTTTATTTTTTTCAGCAGTATTATATCCTCTTCCCATATCTGCTACCATTTCCATGTGAAGTTTTCCACCTTTAGAAACTGTTGCTATATGTAAGTCTGGATTTAATATTTCTACTGTTCCATCAGTAACGATATCTCCGGCTTTAACTTCTCCTTCACCTTCGAAATCTATTCTTAATGTTTTTTCTTCATTTTTGTCCATTTTTATTCTAACCATTTTTAGGTTTAAAATTAATTCTGGAACGTCTTCTACTACATCTGGAATTGTAGTAAATTCGTGTTGAGCACCGTCTATTTTAACACTTTTTATTGCACATCCTGGTAATGATGAAAGTAGTATTCTTCTCAAAGAATTTCCGATAGTAATACCATAACCACGTTCTAGTGGTTCACAAACGAATTTTCCATAGTTTTTTTCGCTGTCTATCTCTAAGCATTTAATATTTGGCTTTTCAAATTCTATCATTTTTACCTCCTAATAATTATGAGAACAATTCTCAATACATATATATAGTTATTATTTAGAGTAAAGCTCTACTATTAAATGTTCCTCTACTGGTAGATCTATATCTTCTCTACCTGCAAGTCTAACTACTTTACCACTTAATTTTTCTGCATCTTTTTCTAGCCATGTTGGAACTGGTCTTGCTTCATTTACTTCTAAAGCATGTTTAATTGTTCCATTGTCTTTTTTAATTTCTCTTACAGAGATAACATCTCCAGCTTTTATAATGTATGATGGAATGTTTACTTTTTTTCCATTTACATCAAATGCTCCATGTGTTACAAGCATTCTAGCTTGTGTTCTAGAACTAGCAAATCCTAGTCTATATACAACATTATCTAATCTACTTTCTAATATTTGTAGTAAAACTTCACCTGTTTTACCATTTGTTTTAGAAGCCATATCAAAGTATTTTCTGAATTGTTTTTCTCCAACACCATAGAATGACTTTGTTTTTTGTTTTTCTCTTAATTGTGTTCCGTATTCAGAAAGTTTAGATTTTTTTTGTCCATTTTGTCCTGGAGCATAATTTCTTCTACTAATACTGCACTTATCTGAATAACATCTTTCGCCTTTTAAGAATAGCTTTTGGCCTTCTCTACGGCAGATACGACATTGTTCGTCTTTATATCTTGACATTTTCTTTCCTCCTTCTATATAGAATTAAACTCTTCTTCTTTTTGGTGGTCTACAACCATTATGTGGGATTGGTGTTACATCTTTAATTGATGTAATTTCTAATCCTGCTGTTTGTAAAGCTCTTATTGCAGATTCACGTCCTGCTCCAGGGCCTTTAACGAATACTTCTACAGTTTTTAATCCATGTTCCATAGCTGCTTTTGCTGCTGTTTCAGCAACTTCACCAGCTGCAAATGGTGTGCTTTTTCTTGAACCTTTGAAACCTAGTTCTCCTGCACTTGCCCAAGATAATACATTTCCTTGAACATCTGATATTGTAACTATTGTATTATTAAAACTAGAATGAATATGAGCTTTTCCACTTTCAATGTGTTTGCTTACTTTTCTTCTAGATGTAGTTTTCTTTGCAGATTTTGTAGCCATTATTTTTTCTCCTTCCTAAAAATCTTATTTCTTGCTCTTGCTAACCAATTTTCTTGGTCCTTTTCTTGTACGAGCATTAGTTTTTGTTCTTTGTCCTCTTACTGGAAGACCTCTTCTATGTCTTGTTCCTCTGTAGCATCCCATTTCAACTAATTGTTTTATGTTTAATGCTACTTCTCTTCTTAAATCACCTTCAACAGTATAATCAGCCATAGCTTTTCTAATAGCTTGTTCTTGATCTGCTGTTAAGTCTTTTACTCTAGTGTCTGGATTAACACCAGCTTCTTTTAGAATTTTTTGAGAACTTTTTAAACCAATACCATAAATGTATGTTAGTCCTATCTCTACTCTTTTTTCTTTAGGTAGATCTACTCCTGCTATACGAGCCATATTTGCACCTCTTTCTTATTTTTTATTATGATTATTGTTGTGTTTTCTATGTTTTTCTAAAGGTGAAATGCATTAAATAATTATAAAATAATAATTTAGAAAGGTTTTCATTATTAATTTATTTTTTATTTAATCTTTAGAAAAAAACAGAAATATATATAAACACAAATCTAAATCAGCCGCTTGCTAGATTTGTGTTAATACCAAAATTAAATTAACCTTGTCTTTGTTTATGCTTTGGATTTTCGCATATAACTCTAATTACACCTTTTCTTTTGATTACTTTGCACTTATCGCACATTTTCTTTACAGATGGTCTTACTTTCATCTTGTTACACCTCCTACTACTGTTTAGCTTAGCTTATATGTGAAGTCAAATGCTTTTTTAGCATCTCACTTCACACTTAAGCTTTGCTATTTAATTAATTTATATTATAAATTTATTTCTTATGTTAGTTTATTTAGCTCTCCAAGTTATTCTTCCTTTTGTTAAGTCATATGGTGAAAGTTCAACTTTTACTTTATCACCTGGTAATATTTTAATATAGTTCATTCTTAATTTACCAGATATATGAGCTAATATTTCATGTCCATTTTCTAATTTTACTTTGAATAATGTATTTGGAAGTGCTTCTGAAACAACTCCCTCAACTTCTATTACATCCTCTTTAGACATATATTATTTTCTTCCCTTCAAATAATTAGTTTACATATTGAAAAAACATAAGACATTTTTTCACAATAGCTATTATATTATATAATATTTTTAAGCCAATGTCAATATTTCTGGTTCTTTTTCTGTAATTAAAATTGTATTTTCGTAGTGTGCTGATAAACTTCTATCCCAAGTCCAAATTGACCAACCATCATCGCCTTCACAAATTTCAGGTGAACCTGCTACTACCATTGGTTCTATTGCTAAAGTCATTCCTGGTTCAAGTCTTATTCCTTTACCTGGCTTGCCATAGTTTGGAATACCTGGATCTTCATGCATTTCTCTTCCAATGCCATGTCCTTGAAATTCTTTTATTACATCAAATCCATTATCTTGTACATATTTTCCTATAGCATATGAAATATCTCCAAGTCTATTTCCTTTTTTAGCATATTTTATTCCTTCAAAAAATGCTTGTTTTGTTACTTCTATTAGTTTTTTAGCTTCATCTGAAACATTTCCTACTACATATGTTCTTGCACAGTCTCCATTAAATCCATCTTTATATGCAACTAAGTCAATACTAATAATATCTCCTTCTTTCAAAATTGCGTGTTTTGAAGGAATTCCATGAATTATATTATCATTTATAGAAGCACATATAGAGCCAGGAAAATCAGGTACCCCTTTTATTCCACTTGGATACCCTTTTTCTGCTGGAATTGCTCCATGTTCTCTCATTGTTTCTTCTGCTATTTTATCTAATTCCCATGTAGAAACACCTGGCTTAATTGCTCTTTCAACTGCTTTTTGAGCTAAATTTGCAATTTTACATGCTTCTTTCATTTTTTCAATTTCATTTTTTGATTTTATATATACCATTAATTTAACCTTCCATCTATTATTTTAATTGCCTTTTCTGTAGTAACTTCTTTTGTGTTTTCTAAGTATATATTAATATCTATGCTTTCTAATAATCCTTCTTTTTCATAGTAATCTATTAGTGGTTGTGTATTTTTGTAATATACATTTAATCTTTCTTTAATTGTTTCTGGATTATCATCTTTTCTTTTAATAAGTGGTGAACCACATTTATCACATATACCTTCTACTTTTGGAGGCATGAATATTGTATTATATGATGCTCCACATTCTTTATTTGAGCAAATTACTCTGCTTGATGTTCTTTTTATTATATCTTCATCTGGAACATTTAAATTAATAACTGCTGTTATATTTTTGTTATTTTTATTTAAATATTCTTTTAAAGCTTCTGCTTGTGCTATTGTTCTTGGGAAACCATCTAATAATACATCTTTCATTTCATTTAACTTGCCTTCTACCATTGCTATTGTTACTTCATCTGGTACAAGTTCTCCTTTTGAAATATATTCATTAGCTTTTTTTCCAAGAGGTGTTTCTCTTTTTATTTCATCTCTAAATATATCTCCTGTTGCTAAGTGTGTTAAGTTATATTTTTCGCAAATTTCATTTCCTATTGTTCCTTTTCCTGTTCCAGGAGCTCCTAACATAATTATATACATAATAATTCATCCTTTCTGTTTCTCTTTTTTAACTACTACATTTTAGCTCTTTTTAATGTTTTTGTCAATTTAATTTTGTATTATCTTTCAGTAT
>CALXKR010000081.1 GCA_944388895.1 uncultured Clostridia bacterium | reverse complement strand
TTAGCAATGAAAAAAATAGCAATTCTTATTGGATATGATGAGCCAAAGCAAATAATAACAAAAAATAATATAGAAATAGAAGCGAATGAAGGCTTTTGCGGAGCAAGTTTAGAAAGTTCAAGCATACAAGAATTAGCAAGTAAAATAAAAATAACTAACATAGATACAGAAGAAAACTATCAATATGTAAAAGAAAATTTAACAATTTCAAAAAATATATATCTAGTAGAGCCAGAAATGCAAAAATATGAAAATGTAAATTTAAACATTTGGAAACTTATTGAAAAAACGCAAATAGAAAAAATAAATTTGCAAGAAAAATTAAATCAAAAACAAGAAAGCGAAAGTAATAAACAAATTGAAGAATTACAAGCAAAATTAGAACAAATGCAAATAGAATTAGAAAGAATAAAAATTGAAAATGATAAAAATTTTCAAGAATTACAAAGCTTATATAATAGCAAGAGATTTAAAATAGTAAATAAAATAGCAAATATTGTAAAACCTAATAAAAACTTTTGACAATATTGTAAATTTATACTATTATATAGAAAGGTGATAAAAAATGCAAAAAGATACAGAAAATAGAATAATTGTAGAACATGTATACAAAACTTTTGATGTATACTTAGATAAAGCAAATAGTTTAAAAGAAAAACTATTATTTTGGAAAAGAAATAGAAAAGAAACTAGAGAAGTATTAAAAGATATTAATTTAACTATAAAAAATGGAGAAGCTGTTGCTTTAATTGGTGTTAATGGAAGCGGAAAATCTACACTTTTAAAATTAATGACAAAAATTATTTATCCTAATAAAGGAAAAATAACTACAAACGGAAAGTTAACATCACTTTTAGAGTTAGGTGCAGGATTTCATCCAGATTTTTCAGGTAGAGAAAATATTTATTTTAATGCTTCTATATTTGGATTAACAAAAAAAGAAATAGATAAAAGGTTAGATCAAATAATAGAATTTTCAGAATTAGGAAGTTATATAGATAACCCAGTTAGAACATATTCATCAGGAATGTATATGCGTTTAGCTTTCTCAGTTGCAATAAATGTTGATGCAGATATTTTACTAGTAGATGAAATTTTATCCGTTGGAGATCAACATTTTCAAGACAAATGCTTAGAAAAAATGAAAGAACTAAAAAAAGAAGGAAAAACAATGGTTTTTGTTACACATAGTTTAGGTTCAGCTAAGGAACTATGTGATAGAGCAGTATGGTTACATAAAGGTAACATAAAAATGGATGGTAAAACTGATGAAGTAATAGAAGAATATTTAAAAGAAACTACTTAAAGGAGAAAGATAATGAGTATATTTAAAAGTTTATATGATTATAGAGAATTATTAAAAACAAGTGTAAAAAAAGACGTTGGAGGAAAGTACAAGCATTCTTTTTTAGGAGTACTTTGGTCATTTGTAAATCCTCTACTTCAAATTATTGTGTATGCAATAATATTTCCATTAATTATGAGAAGTAATATTGAATACTATGTAGTATTTATGGTTTGTGGACTTATTCCATGGAACTATTTTTCAACAGTAATAAATAGAGCTTCTTTTACGATGATAGAAAATGGAAATATACTAAAAAAAGTATATTTTCCAAGAGAAATTTTACCACTTTCAGTAGTAACGAGTGAAACAATAACCTTTTTAATATCATCAATAATTATTGTTGGATTTGTTTTAGGATATGGACTAGGTATTACTATTAATATTGTATTTTATCCAATACTTTTATTTGTACAATTTGTTTTATTACTTGGAATATCTTTATTTGTATCAAGTATAACTGTGTACTTTAGAGACCTTCAACATTTTATTGGTGTTTTGCTACAACTATTCTTCTATGCAACACCAATTGTTTATTCAGTTGAAAGTATACCAGAAAATTTTCAATGGATATTAAAATATAATCCAATGACATATATAATTGAAGGATATAGAGATATTTTTTACTATCAAACAATGCCTGAAATAGGAACTTTATTAATAGTACTAGTTATAGGAATTTTACTATGTGTAACTGGATATATAGTATTTAATAAATTACAGAAAAAATTTGCGGAGGAATTATAATATATGAAATTTGATTTTTCAAAAGAACCAGGAAGAGAAGAAAAAAATAGATATGAATATAGTAATTATGAGACAACAATGTCTATAATTATGCCTTTTTACAATGAAGTAACATACTTAGATCAAACAATAAATAGTATACTAAATCAAACTTTTCCTAATTTTGAATTATTGATAATAGATGATGGATCTACTAATGAAACTGCAATAAAAAAATTACAAGAAATTGAAAAAATGGATAAAAGAATAAAACTATTTCATAAAAATAACGAAGGAGCCTCTAAGGCTAGAGATTATGGAGAAACCAAAGTGTCACCACAATCAAAATATTTGGTTTTCTGTGATAGTGATGATTTATTAAATGAAACTTTTTTGGAAACTGGATTTTGGACATTAGAAACAAACACAAAAGCTTCTTGGGCATATACAGATTCTATTGGATTTGAAGGAATAGAATATACATGGAATAAATGGTTTGATGCTAAAAAAATGGAAAAAGAAAATGACCTAGTTATTACATCAATAATTAGAAAAGAAGCATTTGAAGAAGTTAATGGTTTTGAACTTAATGAAAAAAATGTTTATGAAGATTGGAATTTATGGCTTAAATTAATGGCAAAGGGACATTTTCCAGTTAGAATGAACTATTATGGATCTTGGTATAGAAGAAAAAAAGAAAGCGAACTAAATAGAGCAAGAAACAATAATGAAAGAGCAATGGAAATTATTAATAATACTACAAAAACAATTAAACAAAGAGTAGAAGCTATTCAGTATCCAACTTTTAATTACAATTGGGATATTATTCCAGATAAAATAAATACTATTTCAAAAGTTCAAGTGATTAATAATCAAAAAACTAATATATTGATGATTATTCCATGGATGGTTATGGGGGGAGCAGATAAATTTAATTTTGATTTAATATCAAAGTTAGATAAAAATAAATTTGAAATTACAGTTATTACAACAGAACCAGCAATAAATACATATAGGCAAGAGTTTGAAAAATTTGCAACAGTTTACGACTTAAGCACATTTTTAGACCAAAAGTATTGGATCAGCTTTATAAACTATATAATTGAAAAGAATAATATAAACATTATTATAAATACAAATAGTGAAATAGGATATGGTATGTTACCATATTTAAAAGCTAAATATCCACAAATTCCAATTCTTGACTATGTTCATATGGAGGAATGGTATAACAGAAATGGTGGTTACTCAAGGGATTCAAGTGGAGTAGCTTCTGTTATTGATAAAACTTTAGTATGTAATGAAAATAGTAGAAAAATTTTAATAGATCATTTTGGAAGAAAACCAGAAGAAATTGAAACCGTTTATATAGGAGTAGATGAAAAACAATTTGATTCAAAAAAATATAATAAAAAAGAATTAAAAGAAAAATATAAATTGCCTGATGATAAATTCATAATTAGTTTTATTTGTAGAATTTCAGAACAAAAAAGACCATTTTTATTATTAGAAGTAATTAAAAAATTACAACAAGAAAGAAAAGACTTTTTAGTTTTAATAGTTGGCGATGGTAATTTATTATCTCAAATGAAGTCAAGTGCAAAAAGAATGAATTTATTAGATAATATGTTATTTTTAGGAAGAACAAATAAGACTGATGAAATATACGCTTTAAGCGATATGACAATAAATTGTTCTATAAAAGAAGGATTAGCACTTACTGCTTATGAATCTTTAGCAATGGGTGTTCCAGTTGTTTCAAGTGACGTTGGAGGACAAAAGGAACTAATAAATGAAAAAACAGGTGTTATCGTTCCTTGTATGCAAGATGAAGAAGATATTTTTGATTTCAATTATTCTGATGAGGAAGTAGATACTTATGTAAAAGCCATTAATAAAGTTCTAAATAATTTAAAAGAATATAAAAAAGAATGTAGAAAAAGAATTTTAGATGGATTTACAATAGATCAAATGGTTGAGCATATGACAAAAATTATAGAAGAAACTGTAAAAAATCCTAATAAGAATAAAATGATGTTAAATACAAATTTAGATATAGGAAAAGAACTTATAACTAATAAGTTTATGTTAGGACAAGGAAAATATGAATGGGAATGCAAAGAATATAACAATTATTATGGATTTGAAACTGGTGGAGGAAATTACAAATTTGAACTATTTAAAGAAAAAATGTGGCAACACAAATGGTATAGAGGAATGATAAAAGTGCTTCAAAAAATGGGAATAATGGGAGCAATAAAAAAGAAAATGTAAAGTTTTAAGGAGGCAAAGAAGCAAATTGGAAAAAATAAAAAATATAGTAGCTAATACATATAAAATAGTAGTATACATGGTAGCTATAGTTTTATTTGTGGCAATATTATTTTTTAATATTATTAGTCAACATAACAGTGGAATAGCGATAACAATAACAGTAATGTTGTTATTAAGTGTGTTTATATTTTTGATAAACAAGTTTATTATTAATAAAATCAAAAAAAAGACCAACAACATTATGACCATAATATTAATAACAATATTTTTAATTTTGGAAATATTATCAGTAAAATATTTTATGGTGGAATATAATTGGGACTTTAAATATGTAATGGAAACTGCAAAACAACTATATGAAACAAATACAACAGAAAATTTATATTACTATAAAATGTATCCCAACAATATAGTAACAACTGCAATTGCATATGTGGGAATGCTAATTTTTAGAGGAGAAATAGGAGCATATATTATAAATATTCTATTTATATTTGGAGCTGCAATATTTACAGTTTTGAGTGCAAAGAAAATTGGTGGAGATAAAATGGGATTAAATACAGCTTTAATACTGGTAATGTTTAGCCCTCTATACTTATATTCTCCAATAGTATATTCGGACACTTTATCTATTATATTTCCAGTAATGACATTATATTTTTGGTTAATTACAAAAGAAAGTATAAAAAATTCTAACAAAAAGAAAGCTTATATTTTTATTACCCTTATGTCAATAGCTTCTTTTATAGGATTTTTAATAAAAGCTCCCTCTGCAATCATACTAATTGCAATATGTATTGACTCTATATTTACTTTTAAAAAACAATTTAAATATATTGTGGCTATTTTAGTTATATTTATGATTTTAAATTTTATTTATAATTCATTATGTACAAATTTCATAATAAAAGATGAAAAGAAAAATAGTGCAGTTATACCATATACTCATTGGGTTATGATGGGACTTAATAAACCAGAGGAATATGGAGGTACATCAAT
>CALXKR010000080.1 GCA_944388895.1 uncultured Clostridia bacterium | reverse complement strand
TAGAAGAATATTCAAAAAATAAATAAAAGAGGAATAATATGAATTATATTTTAAGAGATTTGGCTTTGACAGATAAATTTAAAAAATATATAAAAAGTAATACATACCCGATAACAATATCGGGTCTTGCTTTCGTGGCAAAAGCTCAATTAATAGCAGCAACTTTTGAAGAAAAAAGAAAGCCAATTTGCATTATTACATATAATGAAATTCAAGCAAAAGAATTAGTTAAAAACTTAAGCTACTTTACAGAAGGTGTAACATATTTTCCTAAAAAAGAAATTTCAGCTTATGATTATGTAGCAGAAAGTAATGATATAGAATATGAAAGAATAGCTATTTTAAATAATATTTATGAAGAAAAAACAAAAATAATTGTAACAACTATTGAAGCTGTTATGCAAAGCATGATTCCAAAAGAAACTTTGTATCAAAATATTTTAAATTTAAAAGTTGGAGATACAAAAGAACATACTGAATTAAAGAAAATATTAACTCAAATGGGATATAAAAGGGTTGAACTTATAGAAAATAGAGGAGAGTTCAGTGTTCGTGGAGATATTATAGATATTGGAATAAAAGAGAATGAAGGAATTAGAATAGAGTTTTGGGGAGATGATATAGATTCTATTAGAAAATTTAGAATTTCTTCTCAAAGATCAATAGATATGCTTAAAAATGTAAGTATATACCCAGCAAAAGAAAATGTATTAGAAGATTCTTTAGAAAAAGTTTGTGAAAGAATAGAAAAATTAAAAAAATATTCTTTAGAAGACTTAGAGATTATAAAAGAGGGAGAATATACTTCTAAAATAGACAAGTATTTTAATGAATTTTATACCAAAAGTGTATGCTTTACAGACTATTTAGAGAATTATACAATATTTTTAGATGAGCCAGAAAAAATAAATCAAAGAGTAAATTCAATTCAAACTGAAAATGAAAATTTGATAAAAACTTTAATAGAGAAGGAAAAAGATGTACCACAAGCTTTAGAAAATTTAAATACATACAAGTTAAACTTGGATAAAGTAATAAATTTAAAAGAAGCTGACACTTTTAATAATGATTTTCATACTAAAGAAATGAACTTATTTAAAGGAGATATTAAAAATTTAGAATTAGGCATAAAAGAGGCAATTAATAATAAAAAGAAAGTTATTGTTTTAGCAGGAAGTGAAGATAATGCTAAAAAAATAAATAATGCTTTAAATAATCAATATGTAGTAGTAGATAATTTAGATAATATACTTCTTAAAAATGGAGGAGCAGTAATTGCTAAAGGAGCTTTAACTAGTGGATTTGAAGATACAGATACAAAACTATTAGTTATAAGTAGTGATGAATTTTTTGCTAAAACTAAGAAAGTTAAAAAAGTATCAGACACATTTAAAAGTGGAGAAAAAGTTGTTTTTGCAGATTTAAAAGTTGGAGATTATATTGTACATAAAAATCATGGTATTGGTATTTTTACAGGAGTAAATACAATAAAAGAAGATGGTGTAACTAAAGACTATATTCAACTTAAATATAAAGATGGAGATGTACTTTATGTTCCAACTGATGCACTGGATAATGTTAGAAAATATGTTGGTTCAGAAGGTAATTTAAGATTAAATAAACTTGGAACAAAAGAATGGGAAAATACTAAGGCCAAAGTTAAAGGAAATTTAAGAGCAGTTGCAAAAGAACTTATAGATTTATATGCAAAAAGAGAACATACAAAAGGCTTTGCTTATTCAAAAGACAATATTTTTCAAAAGCAATTTGAAGATAGCTTTCCATATAAAGAAACCAATGACCAATTAAGATGTATTGAAGAAATAAAAAAAGATATGGAAACTGCTAGACCAATGGATAGACTTCTTTGCGGAGATGTTGGTTATGGAAAAACTGAAGTTGCAATAAGAGCAGCTTTTAAGGCTGTAATGGATAGCAAACAAGTAGCGTATTTAGCGCCAACAACAATTTTAGCAAGCCAGCAATACCAAGAATTTAAAGAAAGAATGGCAGAATACCCTATAAGAATAGAACTTTTAAATAGATTTAGAACTAAAAAAGAACAAAAAGAAGTAGTAGAAAAATTAAAAAGTGGAGAAGTAGACATAGTACTTGGAACTCATAGAGTTTTAAGCAAAGATGTAGAATTTAAAGACTTAGGTTTATTAATAATAGATGAGGAACATAGATTTGGTGTAAAAGATAAAGAAAAGATAAAACACTATAAAAATACAGTTGATGTTCTTACAATGACAGCAACACCAATACCTAGAACACTTCAAATGTCTATTGTAGGAATTAGAGATATGTCTGTTATATATGAACCACCTCAAAATAGAAAGCCTATACAAACTTATGTATTAGAATATGATAAAGAAGTAATAAAAGAGGCTATAACAAAAGAATTAGAAAGAGGAGGACAGGTATTTTACATATATAATATTGTAGATACAATAGCTACAAAAGCATTAGAAATTCAAAACTTAGTACCAGAGGCAAAGCCAGCTTATGCTCATGGAAAAATGTCAGGTAAAGAAATTGAAGAAATAATGCAAGACTTTGTAGACAAAAAAACAAATGTATTAGTATGTACAACAATACTTGAGTCTGGAATAGATATTCCAAATGCAAATACAATAATAGTAGAAAATGCAGACAGATTTGGATTAGCGCAACTTTACCAAATAAGGGGAAGAGTTGGAAGAAGTGACAGACAAGCATATGCATATGTTACATATAAGCGTGATAAAATGCTTTCAGAAGATGCTATGCAAAGACTAAAAGCAATAAAAGAGTTTACAGAGTTTGGTTCAGGATTTAAAATAGCAACTAGAGACTTACAAATAAGAGGAGCAGGAAGTATATTTGGAGAGATTCAGCATGGACATATAGAACAAGTTGGATATGATATGTATAATAAGCTTTTAGATGAAGTTGTAAAAGAAATGAAAGGTGAAAAAGTAGAAGAAGAACAAGAAATAGCAATAGACTTAAACATTTCTTCATACATACCAGAAGAATATATAGAAAATGCAAGTCAAAAAATAGAAATTTATCAAGATATTGCAAATTGTAGAACAGAAGAAGATATAGGAAATGTTGTTGATGAAATTATAGATAGATACGGAGAAATGCCTAAAGAAGTAAATAACTTATTAGAAATTGCAAGAATTAAGAATTTATGTAGAACAGTAAATATAGTTAAATTACAACAAAAACCAATGGGCATTGTCATATATTTTAAAACAATTAGTGATGAAATGATAAGCAACATTATAACAAATTATGGTACAAAAGTAAGATTTTCAGCAGGAGAAAAGCCATATATAACTTTAAAAATTGAAAAAAATGTAATAGAAGAGTTAAAAGAATTTTTAAAAGTATTAAATAAAAATACGTAAAATAAAAAAGAAGAGGCCCTGACAAAAGCCAGGGCCAGGATTTTAAAATCCTATGGAGCCGTCATCCCCAACGACCGCTCGACTTGAGCCTGCACCGTTTGCCGGATACAGGAACAAGAGCCGGTTTGAAGCCGCAGATGCGCATGAATGCTCGAAGCCACTTTTTGCGGCAGAGAAAAACGCAGGGCGTCTCAAACTTAACGCGGTAAACTTGGTTCGACTTTCTAGACATATATGTCCCTCCTTCTTTAGTAAGATAAGTTCAATTTTATCACAAATAAACGAAAAAATCAAGTAAAGGATAGAAAATATGATAATTTCAAGTAAAAATAATGAAGTAATAAAAGAAATAAAAAAGTTAAAAGAAAAAAAGTATAGAGAAAACAAATTTATAGTAGAGGGTATAAAAATAGTAGAAGAAGCAATTAATGAACAAGTAAAAATATCATTAATTGTAATCACTGAAAATTTGTTCAATAACAATGAAAGTATAAAATACTTTGAAAAACTAACTCAATACAAATACATAGTAGTTACAGATAAAGTTTTTTTAGAACTATCAGATGTAAAAACTCCACAAGGAATATTAGCTGTTATTGAAAAAGATATAAATGCAAAAATAGATGAAGATGCAGACTACATAATGGCACTAGACGATTTGCAAGATCCAGGAAATATTGGAACCATTATTAGAACTTTAGATAGTGCAAATATAAAACAACTAATTGTATCAAAAGGAACAGTTGATGCATATAGCCCAAAAGTAGTAAGATCAACAATGGGAGCAATATTTAGAGTAAAAGTGATAGAAGTAGACAATTTAGCAGAAACTTTAAAAAAATTACAAAATAATGGATATGAGGTAGTTAGCACATCACTTCAAACAGACAAAAGTATATATGATATTTCATATAACAAAAAAGTTGTAGTTATAGGCAACGAAGGAAATGGTGTAAGCAAAGAAATACAAGAATTATCAGATTACAAAGTAAAAATACCAATGCTAGGAAAAACAGAAAGCTTAAATGCATCTGTAGCTGCATCAATTATGATATATGAGTATGTTAGAGAAAAATTTTCGATGGGGGACGTTCCTTTTTCGAAAAAATTGTATTAACAATTATTTTAAATTTAGGAGAAGATGAAAATGAAACTAGTTGTACAAAGAGTTAAAAATGCAAAAGTTGAAGTTGAAAATAAAGTAGTAGGAAAAATAGGAACAGGATACATGGTACTAATAGGCATTGGACCTGAAGATACTGAAAAAGAAGCGGACTACTTGGCAAAAAAATTAATAAATTTAAGAGTATTTGAAGATGAAAAAGGTAAAATGAATTTGAATATAAAACAAGTTGGTGGAGAGCTTTTGATAATATCTCAATTTACATTGTATGCAGATTGTTCTCATGGAAATAGACCATCATTTATAGGAGCTGCAAAACCTGAAAAAGCAAATGAACTATATGAGTATTTTTGCAAAAAATGCAGTGAAGAAGTGCATGTAGAAAAGGGAATATTTGGTGCACATATGGAAGTAAGCCTTCAAAATAGTGGACCTGTTACAATCGAACTTTAAAATTATAATATTTTACATAATTTTTGTAACAAAAATGTAATATAAAAAAGTATTGCAAAAAATAAAAATTATGTATAAAATAAAAGTGATTAAATCAAAAGAAGGGAGAAAAAGCGAATGAAAAACAACAAAAAAACATTAGACATTAAAAAAATAAAAAAAGAAGCAAAGGGTATAACCTTAATAGCACTTGTCGTAACAATAATTGTATTGTTAATTTTAGCAGCAGTAGCTATTAATTTAACAATAGGAAATAATGGAATATTTACAAGAGCACAAAATGCAACACAAAAATGGGAAGAAGCAAGTAAAAATGAGCAAGACGAAATGGATAAGGTATCAAATTTCTTAGATGAATATATGAATGGAAATGGTGGAAG
>CALXKR010000079.1 GCA_944388895.1 uncultured Clostridia bacterium | reverse complement strand
GAAGGAAACTAAAAGGAGGCAACATGGATTATAAACAACTAATTGTAACTCTAGTAACTGTATTTTTACTTTTAGGACTTTATTATATAACAACTATGCCTAGAAGAAAGCAAGCAAAAGAAATAAAAAAAATGCAAGATGACCTAAAAAAAGGAGATAAAATAATTACTTATACTGGTCTTACAGGTGTTATTGAAGATGTACTAGAAGACAGAATTATTTTATTAACAAATCCAGATAAAACTAGATTATCTATAGAAAAGTGGGCAGTTGCAGGTTTGGACGATAGAAAACTAGATTAGTAATAAAAAATAAGCATTCCGCATATACTTTAATGAAAGGTAGGGAATGCTTATGGAAAAAATAGAAAAACAAAATAAAATAGTAAGTAGTAAATTTTCAAAAATAATATTAGGAAGTATAATTTCATTTATAATTAGTTTTGTACTATTACTTACAATTTCTATTATTTTAACATATACAAATGTATCAGAAAACATTATAACTGTATCAGTTATTGTTATATCAGCATTAAGTGTACTTATTGGCAGTATAGTTAGTGCATTGAATATTAATAAAAATGGAATTTTAAATGGAGCTTTTGTGGGAGCCATTTATATGATTACAATATATTTACTATCAAGTATATTAGTTTCAGGTTTTGAAATGAATATGCAATCAGCAATTATGATTGCAGCATCAATATTTGCAGGAATGATAGGAGGTATTATTGGAGTCAACTTCCATAAGTAGGAGGAAAAATGAAAGCACAAAAAAAAGTAAATGTAGTATTAATCATTTTAGTAATTTTATTAATTAGCATTATATCTTTTATAGGAATTTTTTATCAAAACAAAAATAAAATGGCAAATTATATACCAGACTATACTTTAGGAACTGACTTAAGTGGGTATAGAAAAGTTGTATTGACTGTAGATGATTCTAGCGAGGAAAATACAGATGAACTAAAAAATTATGATAACTATGTAAAATCTGCTAATATTATAGACAAAAGATTACATTCTATGAATGTATCAGATTATACTGTTAGATGCGATGAAAGTACAGGACAAATAGAATTAACACTTCCAGAAAATATGCAAACAGATTATATATTAGCAGATATTACTCAAAAAGGAAAATTTGAAATCAAGGATGAAAATACAGATGAAGTATTAATGAACAATGATGACATAAAAAATGTAAAAATTCAAAGTGTTCAATCAACATATTCACAAGCTAAAACTGTTTATATGGACATACATTTTGATGGACAAGGAAGCAAAAAATTTAAAGATATAACCCAAAATTATCAAAATGTAATAGCGAACGAAACAGCAACTTCAAATGAAGTTACTAATGAAAATACTGCTACAAACGAAACAACAAACGAAGTTTCATTAAATATTGATGGGACAAGCATGATGACAACTACCTTTTCAGAAGTAGTTGATAATGGAATTTTATCATTAAGCTTAGGAAGTGCAACTTCAAATGATGAATTAAAAACTCTTATGTATCAAGCAGAAAGTTTGGCAGCAATATTAGAAAATGGGGAAATGCCTTTACAATATGAAGTTACAGGAAATTTATATGTTTCAGCATCAGTAGAACAAAGCCAAATAAATATACTAATTTATATAGGTATTGCTATTGCTGTAATTATGTTTGTTGGTGCAATTATTAAATATAAAGGCAAAGGATTAGCAATATCATTAGCTTCAATTGGTTTGGTAGCTTTTTACTTACTAGTACTAAGATATGCTAATGTTATAATGACACTTGAAGGAATATTAGCGATTGGATTAGTATTTATTATTAATTATGTTTTCTGTATAATGTTCTTAAATGGTTTAAAGAAAAATGTAGAAAAATCATTCACAAAAACATTACAAGAATTTAGCACTGCAATGATTCCAATGTTAATATTTTCAGTAGTTTGCTGTTTTGCAAATTGGATGCCAATATTTAGTTTTGGAATGGTACTATTCTGGGGACTAGTAATAAGTGTAATATATAATTTTGTAATAACACAATTATTAATAAAAAATCTTGGAAAATAAGGAGAATTCAAATGAGTAAAAAAAGTAAAATATTATGCGTTATATTAGTTATAATATTTATAGCAGCTATCATTTCAACAGCTATTAGAGGCCTTAATGTTAGCATAGAATATGCAGAGGGAACTTCAATAGTATTTGATTTAGGAAAGCAATATGACAAAAAAGATATAAAGCAAATTGCCAAAGAAATATGGCCTAATGAATCAATTTTTGTACAAAAGGTTGAAGTATACGATGAATCTGTTTTGATAAAAGTATCTCAAGTAAATGATGAGCAATTAGATAATTTAGCAACAAAAATTAATGAAAAATATGGGTTAGAATTAAAAAAAGAGGACTTTACAATTTTGTATAACTCAAATAATAAAATAAGAGATATTGTAAAGCCATATATTATTCCATTAATTATTGCAACAGCTTTAATTGTTGTATACTACTCTATTAGATTTAAAGGTGTAAAAGAGATATTAGAATTTTTATTAAGTTTAGTTGCTGTAGAAGGAATTATATACAGTATATATGCTTTAGCAATGCTACCTATAAACATTATAACAATGCCAATTGTTATGATAGCATATGGCTTAGTTACAATATTTGTAACTTTAAAAAATGAAATAAAATGATTGATATTATTCTAAAAATGTGCTAAAATAAAAAATGTAAAATAAATATTTTAATTAGTCAAAGAAAAAGCAAAGTATGTAAATGAATAACATATAATAGAGAGGTGCGTTGCTGGAAAGCACTATATGACATTTACAGAAATTTCACTTTGGAGACTCTTTTTTGAAATAGTAGTAGAAAAAGCGGTAGTTACGTTATAACTATAAGAGGTTAGTTTATAATTATTTTTATAATAAATAAATTAATAAAATTAGGTGGTACCACGAGCTATTCGTCCTATTGCAGGATGAGTAGCTTTTTCGATTAGGGACGTTCCTTAATCGAAAAAAATATATATTGGAACTAATCAAAAAAAGGAGGAGAAATATGCAAGAACAAATTAAACAAATTGAAAAAGTAGCTTTAGAAGAGTTACAAAATTGCAATGAACTTAAACTTTTAGATGAACTAAGAGTTAAATATTTAGGAAAAAAAGGTGAACTTACAGCTTTACTTAAGATGATGGGAGGACTTTCTAAAGAAGAAAGACCTATTATTGGAAGTATGGTTAACAAAGTTAGAGATGAATTAGAAGAAATTATTTCATCTAAAACAGAAATTCTAAGAAAAGAAGAAATTGCTAAAAAACTAGAAGCAGAAAGTATTGATGTTACTTTACCTTCTAGTAAAATAAAAAGAGGAAGTAAACATCCAATTAACAGAGTTATAGAAGAAGTTGAAGATTTATTCGTTTCTATGGGATATGATGTAGTTTCTGGACCAGAACTTGAAACAGATGAATATTGTTTTGAAAGACTAAATCTTCCAAAAGGACATCCAGCAAGAGATATGCAAGATAGCTTTTATATTACTACAGAATATTTGCTTAGAACACAAACTTCAGCAGTTCAAGCTAGAGCTATGATGGCAAATGAAGAAAAAAGTCCAATTAGAATTATAGTTCCAGGTAAAACATATAGAAGAGAAGATGATGCAACTCATTCTCATCAATTTAATCAAGTAGAAGGATTAGTTATTGATGAAGGAATAACTTTTGCTGATTTAAAAGGAACTTTAGAAATATTTATGAAGCATATGCTTGGAGAAGATACAAAATTAAGATTTAGACCAAGCTATTTCCCTTTCACAGAGCCATCTTATGAAGTTGATGTAAGTTGCTTCAAATGCATGGGTAAAGGTTGTAACTTATGTAAGCAAACTGGTTGGATTGAACTTTTAGGTTCAGGAATGGTTCATCCAAATGTATTAAAAATGAATGGATATGATCCAAAAAAATATACAGGATTTGCTTTCGGAACAGGGTTAGATAGACTTGCAATGTTTAAATATGGAATTACAGATATGAGACTATTATATACAAATGACGTAAGATTTTTAAGTCAATTTGACAGAAAGGATATATAGGAGGTGTTAAAATGAAATTAAGTACAAATTTTCTAAAAGATTATGTAGATATAGATATAAATTCAGAAGAAGATATATATAATTTAGCTGAAGATATGACTAAAGTAGGAAACGAATATGACTCGCAAGGAAAACTTATAAATGCTACTAATTTAGTAATTGGTGAAGTTTTGGAATGTGTAATGCATCCAGATTCAGACCATTTACATGTATGCAAAGTAAATGTTGGAAAAGAAACATTACAAATAGTTTGTGGAGCTCCTAATGTAAGAACAGGGTTAAAAGTAATAGTTGCATTAAATGGAGCAAAACTTCCAGGAGGAGAAATTAAAAAATCAACAATAAGAGGTGTTGAATCAAATGGAATGTTATGCTCAATTGCGGAGTTAGGATTAGAAAGCAAGTTCTTGAGAGAAGAAGATAAAGCAGGAATTCATGAATTACCACAAGATGCAATAGTTGGCGAAGGTCCAATTGCATATTTAAAGATGGATGATGGAGTTATAGACTTTGAGTTAACAGCAAATAGAGGTGATTTACTAAGCATTTTGGGAATGGCTTATGAAGTTGGAGCTATTTATAATAAAAAAGTAAAACCTATAGATATAACTCATAAAGAAACAGGAAAATTAGAGTTTAAATTGAATATTTTAACAGAAAATTGCAAATTATTCTTAGCTAAAAAAGTAGAAAATGTCAAAATAGAAGAAAGCACACCTGAAATAAAAGAAAAGCTAATAGCATCAGGAATTAGACCAATTAATAATGTAGTAGATATTAGTAATTATGTAATGCTAGAAACAGGTCAACCACTTCACTTTTATGATGCAGATAAACTTTTAGGAATGTTAGAAGTTAGAATGGCTAAAGAAGGAGAAAAATTAACAACATTAGATAAGCAAGAAAGAACTTTATCAGAAGAAGATATTGTAATATCTGATGGAAAAAGAGCAATAGGATTAGCAGGTGTTATGGGAGGATATGATACAGAAGTAACAGAAAGTACTAAAAACATAATTATAGAATCTGCAATTTTTGATAGTGTAAAAGTTAGAAAAACATCAAATAAAATTTTAAGAAGTGAAGCAAGTAACAGATTTGAAAAAGGATTAGATCCAAATAGAACATATATGGCAATAGAAAGAGCATGTAATATGCTTGAAAAATATGCTAATGGAACTGTTATAGCTGGAACAGAAATTTTTGATAAAACAAATAAAGAAGATAAAATTATAGAAATAACAGAAAAAGATATAAATTCACTATTAGGTTCAAATATTTCAAAAGAAGAAATAATAGAAATATTTGAAAGACTAGG
>CALXKR010000078.1 GCA_944388895.1 uncultured Clostridia bacterium | reverse complement strand
TGCTTTGGGATATATCTGTAATTGCATATATGATAAATAAAAGTTGGTTTGTAGGTAAGCAAATTAGTTGTCCTAATATTAATGATGATACTTCTTATGAGTTAACTACCAATAAACATTTAATTACAATGATAAATAATTTAAAAAGTGATAAGATAATAGAAGATATGATATATAATTTAAGAAGAAATTAATAAATAATATAGGAGTAAAATTTAAATGAAATTATCAAGCAAAGAAGCTTTAAATATGTTAGAAGAATTAAATAAAAACTCAAAAAATAAATATTGGATAGAACATTCTATTTGTGTAGGAAATAGTAGTGAAAAAATTGCACAAGCACTATATGAAAAAGGCTATGATGTAAATATAGATAAAGCAAAGACTTTAGGATATATTCATGATATTGGTAAGTATAGTAACGAGCCTCATGGACATGTTATGAGGGGCTATAAATTTTTAAAAGAAAAAGGCTATGATGATGAATATTGTAATATTTGCTTAACACATTCGTACTTAAATAATGATATCTTATGCACAGCAGGTGGAGTTCCAAATATAAACGATAATCTGTTCCTAGCTGATTTTATAAAAAATCATAAGTATAGTATTGAAGAAAAAATAATAAACCTTTGTGATTTAATGTGTCCTCAAGGAGGAAAAATATATACAATAGATAAAAGATTAATTGATATTATGATAAGAAAAGGTGCTTATTCAAACACACAGTATCATATAATAGAAACTTATAAATTAAAAGAATACTTTGACACTTTATTAGGTTATAACCTTTATGATCTATTTCCAGAAATAAAAGGTAATTTATAAAATCATTTGTTTCTTGTATCAGGTCATTAATATCATTATTAACAATTGAATGTATATATTTATTCTTTTCTACATCAATAATAGGAGAATTGAGAGGGGAGGAGAAGACAATAAAAGAATCATTATATTTATTTTTATCATCAAGATTATTAATAATAAATTGCTTATTCTTAAATGCTAATTTACTCTCTATGAGAATGATATCAATATCATTCTCATTATTACTCCTAATATTATGTGATTCTTTACTTAAATAAATATTGTAAATCTTTATTACTATTAGTTCTTTCTTTAAAATTATTGTCAATTTCATTTTTTCTATAATCTTTGTATTGTTCTGAATTCAATATTTCTTTATCTACATCTAAATCATTTACTACATTCTCTTGAAATGTATATATTTCTTCTCTATAAAAATCTGAATAAACTTCATTAACAACTCTTACAGGAATAAAAGATGCTTTATTTATCCATGTATCTGTATAACTATTTTTATCGCCAAATCTAATTACATAACAATCTATTCCATTATATCTTTCTTCTCTTATAGTAAGAGCTAAATTGTAAACTGTTGAAGACATTTCTTTATAATTTAATACACAAGAAAATATACCAATCAAATCTCCTTTAGTCATTTCTATAAAATCTTGTTTATAATAATCAATTTGTTTTAAATCATGATATACACATATTTTTTCATAGCTATTATCTTCATAAAATTTAATACTATTATCAGATTCTATTTTGTATTTTCCATCTTTGTAATAATAGACTTCTTCATAATTCATTTGATCATTTGTATCAAAATTATTTTGAATTGTTTTAACCGTTAATTTATAATTATTTAATTCTTTCATAGACTCTATTTGGTTATATGAACGATTTATAACATTATTGTTCTTTTGATATTTAGCGAAAAGTAATGATGCTATAATTAATACAATAATCATTATAGAAATCAAACAAATTTTTAAAATATTGATTTTTTTATTTATTTTACTAAATTGATTTATAACTATTTTGTCCTCTTGAACTTCATTATATTTCTCCTTAAAGATATCAGATTTTATGTCTTTATAATATTTCATACAATTATTACAAGTTGATAAATGAACATCCACAAATTCTTTACTCTTTGGATTTATTAATCCTTCGGTATAAGGTATTGCTAAATCCTTAACAATCTCACATTCAGACATTTTATCCATTATTTAAATCCTCCTTTAATTTTATTTTTGCTCTATAAAAGATAATTCTAGACCAATTTTCATTTTTTCCCATAATCATTCCAATTTCTCGAAAGCTCAAATTCATGCCTATTCTTAAGTAAATAACTTCTTTAGAAGTTTCATCTAAGTTATGTATGCTTTTCAGAACATTAAGAGTTTCCTGTTTATTAATAACATTATCTTCTATGAAATAAGATGAAAAGCATGTTTCATCTAAATAATCTAAATTAACTTCATTTGTTTTCTTACTTTTTTTATAATAATCTGTCCATTTATTCTTAGCTATTTTACAAAGCCAGACTTTTAAACTAGATTCATTTCTAAATTTATTAATATTTTTTATAGCACTATAAAAAGTTTCTTGCATTAAATCTTCAGCAATACTAGAATCTTTTGTAAGCGAAAGTAAATAGGAATAAACTAGTTTAGAGTATTTCTCATAAATATCTTCCATTTTTCCTCCTTTCATATATATAGACATAAAAAAAAAGATTTTGTTACAAAATATTTTAAATTTTTTATAAATATTATTTTATATCTTTATATATCTTTTTACAATTATTTTCTGTTATTATGTTAGAATTGTTAACAAAATACGAAATACTACTAGATTGAGAAGAAAATTTAATAGTATAATTTTATAAAAATAAAGCAACTAAAAGTTAAACTATCTATATCTAATATATGAAAGGAGAAATAAATGGAGTATAACGCAAAAGATATGAGCCTTGAAGAATTAGTAAGAAGGGCAAAGAGAAAAGACGATGCTTCCTTCACTATTTTAATACATAAAATAGAAAATGAAATGTATAGTTTGGCAAAAATGAGACTTTATGAAAATGAAGATATTTATGAAGCAATGCAAAATTCAATAATTTTAATATACAAAAACATAAAAAAATTGAAAGACGAAAAATTATTTAGAACATGGGCAATGCGTATATTAATAAACGAAAGCTTAAAAATTATTAAAAAGAAAAAAATAGATTTAGAAAAATATACAACCTTTGATGAAAAGACTAGTGTTTCAGATTATAGAATTGATGAAATAGAATCAAGGAAAAATTTAGAATGTTTGCTAAAATGCTTGAACGAAAGTGAAAAAGTTGTTATCACATTGTATTATGGAAAAAAATATACAACTAAAGATATTGCTGAAATATTAGCGGAATCTGAAGGAACTATAAAAAGTAGAATGAGTAGAGCTAGATTAAAATTAAAAAAATATATAGAGGAGGAACATTTATATGAATAATAATGAATTAGATGAATTTTTAAAGAAATCTTTTAAAGATGACAGTTGTGACTCTCCATTTACAGATGAAATAGATAATTTAATGAATGGACTTTATAAAAAAAGGAAAAGAAGAAATAAATTTTTACTAGCTATTCCTATTTTACTAGTTTCAACTACAGCATTTGCTGTAGCATACAACACATTTAATTTATCTAGTGTTAATATTGATAGCAGTTCAGCTATAGAACTTGCAGTTCAAAATGGGTATATACAACATGTAGATATGGAAATGCAAACCTTTGAGGGGGTAGGAATAAAAGTTGAAAGATTTCTTATGGACGATATAAACCTAGATATTACTTTTAAGTATAAAGTTGATAATAATACTGTAAACATTGATGATATAAAAGATTTATCCATTCAAGATATAATTATTTATGATGAGAATAATAATATAATACATAATAGTAAAAATTATTCTTATGAAAATAACTTATCAAAAGCTACCGGTCATACTAAAGTAAAAAAAATATCAAATGAAACATTTGAAAACACTTTTTTTGCTCAAGCTAATAATTTCCCAAATTCCCAAAAATTATATATAGAGTTTGAAACAGTAAATTTAAATTGTAAAAAAGCTACAAAAAAAATTAATGGAAAATGGAAATTTGAACTAGATGTACCAGAAAATATGGTAAATAGGGAAGAAGTATCTTACAAGTGTACTTCAGGCAATAATGAAGGTAACATAATTGTTAATGAAGTAAAACTAACTAATACTGGCTTAATTGTTCAAATAGGTCCAAATAGTGAAGAATTATTAAATAATATAGATATAGAAGTAATAGCTAACAATAAAAAGTATAAGGCTAACAATAATTTATATAGTGATATTGAAAATATTAATTCAAATAAATTTAAAAGAACGTATTCATTTAATTTAACAATATATGATGAGCCTAATGAAATTATAATTAAAATTAAAAATGATAAAGAGAATAAAAAAATAGTATTTACCAGAAATTAGCATATGCATATTTTAATAAATATGTTTGTTTCCGACTCTTTGAGCGACTAACAAATGAGAGAGTGAATAAATTTTATGAGGCTTGTCAGAAATGGTAAGCCTCTAACAATATAAGGAGTAATAATAAGATTTATAATTTGCTTATTGTTTATAAATACATCTGTTACTTTATTTGTATTTGGAATAGTAAACTTTATAGATTTCTACTTTAGAAGTATAATTTATAGGCTTGTTATGAATAAAGCTAAAATATGATAATATTAGACAAGTAGGTTATGAAATGTATATATGAATTTCGTGACCTACTCTTTAATTTTAAAGATAAAAAAATAATGAAATTTAGTTGATTTTTAATTATAAATATTGTAAAATACAACCAATAGCTTTCATACCAATAAAACGAAATATAAAAGTAAAAATAAATGTAACTAGCTAAATTTTATTTAAAGGATGTGTTACTATGAGTGAGAAAAAGAATGAGATTATTTTATTTGAAAACCAGGGAGTAAAATTAGAAGTAAACGTAAAAGATGAAACTGTTTGGCTAAATAGAGAACAAATATCCAAATTATTTGACAGAGATATTAAAACTATTGGTAAGCACATTAATAATGCATTAAAAGAAGAACTATCAGATGATAATTCAGTTGTCGCAAAATTTGCGACAACTGCAACAGACGGAAAAACATATCAAGTTGAATATTATAATTTAGACATGATATTAAGTGTTGGCTATAGAGTAAAATCAAAAAATGGAATAATATTCAGAAAATGGGCTAATAAAGTTTTAAAAGATTATATGCTAAAAGGTTATGCTGTTAATCAACGAAGATTAGAATATTTAGAAAAAACAATAAAACTAATAGATATAGCAAATCGTATAGATGATAGATTAGAAAATGATGATGCAAAAGAAATTTTAAAAGTTATTGGAGAATATTCACGTGCTTTAGATATGCTAGATGAATATGATCATAAAACGTTAAAAAAACCTAATGGAAATGTTGATTCAAGAATAATAACTTATGATAACTGTATAACTATTATAAATAGTCTAAAATATAAAGAAGAAAGTGAACTTTTTGGTGTTGAAAGAGATAAAGGCTTAAAAGCAATAATAGGAAATGTTTATCAATCATTTAGTGGACAAG
>CALXKR010000077.1 GCA_944388895.1 uncultured Clostridia bacterium | reverse complement strand
TTGCGGGGGGAGGACTCGAACCTCCGACCTTTGGGTTATGAGCCCAACGAGCTGCCAACTGCTCCACCCCGCGATGTTTAACAATATTTATTATACAACCTTAAAAGTGTATTTGTCAACATTTTTTTGTAATTTAATAATATTATATGCGTGAAAGAAAAAAATATTACCAAAATATAAATTTTTTTTGACACGAATTTAAAATTATGATATAACATAAACTCGAGGGAAACTATGGGAAAAAATTTAATAATTACAGAAAAACCGTCAGTAGCAATGGAATTTGCAAAAGCGTTAAATATAACTACAAATAGAAAAAACGGATATCTTGAATCAGAAAAATGGATAATAACATGGTGCGTAGGTCATTTAGTAACAATGAGTTACCCAGAAAAATACAATGAAAATTTGAAATTTTGGAGACTAGATACCCTTCCATTTATACCAAAAGAATGGAAATATGAAATTATTCCAGCTGTGCAAAATCAATTTAATATTATAAAAACATTGCTTCAAAGAGAAGACGTAGATGCAATATATAATGCAGGAGACTCTGGAAGAGAAGGAGAATATATACAAAGACTAGTATTTATGATGGCTAAGCCAAATCCAAAAGCAGAAATGAAAAGGGTTTGGATTGATTCTCAAACAGAAGAAGAAATTAAAAGAGGAATTAATGAAGCCAAACCTTCAAATGAATATGATAGTTTATCAGATAGTGCATATTTAAGAGCAAAAGAAGATTACTTAATAGGAATTAATTTTTCAAGAATGTTATCTATCATTTATGGTAGAAGACTAGCAAAAGAAATAAATGAAGAAAAGGCATCTATATCTGTTGGTAGAGTTATGACTTGCGTTTTGGGAATGGTAGTTGAAAGAGAAAGAGAAATACGTAATTTTGTTAAAGTTCCATTTTATAAATTATCAGGAGATTTTACTAAATTCAAAGCAGAATGGAAAGTGTCAGAAAATTCAAAATACTGGCAATCACCAAAATTATATAATGATACAGGATTCAAAAAAGAACAAGATGCTAAGAATTTTATTGAATTTTTGCAAGGCAAAAAAGCAGTTGTAGAAGAAGTAAAAAAGAGCAAGCAAAAAGAAAATGCACCTCTTTTATTTAATTTGGCAGAAATTCAAAATGAGTGTACAAAAAGATTTAAAATCAAGCCAGATGAAACATTAGAAATTATACAAAATTTATATGAGAAAAAATTGGTAACTTATCCTAGAACAGATGCTAGAGTTTTATCAAGTGCGGTTGCAAAAGTTATAAATCAAAACTTAAATGGAATTGCAACAGGTTATAAAGATGAAGAAGTTCAAGGATATATTAAGCAAATGAAAGAAGAAAAATATTCAACTAATTTAACAAAAACAAAATACGTAAATGACAGTAAAATAACGGATCACTATGCAATTATTCCAACAGGAAAAGGATATGAAAATATTAATTCATTACCAGAACTTCAAAAAAATGTATACAAATTAATTGTAAAAAGATTTTTAGCAATATTTTATCCAGCAGCTGAATTTAATAAAATGAATATAACTGTAGATGTAGAAGGAGAAAAATTTTATACAAGTACAAAAGTATGCACAAAAACAGGATACTTAGATATACTAAAAAAATCCACAAATGATGATCAAAATGTGGAAAACATAGATGTAAAAAAAGGTGAAATATTAGAAGTGAAGGGCTACGAGATAAAAGAGTCTGAAACCACACCTCCAACTAGGTATAATTCTGGTTCTATAATTTTAGCTATGGAAAATGCAGGTAAATTAATTGAAGAAGAAGAGTTAAGAGAACAAATAAAAGGTGCGGGAATAGGTACTAGTGCAACAAGAGCAGAAATAATTAAAAAATTAGAAAAAATAAAATATATTGCCATAAATTCTAAAACGCAAATTATTACTCCAACACAAAAAGGAGAATACATTTATGATATAGTAAAAATGTCAATGCCAGATATGTTAAATCCAAAATTAACTGCTAGTTGGGAAAAAGGATTAGATATGGTGGCTAAAAAAGAAATTAAGGCAGATGTTTTTATGGAAAAATTAGAAGGTTACATAAATAACAAATTTGATAAATTAGTAATAAGAAAATAAAAAAATAAAACAAGCTAAATAAAGCACATTATGCTAAATACAAGATATTTACCAATTTCTTACACTAGACAAGAAAAGAATAATGTGTTATATATAAATGAGAATAAAAAACGGAGGGTGATTAAAATTAGTAGTATTAAAAAAATTATAGTAGGGGTAAGGCATACTGTAAAAATAGCTGTAATATTAATTATAGCAATAGTATTAATACTAGGAATTATCAAACTTACATTCAAACAAACATATAGTGTAAGTTTAAACGGAGAAGTAATAGGTTATACCCAAGACAAAGTAGCACTTCAAAAAAGAATAAATGATTACATAAATAAAGGAAATGGGGATAACATCGCATTTGTTGAATTAAAAGAAATGCCAGAATATGAAGCATGTTTACTAAAAAATAATATTCAAACCAATGATGATGAAATTTTTAGTAAAGTAACTTCTTCAGGAACAAATTATTATAAATATTATGCTATTACTGAAGAAAATGAAGAAAAGGCATATGTAAAAGATTTTGCAGAAGCAGAAAGTGTTGTAAATCAATTAAAGGAAAAGAAAAGTACAAATGCAGATAATTTAGGAATAGTAGAAAAATATTCCACTGAGCAAGCTGAATATAAAACAGCAGAAACATGCGTAAATGAATTATATAAAGAAAAGAAAGTAGTTGTAGCTAAAGCAAGTATACCTAAAGCAAGTTATACAGGACCAAGCGTTGCTACAAGTTTAGGAATATCATTAGTAAAACCAGTATCAGGAGTAATTACTTCACGTTTTGGAACAAGATCATTAGGAAATCATACAGGAATAGATATAGGGGCTCCTAAAGGAACAGCTATAAAGGCAGCCGCATCAGGAACAGTTATCTTTTCTGGATATGGATCAAACACTAATGGTTACAATAATTATGGAAATGTAGTTGCTATAAAATCAAATAGTTCTGTAACAATGCTTTATGCACACTGTAGTGCATTATATGTAAAAACTGGACAGCAAGTTTCACAAGGACAAGTTATAGGAGCAGTTGGTTCAACAGGTAGATCAACAGGAAACCATTTACACTTTGAAATAAAAGTAAATGGAAAATCAGTAAATCCACAAAATTATATATATTAAAATTTAAGACAAGCTAAAAAGCCTGTCTTTTTCTAATTTAATTCATTTTTTATTTTTTGTACTTCACTCATATCAGCAGGGTCCGCTGGTTTATAATACCCTTTGCATTTTGCAACCTTAAATAATTCATATTGAAAACTTTCACTTCCATCTCTTAATTGTTGTAAAGTTTGTCTAAGTTGCATATTTTCAGTTTCAGATATAGCTGTCTGGTATCCAGAAAGACCAGCTTTTGTACTTTCAAGTACATCATTAACCATTGTTTTCTCGTCCATAAAACCTCCTAATTTTCTAAAAAAGTCATTAAAGTTTGTTTTGTATTTAAGCTATCCTGTGCAGCTTTTGTAAAAAGCTGTTTTATTTGAGGATCAACAGCTGTACTTGCATATTGATTTAATTTAGCATAGCTAGTATCAGCAGAACCTATAAAATGTCTTAAATTTTGTAACTCGACTTTACTTAAATTAGCCATAAATAACCTTCCTTTCATAAAGATATATTTTTATTTTTTCCGAAAAAATAAAAAATATTCTAATCAAAAAATGTAAAAAATAAAAATACAAGTTGATTGACAGACGAACGAAAGTTTGATAATATATGGTAAACAATAAGAGATTATTTTATCTACCGAAAATTTATGTAAAAGGAGGAATTAAGATTGAATAATAATATAATTGACGACAACTTAATCGGAAATGAAAATAATATTGTATTTTATTCGGACGAAGAAAATAATGTTAACGTTGAAGTTATTTTACAAAATGAAAATGTTTGGCTTAACATTGACTCTTTAACAAAGTTATTTAAAATTGATAGAACGGGAATAACTAGACATATAAACAATATTTATAAAGATGAAGAATTAGAGGAAAACATAACTTGTGCAAAAATTGCACAAGTTCAAAAAGAGGGAAAAAGAAACGTTACAAGAAATATTTCTTACTATAATTTAGACATGATAATATCAATAGGTTTTAGAGTTAATTCAAAACCAGCTATTAAATTTAGAACATGGGCAAATAAAATTATTAAAGAATATATGATTAAAGGTTTCACATTAAATGATGAAAGATTTATTAAAGGTAATAAATTTGATACTAGATATTTTGATGAATTATTAGAGAGAATAAAAACTATTAGGGTAAGCGAAAGAATGGCTTATCAAAAAATTATGGATTTGTTTATAGCAACATCGGTTGATTATAATAAAAATTCAGAAGAAGCGTATACATTCTTTAAGATAGTACAAAATAAATTACATTATGCCATTACAGGAAAAACTGCTGCGGAATTAATTTTTGAAAGAGCGGATTCAAAAAAGAATAATATGGGACTAACTTCATGGAAGAACTCCCCAGAAGGACTAATTTATAAATATGATGTAAGTATTGCTAAAAATTATTTACAAAAAGAAGAATTAGAAAAATTAAATGACCTAACTAATTTATTTTTAGATGTAGCAGAAACAGAAGCAAAAGAACAAAAAACTATGACAATGAACCAATGGATAGAAGTTGCAGATGATTTATTAAAATACAGAAAGAAAAACATTTTAAAAGATGCAGGGAAAATATCACATAAACAAGCCGTTGAAAAAGCAAATAAAGAATATGAAAAGTTTAGAGTAAAACAAGATAAAGAATATATTTCGAGCATGGACAAAATGTTAAATAAATATTTAAATGAAAATAAATAATACATAAATAAAAATTAATATATATTAAACAAGAAGATTTTAAAAAGATAATATAAATTTGTGTCAAATAAACAATAAAAGCATACAGTATAATAGGAGGATTATATTATGGCAAAAATAAAAGTATATAATAATGACACAAATAGAATGGAAACATATTATAGGGGAGAAGCAGAAGCAATGCCTTATGTTACAAATAGAACCTTAACAGTAAGAGAATTTAGAGGATCTAGTAAAAGCCCAACTTTATGGACAGAAAAAAGATGCATGCAAGCTTGGAATAGTCAAAGATATTCATTTGGAGGACCAATACCAGTAGGTTTTGCTTTTAAAAGACCTTGGGAAGGAGGACATGGAACTTTTTCACAACACTACGCAGGACTCGCATTTGATGCAGGGCAAACTTTAACACCAGCTCGTAGGCAACAACTATATACAAGTGCACTAAATTCAAATGTATGGAGCTATGTAGAGCCAATAAAACTTACTCCTACATGGGTACACTTTGATAAAAGACGTGGAACACCAGCTTGCTCAACAGGAGGATATCCAATTATAAGAGAAGGTTCAAGAGGATCTTATGTGTTAATAGCACAAGATGATTTAAATACTTTAGGATATAAAACAGGAGGGCTAGATGGAGTATTTGGAGCTCAAACATTAAATGCAGTAAAAAGTTATCAAAGAAAAGTAGGTTTAGCTGTAGACGGAATAATAGGTTGCAACACATGGCGTTCACTTCAAGAAAATGTACTAGGAACAGGCAGAACATCTACAACAATTGATTAAACCCAATGGGGACGCCCTTTTTTGGGCGTAAGTATTTTTATTAAAAATGTAACAAAAATGTAATATAAAAA
>CALXKR010000076.1 GCA_944388895.1 uncultured Clostridia bacterium | reverse complement strand
GGTATGCCTAATATGCTTGTAATGTCTACATCTGATGATATTCAAACAAAGTGGGCGGTAAAAGAAATTGCTAAATACGATGGACCTGTATATTTAAGACTTTCAAGACATAAAGTTTCAACTATTTATGATGAAAAAACAAAATTTGAAATAGGAAAAGGTGTTCAAATTGGTAGTGGAGAAGATGCTAGTATTATAACTACTGGAGTAACTGTTTCAGAAGCAATTAAAGCTATGGAAGAATTAAAAGAAAAAGGAATTAATGTAAGAGTAATTGATATTCACACAATAAAACCAATAGATAAAGAATTAATAATAAAATGTGCAAAAGAAACAAAAAGAATAATAACAGTAGAAGATCATAGCATTATTGGGGGATTAGGTACAACAGTATGTGAAGTATTAGCAGAAAATTATCCAAAGAAAGTAACTAGAATGGGAATAGATGATACCTTTGGAAAATCTGGAAGAGCAAATGATCTAATGAAATTTTATGGGATAGATAAAGATGCAATAATAGAGGAAATAGAGGGGCTGTAAACAGCCCCTCCAAAAGATTTTACAACAGAACTTTGTATATCAAGATGTACAGCGCGATTGCGATTACAAGCGCCAGCCAGAAGCTTATAAAGAAAAGCTCAGTCAGCCAGCAAAGGAAAATGAAAGAAAATATTGACAGTACAAATCGCCACAGGCCTTTGAAAAGACCGTTGAAGAGCAAAGATATGATGAGAGCACCGATAACTAAAAACTCTTCTATGGTCATAAACCACCGTGGAATAGCTAGCGGAATATCAAAAAACCAAAAAATTAAGTGCCATGCGATGTGGAAATGAATCACCATTTTAAATGGTGAAAATGCAGATGGATTGTATTCTTTTACCCGCATATAGCAAGTGATAGCTCCCAGTGCTACGAACAAGAATGGCGAAGCAAGGAAATTTGAAGTGATTGATTCATAAATGTAATGAAATGTAAGCATTGTAATTCTCCTTTTATCTTAAGTTGTAAAACCTTTAAAACATCTTGTATACATAATTATAGCATACTTAAAAAATTAAATCAAATTTAGCAAAATAAAAATATGAAATTTTAAAAAAAATACTTGCTAAAAGTAATTTTTTAGTATATGATATTACAAAGTGTAAATAATAAACACAAGTGAATAATTGAAAGGAGAATTAATATGGACGAAAACAACAATGAAGTATTAGATAATATCGTATCATTAAAAGATGAGGAAGGAAACGATGTAAATTTTGAATTTTTAGACTTAATAGAATATGAAGGAGAAGAATACGTAATATTATTACCAGCAGAAGAAACAGAGGATGCAGAACCAGATGAAGTTGTTATATTACAAGTTGAAAAAACAGCTGAAAATTCTGAAGATGATGAAGAAACATATGTAAGTGTAGAAGATGAAAATGTATTAAATGCAGTATTTGAAATATTCAAAGACAAATTCAAGGATGAATTCAATTTCGTTGATTAATAAATCAAAACCTTTTGGAATTAAAGCTGCCAAAAGGTTTTTTATATAAAAGGAGGATTTTTTATGAGAACTTTTGCAAATTGGATGATAGCAATGTTCATGATACTTTATTGGGGATTTAGAGTAGTAGTTGCATATATGGCAGCAAATTATTCAGAATTTTTTGTACAACCTATAAACTTAACTGTAGAAATTATATTATTATTTGTAACAGTAATATGCATTGTATTAGTTTTTAAAAGACAAATAATAGGAGCAATTATATACTTTTTATCATATTTAGCATATTTTGGTTTAGATTTATTTAATGCAATACTACCAGTATTTAGTGGAGGAACATTAGAGGCAGATTATATGACAGCATTTACCTCTTTCTTAGGAATAATACTTGCTTTTGCTGTGCTAGTAGACTTATCTATAGATAAAGGTAGAAAACCAAAAGACAAAAAAACAGACTGGTTTTATACAAACAAAGACTATGACAGACAATTTGATGATAGAGCAGATAGAAATAATTATAAAACATTATAGGAAGATATAGTTATGGAAGAGTATATAAATTTTTTCAACAATTACACAAAACACTATATGCAAATAGCAAAAAACGATTTTCAAAAGGTTCATATAAACAGAAAAATAGAACATAGTAAAAGAGTAAATAAATTTTCTATAGAAATTGCTAAAGAATTAAAATTAGAAGAAAACGAACAATATATTATAAATATAGCTTCTCTTTTACATGATATAGGAAGATTTGAACAATTTTATAAATATAGTACTTATGTAGATAAAGATTCTGTTAATCATGCATTATTAGGATGTCAAATATTAGAAGAAAAACAAATATTAAATAAATTAAAAGAAGATGAAAAAAATACAATTATAGAAATAATTAAAATGCATAATTATAAAGAACTTCCAAAAGATATATCACAAAAATTATATTTACTTGCATCAATTATAAGAGATGCAGATAAAATTGACTGGCTATATGCTATGGTAAATATAATTCCAAATTTATCACAAGAAAATCAAGCTGTATTTTACTCTAATAAACCAGAAAAAAATTATATTTCAAAAGAATTAGTAAATTTAATATTAAATGATCAAAAAATTGCAAGAAGTAATTTGACTACTAGAGATGAACTTAGAGTATCAGGAATTGCTTGGATTACTTCAGATATAAACTGCAAACCAAGTTATAATATAATAAAAAAAGAAGATATAATAAATAAAACATATAAACTAATGAAAGATTCAGAAGAAAAAAAGATTATTTTTGATTATATATATAGTTATATGAATAAGTTAAATTAGTTTTACAAAAATAAAGTTACTATTAAGTAACTTTATTTTTGTATAAATGCTTCTAAATATATATATAAAGATTGTTTTTTTTCAATAAATAACTTATAATAAGAGAAGAAATGATTAAAATTCATGAATTTATAAAAGACCATTATATTATTTTCATGGTGAAGAAAGTGAATTATATGTAACTCCATATTTTTATCAATCAAGGTGTATAGGAATAGAAACAGACGATTGGGGAATGTGGGTCCCAGAACCAACATATCATTTTAGAAAATCTTCTACTCAAGAAAGAAGGACAATCAATTTCAACTAGATAGATAAGTTAGATTGAAAATAGAAAAGTAGGAGAGTAAAATAATGAATGAAAAGAAGTATATGAAAAATTAGACAAAATATAGATTAATTTATTAAAACAAAAGTGAACCTTACAATAATAGGACTGATAATTAGTTGAAAAAGAAAATCATAATGCTATGACTATGAAAGATTGGGTAGAAAAGCTAAATGCATTTTTACAATTTAATGGCAAAGAAAGATTACACAATGCGGGAAAATATCTGCGAAAGTTGCACCAGAATTAGCTTATAAAAAATATGATAAATTTTAAATTAAACAAGACAAATTTCTTTATGTATCTCTTGTAAAATGAGAAAATAATAGAAATTAAAACACAAAAAGTAAAGGAGATGATAAAATGTCAAAAGATTTAATAATTAGAAGTAGTAGTGCTGAGTTTTTAATTTTTGAAAGACAAACTCATGATAGAGGAGTGCAAGTTAGATTTGAAAATGGAGATTTATGGTTAACTCAAAAAGCAATGTCAGAATTATATAACTGCTCGCCGGATAATATAGGATTACATTTAAAAAACATTTATAATGATTTTGAGATTGATAAAGATTCAACTACCGAGGATTTCTCGGTGGTTCAAAAAGAAGGTACTAGAGAGGTTACTAGAACATTAAAGTATTACAATTTAGATGCCGTTATTGCTGTTGGTTATAGAGTCAATTCAGACAGAGCAATTCAATTTAGAAGATGGGCAACAAATATTTTAAAAGAATTTTCTAAAAAAGGATATATCATAGATAAAAAAAGAATGGCAAATGGTGCATTTTTTGATGAAGATTATTATGACTCATTACTTGCAGAAATTAGAGAAATAAGATTATCAGAAAGAAGATTTTATCAAAAAATAACAGATATTTATGCAACAAGTGTTGACTATGATAAAAAATCTCCAACTACAATTAAATTTTTTAAAAAGGTACAAAACAAAATGCATTATGCAGTATCTCATCAAACAGCATCAGAAATAATTTATAATAGAGCTGATTCAGAAAAAGAAAATATGGGACTTACATCATGGAAAAACTCTCCAAATGGGAAAATACTTGAAACAGATGTTGTAGTGGCTAAAAATTATTTAAATAAAGAAGAATTAGAAAGTTTAGAACATATATTAAAAGATGCAGGTAAAATATCACACGAAATAGCTTGTGATAAAGCTATTTCCGAATTTGAAAAGTATAGAGTAAAGCAAGATAAATTATATAAATCAGATTTTGATTTATTGATAGAAGAAGCAGAAAAAAGAAAGAGTGAAAATAATGAATGAAAATAAAATAAACATCAATTGGTATCCAGGACACATGGCTAAAACAAAAAAACAAATAATAGAAGATTTAAAATTAATAGACATAGTAGTAGAAATATTAGATGCAAGAATGCCACTTGCAAGTGTAAATCCAGACATACAAAACTATATTAAAGACAAGAAAAAGATAATAATATTAAACAAATCAGATTTAGCAGACGAAAACATAACTAATGAGTGGATAAAATATTATAAATCTAAAGGAATAAATGCAATTGCAATAGAGGCTAATAATGGAAAAGGGATACCGAAAGTAATAGATTGTATAAAAAGCGAATATAAAAGTATTGAAGATAAATACATAAAAAAAGGAAGAATAGGTAAAGCAATAAGAATAATGGTTTTAGGAATACCTAATGTAGGTAAATCAACATTTATTAATAAGTTAGCCAAAAGAAATACTGCTAAAGTAGGAAATAAACCAGGTGTTACTAAACAAAAACAATGGATTAAAATAGATAACAATATAGAATTAATGGATACTCCAGGAATGCTTTGGCCAAGATTGGATGATCAAGAACTAGCAATGCATTTAGCTTTTGTTGGAACAATAGGAGAAAATAGCATAGATAATGAAGAAATAGCTTACTATTTAATAGAATATTTAAAAAATACGTATCCAAATAAACTAAAAGAAAGATACAATGTAGAACTAGAAGAAAAAGAAACAATTGATATAATAAATGAAATAGCTAAAAAAAGAGGAGCAATTATTTCAGGTGGAAATATAAATATGCAAAAAGTATCAGATATAATATTAAATGAATTTAGAAGCGGAAAATTAGGGAGGATAACAATTGAACTACCAAGATAACTTAATTATAAAAAATGATAAACAAATAAATATGATGTCACCACTAACTTGGGCATATGTAGGAGACAGTGTATATGAATTATATATTAGAACATATTTAGCAAACACAACCAATTTAAATCCACATAAAATGCATGTTCAATCTATAAAATATGTAAAAGCAAGTGCACAAGCCAATATAGTAAAAAAGTTGGATCTTAGTGAAGAAGAAAAAGATATAGTAAGAAGAGGTAGAAATACCCAAAATCATCATTTACCTAAAAACGCTAGTATAGAAGAATATAGTTATTCAACAGGATTTGAAGCTTTAATAGGGTATTTATATTTAAATAAAAAAGAAAATAGATTATCTGAAATATTACAAGAGTGTATTAAAATTGTAAATTTTACAGAGAATTAATAAAAATAATTGACTTAAAACTAAACATAGTGTATAATAAATACCGTTATGGCCCCTTGGTCAAGCGGTTAAGACGCAGCCCTCTCAAGGCTGAATCATGGGTTCGATTCCCGTAGGGGTCAC
>CALXKR010000075.1 GCA_944388895.1 uncultured Clostridia bacterium | reverse complement strand
AAAAAATCCAAAGGAGTCAAATGAAAATAATCAAAAATACAGATAGTTTATATCCTAAAAGGCTATTGACTATAGAAAATGCCCCAAAACAACTATATGTTGAAGGGGATGAAACTTTATTAAATAAGCAAGCAATAGCAATTGTAGGTACAAGAATGCCAAGCGAATATGGCATAAAAGTAGCAAATGAGTTTGCTAAAGAATTATCAAATCAAAATTATTGCGTAATTAGTGGTTTAGCACAAGGAATAGATACTTATGCACATATGGGCGCAAAATGTGGAAAAGGCAAGACCATTGCAGTACTTGGAGCAGGGTTTAACCATATTTATCCTAAACAAAATACTAAATTATATCAAGATATAATTGAAGAAGGTGGATGCATTGTTTCAGAATATGACCCTAATGAAGAAGTAAAACCCGAAAACTTTCCTAAAAGAAACAGAATAATCAGTGGTTTATCAATGGGGGTATTAATAATAGAAGCGAGATACAGAAGTGGTAGTTCTATAACTGCAAAATTGGCCATAGAACAAAATAAAGAAATATTTTGTGTTCCGGGTAATATAGACAAACCAACAAGTTATATTCCAAATGAATATATAAAAAATGGAGCCTTTTTGGTAACTTCTGCTATGGATATAATAAACTATTATCCTATAAAAAAAGAAGAAAAAAATATTGATGAAGATTATAAAGAACTATATCAGTATATAAATGAAATTCCTATAAGTAGTAATGAACTTTGCAAGCTTACTAATTTGTCAATTGCAAGTGTTAATGAAAGACTAATATATATGGAAATTGAAGGGTTAATAAAAAATGTAGCAGGGGGATATATAAAAATATAAAGGAGAATGTATGCTATCAATAATTAAAAGTATGTCCTTACAAGGATTAGAAGGATTTTTAGTTGATGTAGAAGTAGATGTATCAGCAGGAATACCAAATTGGGATATAGTAGGACTTCCAGATATAAGCATAAAAGAAGCAAAAGAAAGAGTTAAAATAGCAATAAAAAATTCTGGATATGAATTTAAAAGTAGAAAAATAGTAGTAAACTTAGCCCCAGCAAATACAAAAAAAGAAGGACCACAATTTGATTTGCCGATTGCAATTGGAATATTAGTAGCATTTGAAGAAATAAAAAGACAAGACTTTAGTAAAACAATATTCTTAGGTGAATTATCATTAGAAGGACAAATAAAGCCTATAAATGGAATATTACCAATGTGCATAGAAGCAAAAAAATTAGGAATTAAAAACGTAATTGTTCCAAAAGAAAATGCAGAAGAAGCGGCAATAGTAGAAGACATAGAAGTAATTGGTGTAGAAGAACTTAAAGAGGTAGTATATTACTTAAACGACGAAATTTATATAAAACCTACATATGTAAACATAGAAGAATTATTCATGAACACAAAAGAATACCAATTAGATTTTTCAGAAGTAAAAGGACAAGAAAACATAAAAAGGGCTCTTGAAATTGCTGCAGCAGGAGGACATAATTGCTTACTTGTAGGTAGCCCAGGAGCAGGAAAAACAATGATGGTAAGAAGAATTCCATCAATTTTACCAGACCTAAGTTTTGAAGAAGCTTTAGAAGTAACCAAAATACATAGCATTGCCGGAACCCTTCCACAAAATGTGCCTATAATTACTACTAGACCATATAGGTCACCACATCATACAGTATCAATTAGTTCACTAGTAGGAGGAGGTAGAATTCCAAAGCCAGGAGAAATAAGTTTAGCACATAATGGAGTTTTATTTTTAGATGAACTACCTGAATTTAATAAAAATACTTTAGAAGTTTTAAGAGGGCCACTAGAAGATAAAAAAGTAACAATAAGTCGTGTTAATGCAGCTCTAACATATCCATGTGACTTTATGCTAGTCGCATCTATGAACCCTTGCCCATGTGGATTTTATGGCTCAAAAGAAAAAGAATGTACCTGTACACAAGAAGCAATAAATAAGTATATGAATAAAATAAGTGGCCCACTATTAGATAGAATAGATATTCAAGTAGAAGTTATGCCAGTAAAATACCAAAAATTAAAAGAAGATGGACAAGCAGAAACTTCAAAAAATATTAGAGAAAGAGTAAATAAAGCTAGAAAAATACAAATAGAAAGGTATGGAAATTATGGTATTTATTCTAACTCACAGCTAACACCAAAATTAATAGATATTTATTGCAAAATAGACAGCAAATCTTCTAAACTATTACAAATAGCATTTGAAAATCTTCATTTAAGTGCAAGAGCATATAATAGAATATTAAAGGTAGCTAGAACAATTGCTGACTTAGAGCAAAAAGAAAACATTGAAGCAAAACATATTGCAGAAGCAATACAATATAGAAGTTTAGACAAAAAATACTTTAATAATTAAAATTTGTAAGGAGTATAAATGTATATAAGACATGAAATAGGAGAAATAGGAGAGAATATAGCTACAAAATATTTAAAACAAAAAGGTTACAAAATTATAGAAAGAAATTTTATTGCAAAACATGGAGAAATAGATATTATTGCAAGAGACAAAAATGAAATAGTATTTATAGAAGTAAAAACAAGAACAAATGGAGAATTTGGAAGGCCAATAGATGCTGTAAATAATATAAAACAAAAACATTTAAAACAAGCGGTTAAATATTATATTTATAAAAATAATTTAGAAAATGAGTATATTAGGTTAGATGTTATAGAAGTATATTATGTGAAAAGCAAAACAAAAATAAATCATATAAAGCAAATTATATAATTTATATAATGAAATATTAATATTAGGCAAAAAGCAAGTACAGTATTATTACTCTATGATGAATATTGTAGAAATTTGTATACAAAAATTTTGGAATATGGTATAATATAAATATGTGAAATGAATAAAAATATATTAACATTTTACAGATGGAGGTACATATGGGAGTAATAATAGTTTTAATTATTGTAGTTTTATTAGCTTCTATTAAACAAATTAACGAATACCAAAGAGGAATACTATTTAGATGTGGTAAATTTGCTAAGGTTTTAGAACCAGGTTGGCATATAGTATTACCAATATTCTATTCATATAGAAAAGTAGATATCAGAACAAAAGCAGTAGATGTTCCAGAACAAGAAGCAATTACAAAGGACAATGTTTCAATAAAAATAAATGCAGTTTTATACTACAAAATATTTGATGCATCAAAATCAATTTTAGCAGTAGAAAACTTTAACTATGCAGTAAGCCAATTAGCTCAAACAACAATGAGAAATATTGTAGGATCTGTATCATTAGATGAATTATTATCAGAAAGAGAAAAATTAAGCACAGAAATATGCAAGATAGTAGATGAAGAAACAGATCCATGGGGAATAAAAGTAGTAAACGTAGAACTTAAAGATGTAGCTTTGCCAGAAGAAATGAAAAGAGTAATAGCAAAAGTTGCAGAAGCGGAAAGAGAAAAACAAGCAGTTATTACTAAAGCAGCTGGAGAAGTAGAAGCTTCAAATAACTTAGCAAAAGCTGCAGAAATTATGAGCAATGCACCAGGAGCTCTTCATTTAAGAACTTTAGCAACTCTTAATGATTTAAGCAGTGACCAATCAAATACTGTAGTATTTGCAATTCCAATAGAAGGATTAGAAGCACTAAAAGGAATAGCAAATAGAGGGAATAAAGAATAACAATAAATCTAGCAGAATACTCTGCTAGATTTATTGTTAGAAAAATAGGAAATAAATTTTTTATAAATCAAAATAATATAATTTTTCACCATTATTTAAGTTTTCTAAATATGTGGCGCCAAATTTTTCATAATAATTAATCAAATTTGTCTTTAAATATAATTTGGTAAAACCTCTTTTTCTAGCTTCTTCTAAGATTGCAGTATTAAGTATTTTAGAATATCCTTTCCCTCTAAATTCTTTTTTTACATACATAGTAGCATACCATGGAGATAGATTTTGCTTTTCATCTCCATCTGTTGGAAAAATAGATATAAATCCTATTAAAATATCATCATCTAATAAAACTAATTTACAATATAAGGGATTATCAAAATTATTTATAATTTTAGATATTTTTTTATTTATTTTTTCTTCGAATTCTTTTTTAGAACTTGTCTTAATGCCCCATTCTTTTTGAGTAAGTTCGGCTACCTCCCTAAGATATTTTTGCTTTTCCCTGATATTAAATATTTGTAGCATATTACCTCCTATTTTAGAAGATTTCTAATTTTTTCAATTTTATCATTATCTTCTATATAGTCTTTTCTAGGCTTAACAAAATTTTTAGAACCTCTTTTCTCAAAATCATATCTAGGGATAAGTTGTACATGAAAATGATTCATTGGGCCATCACACATAGTACAAAGATATACACTTTCAGAGTTATATACATCTTTTACAATGTTCATAACCTTTTTGGAAAAAATAAACAGTTCACTACATAATTCATCAGGAATATCCATCATGTCTTTATAATGAGTCTTAGTTGAAATTATTACATGACCATCAGCTCTAGGAGTATTACAAAGAAAACATTGATATTTAGTATTTTCAAAAAGAAGTTTATCTGAAATATTTCCATATAAACAATTATTATTTTCTTTATCATAACAAGTAGGGCAGATTCCTAAATCTGTTAAAATGGCAGGAGTAATATTACCATTATTTTTTAGAATATCATTAATAGGATTTTTTACTTTATTCCAAAAATCTTTTAAATTATTATAAGATAGTTTATTTTCTACATCATCTAGATCAGTCCATTTTAAATTTTCTCTGTCTTTTAGAGCTATATTTTTAGAAGAAGGACCATCATCGATTGATACATAAAAATAGCATTCTACATTTTCTCCCGATGGAGTACAATATTTTAAAATATAAATTTCTTTATTTATAAGTAAATGATTTACTCTTAAAGTTTCTTCTTCAGTTTCTCTAATTGCACACTCTTTAATATTTTCGCCTTTTTCTAAGTGACCTTTAGGAAAAGAATAGTCTTTACAACTTTCTCTATAAACTAATCCGATTTGATTTGTTTTTAAATTTAATAAAATAGTTCCAGCTTTTTTAACTATCATAATTTCCTCCTTTTTTTAACCATTTATTTAAATCTTTTCTACTCTTAAAAATTAACACTTTGTCTTTAGGAACATTATTTAAAAGTTTTAAAATTTCTGGTCTTTTCTTTTTGTTGTATGTTATAACGTATTTTAAGAATTTTAAATTAAATCGTTCTTTACAACCTGGAACTTCTGGCTTTTCTTTGCCAAACAGTGTATAAAGTCTTTTAAATATACCTTGTAATTGGGCAAAAGTAGAATAATCTAACCAAATTATTAAATCTGCTCTATCAAAGCGGTAAGGAAGAGTATTTAGATAATTGCCATCAATAATCCATTTATCTTCATTTGATTTTTCTAAAATAATATTATCTCTTGTATTTTTATTGATTTCTTTCCAATTAGAATTAAAGTTTATTGAATCTAAGTGTATAGCTGGTAAGCCGAATTTGTTAGAAAGGATGGTTGCTAATGTACTTTTTCCACTACCAGAACCGCCAATAATAGAAATACGATTGTACATAATTTACTCCTTGAAATTAATTTTTTAGTATTATATAATAAAAAGGAAATTTTGAAAATACCTAAATAATATAAAATTAATATATTTTTGCAAGAGATCAATGAGGAAGGGTGAGATAATAGTGGAAGATACCGTAGTTTATTTGATTAGACATGCTGAAACTGTTGATGAGAATGGAATTAGAAATACAAATGAAGATTCTCAAATGATTAATGAAAAAGAAAT
>CALXKR010000074.1 GCA_944388895.1 uncultured Clostridia bacterium | reverse complement strand
GAGGAATTAAAAATGGCAGTAGTTGCAATGAAACAATTACTAGAAGCTGGTGTTCATTTTGGACATCAAACAAGAAGATGGGACCCAAGAATGGCTGAATATATATTCCAAGCTAGAAATGGTATCCATATTATCGATTTACAAAAAACATCTAAAAAATTAGATGAGGCTTATGCTTTCATTAAGGAGCAAGCAGAAGAAGGAAAAACAATTCTATTCGTAGGAACAAAAAAACAAGCTCAAGACTGCGTAAAAGAAGCAGCTGAAAAAAGTGGAATGTTCTACGTAAATGAAAGATGGTTAGGAGGAACATTAACAAACTTCAAAACTATCAGAAAAAGAATTGAAAGATTAAAAGAATTAGAAACAATGCAAGAAGATGGAACATTTGAAGTTCTACCTAAAAAAGAAGTTATTCTATTAAAGAAAGAAATGGAAAAACTAGAAAAGAACTTAGGTGGAATAAAAGAAATGGAAACAATTCCAGATGTATTATTTATAGTAGATCCTAAGAAAGAACATATAGCTATTCAAGAAGCTAGAAAATTAGGTTTACCAATAGTAGGTTTAGTAGATACAAACTGCGACCCTAATGATGTAGACTATGTAATTCCAGGAAATGACGATGCAATTAGAGCAGTTAAATTAGTTACTGACGTATTAGCTAATGCTGTTATTGAAGGAAAACAAGGAGAAATGTTAGAATCTGAAGAACAACCAATTGAAGAAAGCGAAGAAATGAGCATGGAAGAAGTTGTTGCAAACGAAGATTCAGAAGAAAATAAATAAATTTAATAAAAGGGAGGAATTTATTATGATTACTGCAGCTCAAGTAAAAGAGTTAAGAGAAAAAACAGGTGCAGGCATGATGGACTGCAAAAAAGTTTTAACAGAAACTGATGGAAACGAAGAAAAAGCAATCGAATTATTACGTGAAAGAGGAATAATGAAAGCAGCTAAAAAATCTGACAGAGTAGCAGCAGAAGGTTTAGTTGAAACATATATTTCAGAAGACGGAAAAGTAGGAGCTATTGTTGAAGTTAACGCTGAAACAGACTTCGTTGCTAAAAATGCAGATTTCCAATCTTTTGTTAAAGATGTTGCAAAGCAAGTAGCTTTAAATAATCCAGCAAATGTAGAAGAATTATTAGCACAAAAATCTATAGCAAACGAAGCAAATACAGTTCAAGAAGTTTTAACAAACAATATCGCTACTATTGGAGAAAACATGTCAATAAGAAGATTTGTTAGATTTGAAACAGAAGGAAAGGTATCAAGCTATATCCATGGAGACGGAAAAATTGGTGTATTAGTAGATATGGAAAATGCAGATGATACATTAGCTAAAGATGTATGTATGCATATTGCAGCTGCTAAACCAGAATTCTTAGCAGAAGAAGACGTTCCAGAAGATAGAGTTAATAAAGAAAAAGAAATATTAAAAGCTCAAGTTATAAATGAAGGAAGACCAGAAGCTGTTGCTGAAAAAATAGTTGCTGGAAGACTTGGAAAATTCTATTCTGAAATTTGCTTATTAGATCAAGAATTTGTTAAAGATCCAAATCAAAAAGTTGGAAATTTAATATCTTCTAAAAATGCTAAATTAAACAGATTTGCTAGATTTGAAAAAGGTGAAGGAATCGAGAAAAAAGAAGAAAACTTTGCTGAAGAAGTTGCAAAACAATTAAAATAGTATAAACAAAAACCAAGGAAAAGCCTTGGTTTTTTCTTTAAATTTTGAATACTATTGGAATTAACTATACATAATAGGGTATTTAACAAAAAAATGTTGACATTTCATATAATATATGATAAAATAATTTAGCGTATGTAGGTAAAAAAGCATACGCTAATAAAAGTTACAAAATAAAATATAATGTTTTAGCTGGAGGTGTATAAAATGGCTACAAAAGGAGCAAGAGAACATATAACTTTAGAGTGCACAGAATGTCACAACAGAACATATGTTACTGATAAAAACAAAAAAAATAATGCAGAAAGATTAGAAATAAAAAAATATTGCAAATTCTGCAAAAAACACACAATGCATAAAGAAACAAAATAAGCCTTTCTAAGGGGGAATAAAAATGCCTAAAAATAATAAAAAGAAACCATCAACAAATAAAAAGAAAGTAGAAAAACAAAATGTAGAAACTACTGAAGAAATAAAAGAAGTTAAAGAAGAAACTGCTAAAGTTGAAGAGGTTTCAAACAATAATGAAGAAAAAGAAACTAAAAAAGGTAGTAAAGAAGTAAAAGAGCCAAAAAAGGTTAAGGCAAAAAAAGAAAATAAAAAAGACAGCAAAAAAGATAAATCAAATAAAAAAAGTTGGTTTAAAGAGTTTAAAGCAGAGCTAAAAAAAGTAGTTTGGCCAAAAGGTAAAGAACTATTTTCTAATACTGCTGTAGTTATAGTAATGGTATTAATTATATCAGCTGTTATATTTGTTTTAGACTTAGCATTTGACTTCTTAACAAAATTTGAAGTTGAACAAGTTAAAAAAGTTCAAAACAGTATAACAACAAACGAAACAGTAGATAATGCAGAAAACCAAAATGCTGTTAATGAAACAGAAAATACTTCAAATGAAACTACTGAAACAAATTTGGTAGTAACTGAAAATAATGTAGAAGAATAACAAAAAGGGAGGCTAAATTATGTCTCAAAAAGATTATGATTTAGAGCCAAGATGGTATGTAGTACATACTTACTCTGGATATGAAAATAAAGTTAAAACAGACTTAGAAAAAACTATAAAAAATAGAGAGTTACAAGAATTCTTCTTTGATATTGTTGTTCCTATGGAAGAACAAATTGAAATTAAAGAAGGACAAAGAAAAACAAATCTAAAAAAAGTATTTCCAGGTTATGTTTTAATAAAAATGATTGTAACAGAGCAAACTTGGTATATTGTTAGAAATACAAGAGGTGTTACTGGATTTGTTGGTTCAGGCACAGACCCTATTCCATTAACTGAAAGTGAAATTAGAAAAATGGGATTTGATATTCAATCAATAACTGTTGATTATGAAATAAATGATCAAGTTAAAGTTATAAATGGACCATTTACTGATTTCATAGGAACTGTAATAGAAATCAACAAGGACAAACATAAAGTTAAAGTTCTAGTTTCAATGTTTGGAAGAGAGACTCCAGTTGAATTAGATTTCTCAGAAGTTGAGAAAGTTAAATAGTTAAAACGAATTAGTTTAGCTAATTCTTTTATAAATTATTTTTGATATACAAACCAAAGGAGGTGCAAAGAAATGGCAGGAAAGAAAAATGATGATGCAAAAGAGGTTGTAATTAAATTGCAAATTCCAGCAGGAAAAGCTACACCAGCTCCACCAGTTGGACCAGCATTAGGTGGTAGCGGAGTTAACATTATGGACTTCGTAAAACAATTTAATGATAGAACAGCTAAACAAGCTGGATTAATAATACCAGTTGTTATAACAGTTCATAAAGACAAATCTTTTGATTTCATTACAAAAGAACCACCAATGGCTGTATTAATTAAAAAAGCAGCTAAAATTGAAAAAGGTTCTGGAAAACCAAATAAAGAAAAAGTAGCAAAACTTTCAAAAGCACAAGTTGAAGAAATTGCTAAAACAAAAATGCCAGACTTAAACGCTGCTTCATTAGAAGCTGCAATGAGCATGGTTAAAGGTACAGCTCGTTCAATGGGCGTTACTGTAGAAGAATAATATTTAATTGGGAGAGGTTTTAAATCTCGGTAAAACCAAAGGAGGTAGAAATGAAAAGAGGAAAGAGATATCAAGAAAGTGCAAAACTTGTTGATATGAAAAAATTGTATTCTGCAAAAGAAGCAATTGAAATAATTGAAAAAATGCCTAAAACAAAATTTGACCAAACTGTTGAATTACATGTTAAATTAGGTGTTGATTCAAAACACGCAGATCAACAAGTAAGAGGAACAGTAGTTCTTCCAAATGGAACAGGTAAAACTCAAAGAGTTTTAGTATTCGCAAAAGGACCTAAAGCTGACGAAGCAAAAGCAGCAGGAGCTGACTTTGTAGGTGGAGAAGAGTTAATACCAAAAATTCAAAAAGAAAACTGGTTTGAATATGATGTTGTAGTTGCAACACCAGATATGATGGGTGTTGTAGGAAGATTAGGTAAAGTATTAGGACCAAAAGGATTAATGCCAAACCCTAAATCTGGAACAGTAACAATGGATGTTACAAAAGCTATCAATGAAATTAAATCAGGTAAAGTTGAATACAGATTAGACAAAAATAACATTATTCACTTAGGATTTGGTAAAGTTTCATTTGGTGCAGATAAGCTATTAGAAAACTATGATGTAATTATGGCTGCAATTATAAAAGCTAAACCAGCTGCAGCTAAAGGACAATACATTAAGAGTGTATCTATAGCTCCAACAATGGGACCTGGTTTGTATATAGACCAAAAATAATTTATAATAGCCAAAGACAGTAGGCATAAAATAAGTCCTACCGAGGTTAATTAGGAGATTTTCAACCTATTAGCCTCGATGGCTATATAGGTTGAATTTTTGCATAAGCAATAAATTTTAGGAGGTGAATACTAAATGGCAAATAAAAATGTTATAGCAATGAAAGAATCAAAAGTTAATGAATTAGCTGAACATATAAAAGGTGCAAAACTAATTCTATTAGTAGATTACAGAGGAACAACTGTTGCTGATGATACAAAATTAAGAAAAGACATTAGAGAAGTTAATGGTGAAATAAGTGTTATGAAAAATAACATAATAAAAAGAGCCTTAGAAGCAAATAATGAATCTGGACTTGATAATGTATTAGAAGGACCAACAGCAATCGTATCTTCAAAAGAAGATTACTTACAACCTTTAAAAGCAATTTACAAGTTCACAAAAGAACATGAAAATTACAAAATTAAAGGTGGAATGATTGATGGAGAAGTAAAAAGTGTAGAAGAATTAATGACTTTAGCACAATTACCATCAAGAGAAGAATTACTTGCAAAGCTTGCTGGAAGCTTACTTGGAACTATTTCAAAACTTGCAGTTGCGCTTGATCAAGTAAAAGCAAAAAAAGAAGCTGAAGGAGACTCTCCTAAAGCAGAAGAAGCTAAGGTAGAAGTAGCTGCCGAAGCAACAGCTGAATAAGCAAAATAAATTAAATATAAAAAATTATTAAAAATGTGAAAAGCCAAATTCACAAAAAATAAAAATAATAAGGAGGAATTTAAAATGGCAAAAGTTGATGAATTATTAGAATCAATCGATAGCTTAACAGTAGTTGAGTTAGCAGAATTAGTAAAAAGTATAGAAGAAAAATATGGTGTATCTGCAGCAGCAGTTGCAGCACCAGCAGCAGGAGCAGCAGGAGCAGCTGCTGAAGAAAAGAGTGCTTTCAATGTAGTACTTAAAGATGTTGGATCAAACAAAATCCAAGTTATAAAAGTTGTTAGAGACGTTACAGGATTAGGATTAAAAGAAGCTAAAGATTTAGTTGATGGAGCTCCTAAAACATTAAAAGAAAACGTTGCTAAAGAAGATGCAGAAGCTATGAAAGCTAAATTTGCTGAAGCAGGTGCAACAGTTGAATTACAATAATTATGAATTTTTGATTAGGGACGTTCCTTAATCAAAAAATCGCCCATAGGGGACGCCCCTTTTTGGGCGAATTTTTTGTCTTTTGTTACCTAATTCTATCGGGATTACACTTTTTTTATAGAAAAGAATCTTTGGGTTTAAAGTTATAAATTCAATTGTTGCTCTATTTCGCCCAAAAATGGACGTCCCCATTGGGCACCCATTGGGCGAATTAAAAAATTGACCAATCATTCTTGACTTTATAAGATATAAGTTATATTATTATTGCATATTAATTACTATGGGGGAG
>CALXKR010000073.1 GCA_944388895.1 uncultured Clostridia bacterium | reverse complement strand
ATAAATAGAAAGAAATTAATTTATAAAATTATAAAAAAGATTACCAAAAAAGGTAATCTTTTTTATTGAAGGGAGTTGATAAAAATGATTTTAGCAATTACTAAAACTAATGAAAATTTAATATATGATGTATGTAAAGAATATGGTTTAGGACTACCACAAGTGCTAAATGGAATAGATAGTTTATATAAATTTGCAGTGCAGGATTTAAAATCATTAAGTAGTTATGACACAATAATAATTGATATAAACTCAACAAAAGAAAAAGAGGATGATATTATAAATGCTGTAGTTGCAATTAAAACTATGTATGAAATAAAGATAATAATATTGGCATTAGGATATAAAGAAGGAAATTCATTACTTGCTAAATTGTTTAATGAAGGAATATATAATTTTGTAACTGGCACAGATTATGAAACACAAAAATTACAATTTAAGCAATGCTTAAATAAAAATGGTAATAATTATAAAGATTCTATAAGATTTAGAGGAGAAATTGCACAAATAGGAAAAGACACAGTTGTTATAAAAAGAGAGTATAAAACTTTAAAACAATATGTTAGCATAGGTATTGTCGGAACTGAAAAACATATAGGTGTAACAACACAATGTTTATTAATTGCACAATTCTTTAACTCTCTTGGTATGAGAGCCTGTTATATATGTGGCAGGGATGAAATTGATAACATTGAAGTTGATAAAGAGAGAGCAATAAGAAAATCGGACAATATGATTGTATATAGAGGAATAGATTTATATTCTAAAAATAGTACCATAGAGGCAATGAATTATGGCTATGACTTTTATATTTATGATTTAGGTGTACTTAATGATAACAATATTGATAATTTTATTTCAAAAGATATAAAAATACTTGTAGGTGGTCTTAAATATTGGGAAATGCCAAAGACAATTCCGATACTTTCAAAGTTTGAAGAAAGCACAGAAATAAATCATATATTTAATTTTTGTTCAGAAGATATAAAAAAAGAATGGAAGGATTATTATAACAACACATTCTTTTCAGAATATACTCCTGATCCATTTTCTGCTGATGTAAATGTTGATACTTATCACGAAATTTTTAAAGATTACATAGCGGAAAAATCAAGCAAATTAGTAGTTGTTGAAAAGAAAAAAGGAATATTTAGTAGAATATTAGGAGGCAAAAAATGAAAAAAATGCCTAAACAATTAAAAGAATTTGTTAAAACAGAAAAAATTAAAAATCAATATGGTGAAAAGATAATAGTTAAAAATGAGAACACATTTATAAAGCTATTATCTTTTTTCGTTGAGTTAATACTAAAATTATTAAAGATATTATTTTATATATCAATAATTGTTTTAAGTTCGATTGGAGCAACTTACATTGTAAACAATTTTGATAAATTTAATTTTTAGGAGGAAAAAATGAAATTTAGTAAAAAAATATTAGTAGTATTGTGTAATTTAATTTTATTAAATGTTGCAAATCAATGTTTTGCATCTACAAATGAGAATGTAGTATATTCAAAAGATGGAATTAATTATATTGATAAAGTTTATAGTGTAGAACAAGCAGAAGAAAAAGATTTTATTAAAAATATAGAACAAGAAATTACAATTGACAATATAAAATACATCTATGCAGATACTAAAATTGAAAATCAAGATACCATAGAATCGAGAGAGATTAATACAACTAAAACTTGTGTAATAAATACAAATAATAGAGAAAAGATTATAGAAACACTCGGAAAGTCAATAGAGTATAATGAAGATGGTTTTATTGGAACATATATATTAGACGAGAACACTATTAATATAAAAACTCATAATAATGGTTATTATGACAGATTAATAGATAAAACAGTTGAATATACAGAATTGCCCAAAAACGATTTAGATTATGTTCCAAAACAAATAACATATGAAGGTAAAACATTAGATTTATTAAGCACAAAGTGGGATGAAACAGCAACTAAAAAAATTGGAGACGCAACTGTTGGAGCAGAGTATAAAGCTATTTGTTATTATGCAACAACGGAAAGGATATATAGACCTAATACATATACAATTACTGCAAAATATACAGGAGTGGCAGAGAAAAATGTTTTAAAACCTTTAAAGATTACAATATCATACAAGGAAGTGAAAAAAACAGAAGAACCCCAAGAATTAAAAGAGAAAGATAATGATGTTATACCTGTATTAGGAGGCACATCAGGAATCATAATATTTTTAGGTGCTTTATTTTTATTTATGAAAAATGTAAAAATTTATAACTATCAAAATGGCAAATGGGTATATGTAGGAAAAGCTTTAGTATTAAAAGGTAAAATAAAATTAGATAGATTTAGAAATAAAGAAGTTACTAATAAATATAGAATTGAATTATCAAAAGCTTTAACTCGAAAGTATAAAGATAAAACTATTATTGTTTCAAAAGAAAAAAATATAGTAAAACAAATTATTCATACAATTAATGATAAATTTGATTTTGAAATAAGAATATAGGAGGACATTTAAATGAATAAAGATATTAAATTTTGGCTACTAATTTGTTTAGTAGCTTTTTTGATGATTATATTATCTATATTTGCCATCTATAAATATCAGATTTATAAAGCAAATCAAGAAGCAGAAAATATTATTGTTGGAGATAATGAAGAGCTAGAAGAAACTGATATAGATAATATAGAAAATTCAATTATAAATGAAGCTGATGTTATAGGTAAACTAACAATTCCAGATATATTACTTAAAAATGCACCAATAAAAGAAGGGACAGAACTTACAATTTTATCTGATGCAATAGGACATTTTAAAAGTACAAGTATTTATAATGGAAATGTTGGATTAGCTTCTCATAATTCAGGAGGAAAGGGGGAATATTTTAAAAATCTGAAAAATATAAAAGTTGGTAGTGAAATATTTTATGAAACTCAATATGGTGTGAAAAGATATATTGTTGAAACCAAAAATATTATTGATGAAACCGACTTTTCATATTTGGAAAGTACAGAAGAAAATAAGATTACATTAATAACTTGTGTCTCAGGGCAAAGTTCAAAAAGACTTTGTGTTCAAGCTGTTGAAAACTATGAAAATATGAATTATGGGCAATAAAATATACTGGGTTCGCCTTTTTATTTTTTTAGTTGTATAATTAAATCATAAGGAGATGATTTAATTATGAAAAAAATAGTTTTATTTGTAATAATAGTTTTAATATTAGGATTATTAGCAATGATTACTACTATACAAAATTCAAAAAGAATAGAAGAAGAAAAGAAATATAGTCAAAATATTATTATTCAAGAAGAAAGTAAAGTAGATAAAGATATAATAAAACAAAATATTATAGAAGAAAAAGAAAATGAAATGGTATCAAAAGTAGAAGATGATTGCCAAAAAGATAATAATTCAAATGAAAGTAAAGCAATCAGCGAAAAAAAAGAATCTGCCTCAAATGTAAAAAGAAATGACAAGTTAAAAGAAGAGACCAAAACTAATATTACACAAGAAAATAGTAAAAGTGAAATAATAATTGAAAATAAAGATACTCAAGATAAAAAAGAAGAAATAATAGTAGATACATCAAAGGATAAAAATATAAATACTCAAACGAAAAAAGAAGAATATAAAAGAAATGATATTATGATTTTAAAAATAAAACAAACTATTGAAAACAATGCTACTGAAGATATGAAAAAATATGGTTATGAAATAGTTATAGATAGTTCGATTAAAAATTTGACAAATCAATTTACATATAGTGAAATTAGAGTAATAAATAACATAAAATATTCTTTTGGTACTATAAAAATATATGCTGAAGACTATATTGTAAATGGAAATATAATTATGACAGAATGTTATATATTATAACTAATAAAAAGGCACTGAATGGTGTCTTTTTTATTTTAATAAAAAGGAGGATATTTAAAAATGAAAGTAAAAACAAAAAAAAGTATAGCAATTATAATGTTAATTTTAATATTAACTACAATGTTTATTAATATAATTACTAATGTGGTAAATGCACAAACCGAAATTCAATCAGCTTTTATAAAAAATGGAGGAGATTGTGGATATCATTTACAATTTTGGAATAGTCAGGCAAATAGGTGGAGTTATGTTAAAACAAGTTATGTCTATTATGAAGAGGGAGGAAATCAATATCCTGCATATTGTTTAAATAGAGATTTGCCACGGAGTTGGAAGTGAAGGAACTCCTGATTATTCAGTAGATATATCATCATTAATTGATGATGTGAGATTATGGAGGGTGGCTATAAATGGATACCCATATCAAACACCTGAAGCAATGGGAGTAGCTGACAAATATGATGCTTTTGTTGCAACAAAACAAGCAATTTATTCAATAATATATGGAACAGATGCAAATACTTACTATAATGGAGGAGATGCTAGAGGAGTAGCAATAAAGAATGCAATAGTGAGATTAGTTGATATAGGTAGAAATGGCTCTCAAACACCAGCGAATACTGATGTCGAAGTTAATAAAGTAGATGGATTTTATGAAGATGGCAATTTTTATTCACAAAATTATAGAATAAATGCTCCAGTTGAAACATCACAATATACAATAACAAATACAGCAGGTTTACCAGAGGGAAGTAAAATAACTGATTTATCAGGTAATGAGAAAAATACTTTTGGAGGAAATGAGAGTTTCAAAGTTCAAATCCCAAAGGATAAATTAAATAGTGATATAAATTGTGTAATAAATGTCAAAGCAAAATGTAAAACTTATCCAGTATTTTATGGAAAAACAACTATACCACGGAACTCAAGACTATTTAGTTACATTTGATCCATTTGGAGATTCTGTTGGTAGAGCTGATATGAATATAAATACTAACACAGGAAGAATACAAATAAATAAAACAGATAGTGAAACTTCTCAACCAATTGAGGGAGTTACATTTCAATTGCAAAAAGTAGATGGAACAGTTGTAGCAAATGCGACTACAAATGCTGAAGGAATAGCTACATTTAGTGGATTATATCAAGATAATTATAAATTGGTAGAAATAGATACTAATGAGAATTATGTTATAAACAAAGCTACATTTGATGTAAATGTAGAATATAATAAAACTTCTACACAAAATATAACCAATGAACATAAAAAAGGCAATTTAAAAATATATAAAGTTGATAAAGATAATCATAAAATTGCCTTAGGAAATGTACAATTTGACTTATATTCAGAAGAGTTTAAAAGAGTTATAGGAACATATACTACAAATGTTGATGGAGAAATTACGATAAATAATTTAAGAACTGGAAGTTATAAACTAATTGAAAAAAATACAGGAAAATGGTATAACCTAGCAGAAGACACAACAGTTGAAGTAAAATGGAATACAACTGAAGAAAATACCATAGAAAATGAATTGAAAAAAGGTCAAATTAGAGTAATAAAGGTTGATAAAGATAATAATGAAGTTAAGCTAGAGGGAGTAAAATTTGATGTTTTAGATGAAAAAGGAAATGTTTTAGAAACAATAACTACAGATAAAAACGGAGAGGCTCTCACATCAAGATACCCAATAAGAGATTTTTCTAAATTAACAATCGTTGAAAAGGAAACATTATCTAATTATGTATTAAATGAAACACCTCAAACAGTTACATTAACAGAAGACCAAATTAAAGATATTACTTTTGAAAATGAGTTGAAAAAAGGACAAATTAAAGTAATAAAAGTTGATAAAGATAATAATGAAGTTAAGCTAGAGGGAGTTGAATTTAAAGTATATGATGAAGATAATAACTTGGTAGATACTTTAATAACAGACGAAAATGGAGAGGCAACAAGTAAAAGATTAAGAATAGACAAAAAATATACAGTTGTTGAATCAAAGACATTATCTAATTATGTATTAAACGAAACACCTCAAACAGTTACATTAACAGAAGACCAAATCACAGATATTACTTTTGAAAATGAGTTGAAAAAAGGACAAATTAAAGTAATAAAAGTTGATAAAGATAATAATGAAGTTA
>CALXKR010000072.1 GCA_944388895.1 uncultured Clostridia bacterium | reverse complement strand
AAGAAAATTGCTGAAGAACAACAAAGAATAGCGGAATATGTAGAAGAAGTTTACATGTCAGTAGAAGCTGAGTTAAATGATTTTAATAATTTTAAATCTGATTCTATTGTTAGAATTTCAGCTGTTGGCGATATATTATTAGGAAATAATTTAAAAAATTATGGCGCAAATGAGCAAGGGCTTTATGGAGATTTGTTTAGTGATATTACTAAATATTTTTCTGATTCTAATATTGTTATTGGAACTTATGAAACAGATATTACAGAAGAAACTAAACCATTTGCCAATGCAATAAGAGAAAATGGAATGGAAATTGTTACTTTAGCACATAATCATGCAATGGACAATGGTATGGAAGGACTAAATAGTACAAAAGAATATTTAAATTCCATTGGAATAGAAACAATAGGAACTTATGCAGAGGAAGCTAAAGATAGAGTATTAATAAAAGAGGAAAGAGGAGCTAAAATTGCTTTTCTTACTTACACATATGATAACCAAAAAGATGGTGTTAACATATATAATGAAGAAATTGTAAAACAAGATTTGCAGTATGCTGAAGAAAATGCTAATTACTCTATTGTTCTTATGCACTGGGGAGACATATATTCAAACAATGTAAATAGTACTCAAAAAGAGCAAGCTAAATTTTTAGTAGATAATGGAGCAGATTTAATTATTGGTGCTCACCCATCAGCTATTCAGCCAATGGAAATTATAAAAAATAGCGAAGGAGAAGATTGCTTAGTTGCATATTCTTTAGGAGACTTTACTTCAGATTTTAAAAGTGAAAATGCCAATTTAGAACTAATATTAAATATTGCTTTATACTATGATGCTGAAAATAATAAAATGTCTTTATATAAAGCGGATTATGTACCTATTTTTATGAATGATTATGGATCTAAATATAAACAAAATAGATACAAACTTTTAGATATGAAAAATGAAATTGCAAATTACGGAAAAGAAGGTAGCAATTTAGATAAAAAAACTTATGAAAAGTTAGTTAGAGGAATAGACAAACTTAATAGTATTATTAAAAAGTAAGGAAAGGAAATAAAAAATGAAAGTAGGATTTGTATCACTTGGATGTAGTAAAAATTTAGTAGATACAGAAATGATGATAGGATTATTTAAAAAGAATAAATACGAAATAGTAAATAACCCAGAAGAAGCGGAAATTATTGTAATAAATACATGTGGTTTTATTGAACCTGCCAAGGAAGAAGCAATAAACACTATACTAGAAATGGCAAAGTACAAAGAAGAAAATTGCAAGTATTTAATTGTTACAGGCTGTTTAGTAGAAAGATATAAAGAAGATTTAATAAAAGCACTTCCAGAAGTGGATTTGTTTGTTAAATTTAGTGAATATGATACTATTTGGAACCAAATAGATAAAGTAATTAATAGCAAAGAAAAACAAGGAAGCTTAGACTTTTTGAATAGAGTAATATCAACCGGAAAAAATTATGCATATCTAAGGATTGCAGAAGGATGCAATAACTTTTGCACATTTTGTGCAATTCCATACATCAGAGGAAGATTCACTAGTAGAAAAATTGAAGATGTACTAGATGAAGCTAAAATGTTAGCTAAACAAGGCTATAAAGAATTAATTGTAATAGCTCAAGATACTACAAAATATGGAGTAGATATTTATGGAAAACCAAGGCTAGCTGAACTACTTCATGAAATTAGTAAAATTGAAGGAATAGAATGGATTAGATTTTTATATGCATATCCAGAAACAATTACAGATGAACTTATTGAAGAAGTTAAAAACAATGATAAAATTTGCAAATATTTTGATATTCCTATGCAACATATATCAGACAATATGCTTAAAAAAATGAATAGAAAAAGTACTGGAGAAAGTATTAAAAATTTAATAACAAAACTTAGAGGTGAAATTCCAAATGTAATTATAAGAAGCACATTAATGGTAGGCTTTCCAGGAGAAACTGAGGAAGACTTTAATGAAATGTATGAATTTGTTAAATGGGCAAAATTAGATAAATTAGGTTGCTTTACATATTCAAAAGAAGAAGGAACAGTTGCCTATAAAATGGAAAATCAAGTTCATCCAATGACAAAAAAGAAAAGATATAACAAAATAATGAAACTTCAACAAACAATTTCAGAAGAAAATATGGAAAAGCATCTAGGAAAAACATTGAAAGTTTTAGTCGAAGAAAATGGAATTGGTAGAAGCTACATGGATGTACCAGACATTGATGGAGTAATATACTTAAAAGGAAATGCAAAAATTAATTCTTTTGTGAATTGCAAAATAATAGGAAAAAAAGAATATGATTTAATTGGAGAAGTAACTGAATGAAAATATTAATAGTAATTGACCAATATGATAACCTAAGTAATGGAACTACAATAAATCATAAAATAAATGATAAAATATATACATATTTTAGATCTTATTACAATAAATTTAGACATATTCATTGTCCAAGTAATTTTATTGGAAATCAGCTAAAAGAGCATGGGTATACTGCAAAACTTCATGTTCTTATAGAAGCGGTTAAAAAATCAAAATATAGTGATAAAATTCAGCTAATATTAGGAGGAAAAGGCCAAATATACAAAGAATATGTAGAACTTTCTAAAAGTTTAAAGAATCCTCCAATAATGAAATTTTTAACTAAAGAAGAACTAATAGATGTATTATCATATACAGATATTTATGTGCACTCAGCAGATGCTGAAATTGAAGCAATTTCATGTTTAGAAGCAATAGCCTCTGGAAATGTTCCTATAATATCAAATAGTAGTGAATCTGCAACAGTTCAATTTGCAATGGACGAAGAAAGCTTATTTGAACATGGAAATAGTGAAGATTTAGCTAAAAAGATAGATTATTATTTAGATAATCCAAAACATTTAGAAGAAAAAAGAAAAAAATATGCAGAATTTGCAAATAAATTTAGAATAGAGAATAGTATAAAATTAATGGAAGAAATGTTTAAAGAAGAGATAGGGGATTATGGAAAAGAAAAATATAGAAGGAAGAGAAAACTTATCCAAAGTAGGAGATGAGTATATTACAGTTGCAAACCATATAAATATGATTGATTGTGCAATAGTTCCAATACTTTTTACTTATAGAGAAGTAGATGATATAAGAAGATTTATAAGAAAGAAACCATTTATCACTTTAACAATATTAGAACCAGAATATCCTTTAAATGAAATTTCTAAAACAAGTGTAAAAGAATTAAAAGACAGAGTATATAATAAAATGAACAGAGAAAGAATGAAAAAAGTATATAATGAAGAAGTCGAAAACAATATAAGAATGCAAGAATATATGTAAGAAAAAATAGTAAGTTGTATTATAAGTTAAAAATATATTTGTAAATTTAATGAAATTTCTAGACAAAACCATAATAATGATGTAAAATCGTTTGCATAGGAAATGAAACAAGCAGTGTGGATGCTACCACTTTACATACACAGTTTTACTGTGAGAATGGAGGTGGTGCTATGGAAAGTTTATTATTACAAATAATATTTCTACTATTCTTAGGGGTAGCAGGTATTTCTATCATAGCATTTGCCTTAATCATAACATTAGTTATTATTTTGTGCAAATAAAAAAACACCACATTATGCTTTGCCGAGCTATGTGGTGTTTATCATATATATAGGTAGCACACATTCTTGTGGCTTCATTTCCTATAATTATTATACATATTTATAATTTATTTGTCAAACATTAAAATGAATATATAAAGAATTGAACTATAAATCATTTATACAACTTACAATTTATGTTTAAATATTGAAGAATAGAGATATTAGTCTCTATTCTTTTTTTTAAAATTTTAAAAAAAGTTGTAACCTTTAAAAAAAAAATGTTACTATGTATATGAAAGTTAACTAAAATAAAAGGAGATTTAGATCTAAATTGAAAAAAGAAATTTTAAAAGATTATCTATTAAATGACAAAGTAGATATAGACAAACTATTAGATAATTTCTATGGATATGTCTATATAATTGTAAAAAATGGAGTTAGTATATGCTTAACAGATGAAGATATAGAAGAAATAGTTTCTGATGTATTTATTGCATTATGGAAGAATAGTAGAATGCTTTCTGATACAATAGATATAAAAGCTTATCTATCAGGTATTGCTAAAAATATTATTAAAAACAAGTACAGAAAGAATGAAATAAATTTTTCAATATCTGAATACGAAGAAAAAATTATAGATAACAGTAATCTTGAAAAACAAGCAGAAGAAAAAGAGCAGAACACAATAATAAAGAATACATTAAAAAACTTAAAAAACGAAGAATATAAGGCATTTATAATGTTTTATTTTGAAGCAAAATCAACGAAAGAGATTGCAAAACACTTAAATTGTACTGTTGGAAAAGTAAAAGTTATTCTTCATAGAGTTAAAAAGAAAATAAGAAAAAATTTAGAAGATGGAGGTTATGGCTATGGAAAATAAAGAGCTAAAAGAAAAAATAAGAAAAAACATAAAAGAAGAAATAGCTATATCAAACATCAGAAAGGAGTTTGGTATGAAAACTAATAAAAATAAAAAAATAGTTTATGCGATTTCCTCTGTATGTGCCTTATTTATATTAGGAGTAGGAATATTTGTAGGAACAAGTAAATTAAATAATAATTTACTTCAAGGCAATACTTTAGAAATTGGAAAAACAGAAGAAAATATAAACAAAGAAGAAAGTTTAGATATTGAATTAAAAATAAATATACTAAAAGATATGGCAATGGCAAGTTTAGATGCTGATGTGAAGATTGATGCAAATGCTATTAAACTAGAACAATTACCAAAAGAACTTATGTTTATGGGAAATTTAATAATACCAGAAGAATATGAGTTTGAAAATAGTTATACTCTTTACACTAGAGAAAATACAGAAGATGCAGAGTACAGTGTATTGCACGACTATATATTTAATTATAGAAAAGATGACCTGAGCAATATTAAAATATCATTTTCAAAAATTGAGCCACCTATAAGAGATTATTCTATTTTAGGAGGGGACAAAATTTCAAAAATAGGCAATGTAGAATTAAAAATATCACAATGGAAAGAAATGTATATTGTAACTTTTAAATATAAAGATATTTATTTCGATATTGAAACAACAGGAATTACAGAAGAACAATTAGTGGATTTACTAGAATCATTAATTAACAATGTTACAAATGTAAATAAAGAAATGGAAGAAAAAGATATTAATATAAACGAAGAAGCAACAGAAATATCTACTACAAATTATCCAACTTATTATTCAGGAAAATATATTGATAATAACGGAAACAATGTAATATTACTTTATGAAGATAATTTAGAAAATAGAAAACAAATATGTAATGTTTTAGGAATAACAGAAAGTAAAACAATATTTAAAAAAGCTGAATATACCTATGAATACTTAATAAAATTACAAAATAAAATAAGTAAAAAAATGCAAAACAAAGAATTACCATTTGTTACCTCATCTTCTTTGATGGAGGATAAAAACAATATAAAAGTTACAGTTACAAGCAACAGTATTAATGATTGGAATAAAATTAAAGAATTAGATACAATAGGAGGAGCTATTGATATACAGTATGAAGCAAATAACATTGGAACAGAAGATTTACTAGTAACTCCAAAATAAATATAAGCACAGTTTTAAAATAAAATTATTTTATATTAGATAGATTATAGAATAATTTCCTTTTTGTATTATAAATACAAATTTATAATATTTTGATACATAATTAATTATTAATTTTGCAACATATAAATTAAGACTCGCTTTTTTGCGAGTCTTAAAAACTTATTAGCACATATACTAAATTAACCACCATACATAAAATAATTCCTATAACAGTTGGAATAGCAAATGAAAGTAAAGTCCATTTCCAGCTTTTAGTTTCTTTTTTTATTGTAAGAAGTGTTGTTGCACAAGGAAAATGCATAAGTGAAAATATCATAACATTAATTGCTGTTACAATAGTCCAACCATTGGCAGAAAGTATTTCAAATATACTGCTAATACTGCTCATATCCACTAAACTTCCAGCTTGCATATAACACATAAGAATAATTGGAAGGACAATTTCATTAGCTGGAAGGCCAAGTATAAAAGCAGTTAAAATATATCCATCTAATCCCATAAGTTTAGCAAAAGG
>CALXKR010000071.1 GCA_944388895.1 uncultured Clostridia bacterium | reverse complement strand
AACACGGAAGTCAAGCTCTAATGTGCCGAAGATACTCGCGAGTTACCTTGCCTGGAAAATAGGTTGTTGCCAGATTTTTTTTATTTTATAAATAAGTATATATAATGTAAAATAATTTATATTATATATGCTTATTTTTTTGACTTTTAGCATAAAATGATATAAAATTAATACCATAAAAAAGGAGTTAAAATGACTAATTACTATATTGAAGATAATGGTGAAGTACGAGTTTTAAAATTTAATAAATTAAAAGAATTTGAAGACAAAGTTGAACTAGTATTTACTTTCAATACTTATGGAAATGGATTTAAATTTGAAGATGATATTGACGTAAGGAAAACAAAATTCATAAAAGTATCTAAGTATTTAAATATAAATAGCTTAGATATAGTTCTTCCTAAACAGACTCATACAGATTGCTTAAAATGTATAAAAAACGTTTCAAAAACAAATCTTATTGATGTTGATGGACTTATAACAGATATTAAAAATATACCACTTGCAACTACTTTTGCAGATTGCACACCTTTATTTTTTTATGATCCTATTCAAAATGTTATTGCTAATGTTCATTCAGGTTGGGTTGGTACAACAAAAAAAATAGGATTAAAAGCAGTTCAGACTTTAATTGATGTGTATGATTGCAAACCAAAAAATATTTTGTGTTTTATTGGTCCATGTATTAGAAAAGATCATTTTTTAGTAAATGATGATTGTAAAAATATTTTTGAAGAACTTTTTAAGGATTTTATTAATAAGTATAATATAATAGAAATTACAGATAAATTTAATGAAAAAGGAAGGCAATATTCTATAGATACTACATTGATCAATAAAATTTTACTAAAAGATATAGGGATATTAGAAGAAAATATATTTGATTCTGAATTGTGCACTATGTGTAATAGTGATAAATTTCACTCAAGAAGAGCAGAAGGTATAAATTATGAAGCAAATACAGGAATTATGTTTTTAAAATGATGAAAAGGATTGATATATATGAAAGCAAAAAAATTAAAAAAAGGTGATTATATAGGATTAATATCTCCATCAAATTGCATAGATGAAGAGGATAGAAAAGATATTGAAGAATCCATAAAATTATTAGAAGATAAGGGATATAATATTATATTTGCTAAAAATGCATACAAAAATACAACAGGATATGGTGCTACCGCTAAAGAAAAAGCTGAAGATATTCATGAAATGTATTTAAATGAAAAAGTTAAAGCAATATTTTCTATTAAAGGTGGATTTAATTCTAACAGTGTATTTGAATATTTAAATTTAAATTTAATAAAAGCAAATAATAAAATACTATGTGGATATAGTGATGCAACTTCATACATAAATTATATTCAAGCTAAAACAGGAAATAGTTGTTTTATAGGTCCTAATTTAAAGTCACTTAATTCATGGGAAACAAGCTATTCATTTGATGAAATGATAAATCATTTTGAAAATGGAAGTATGAATCTTTTATGTGAAGATGATGAAGTAATGTGTATACATGATGGAGAAGCAAAAGGAAAGCTAATAGGAGGAAATTTATCTCTTACAACAAGTTTAGTTGATGAATTAGATTTTAATGGCAAAATTCTATTTTTAGAAGAACTTGCATATGAATCTCCTTCAGCAATGGTAAGTAATTATTTATATAAGTTAAAGCAAAAGAAAGTTTTTAATCAAGTAAGTGGAATTTGGCTTGGAAATTACGATGGAGACTATTCTATTGAAAAGATATTAATTGATACAATAGAAGATTTAAACCTAAATATTCCAATAATTAAAACAAATAATTTTGGACATACAGAAAGAAAAATGACAATACCAATTGGTGTAGAAGCAGAAATAAAAAATAATTATATAAAAATAGTAGAAAAATATTTAGAAGATTAAAATGAAATAGAAGAAGGAATAAATATGGAATCAAATTGGGAAGAATTAGAAAATAGCATAGAAGACTGCAAAAAATGTAAATTATGTACTACTAGAACAAATATTGTGTTTGGATGTGGCAATAAAAACGCAGATATTATGATGATAGGAGAAGGCCCTGGAGCAGATGAAGATAAACAAGGAAATCCTTTTGTAGGAAAAGCAGGGCAACTAATGAATAAAGCTTTTGAAGGAGTAGGAATTGTTAGAGATGAAATATATATAACTAATATTGTAAAATGTAGACCTCCTCAAAATAGAGTACCAGAAGATGATGAGGCAAAAGCTTGTTTAAATTATTTAAGAAATCAGGTTATTTTAGTAAATCCTAAAATAATAGTTTTACTGGGTAGTACAGCCCTTAAAAACATATTAGGAAAAGAATATTCAATAACTGCAAGTAGAGGAAAGTGGATTGAAAAAAAAGGTATTTTGTATATGCCTACTTGGCATCCAGCAGCATTATTGCGTGATGAAGATAAAAAGATAGAATTTTGGAAGGATTTAAAAGAAGTCGTAACAAGATATTCAGAAATAAAAAATAGTTAAAATAAAGAAAGAGAAGAAAAATGGAAAACAAATATTATCAAAAAATAGATTATGAATTATTAGATAAAAAAGTAGCATATAAAGGAAAAAGAATTGTAGTAGAAGAATTACATTATAAAAATCCTAGAAATATTGTAAAACATTGTATTAATTATAGTACAATGTTTTTTACAAGTATATAAAAGAATGCATGGTCAAAATTATTGACAATAAAAGATGCACAATATATTATATAAACATATATATAATAGCCTAGAAAGGAAACTAAAAAATGATTAATGATACAATACAAAAATATACTGAGTATTGCTTAAATTGTCCTGTAAAACCATGTAGCAACAAAGGTTGCCCTTTAAATAATGATATACCGACATTTATTAAAAATGTAAAAGAAGGAAAAATAGAAGAAGCATATAGGGTTCTTTCTAAAACTACTGTATTAGGAAGTATTTGTGGTAGAATTTGTCCACATATGAAGCAATGTGAGGGCAGTTGCATAAGAGGAATTAAAGGAGAACCAGTACAAATTGGAGAAATAGAAGCTTATGTATTTGACGAAGCAATAAAAAACGAATGGTATAAGAATATAGAAAAAACTACGGAACTACAAGGAAAAAAAGTAGCAGTAATAGGAAGCGGACCAGCAGGACTTACCTGTGCATATTTTTTAGCTAGAAGCGGAGCAGATGTTACTATATTTGAAAAAAGTCATGAGCTTGGAGGAATTTTATCACACGGAATTCCAAAATTTAGACTAGAAAAAAGCATTTTAAGCAAGACAATAAATGTAATATTAAGTATGGGTGTTAAAGCAAAATATAATATGGAATTAGGCAAAAACTTATACTTAGATAATTTGCAAAAAGAATATGATGCCATATTTATAGGAATAGGCGCAAATGTATCTTCAAAAATGGACATAGAAGGAGAAAATTTAATTGGTGTATTTGGAGGAAATGAACTTCTAGAAAATAATAATCATCCTAGTTATTTAAATAAAAAAGTTGCTGTTATTGGCGGTGGAAATGTAGCAATGGATACTGCAAGAACAGTAAAAAAACTTGGTGCTAAGAATGTATATGTTATATATAGAAGAGCAGAAGAACAAATGCCAGCAGAAGAAAAAGAAATAAAAGATGCAAAAGAAGAAGGAATAGAATTTTTATTTCAAAATAATATTATTAAAATTTGTGGCAAAGATAAAGTAGAAAAAATAGAATGTATAAAAACAAAGCTCGTTCAAAAAGATGGTGAAAATAGACTTTCACCAGTAAATATTGAAGGCAGTAATTACTATATGTATATTGACTATGTAATAATGGCAGTAGGTTCAAAACCAGAAGAAAAAACAATTAACCAATTTGAAAAAAATAAATGGGGATATATTAATATAGATGAAAATATGAAAACTTCAATTGATAAAGTATATGCTGGTGGAGATATTGTAGGAGAAAAAGCAACTGTAGCCTGGGCTGCAAGTTCAGGAAGAAGGGCAGCTTTTAAAATAATTGAAAAACTAAAATAAAAAAGATTTGGGATGGCCCAAATCTTTTTTATTTAATATTATTATCATGACTATATTCTCTGGCATTTCCAACAAATAATTTTTTAATAGAATTAAAGAAAATACTTGTTTTTGAACGTTTAACAAGAGCTAAAGCATTATTATTAACTAGTGCCTCATATCTTGCATCTAATTCATTCATTTTATTTATATAATAATCATTAAAGAAAGTATATCCATCAGTTGATCCAATTAAATTTTTAAAACTATATAAATATTTTCTGTATTCTTCAATTCTTGTTATAGAAAGCAAATTATTAGTTTCTTTATCAAAGAAAGATGTAATAATTAAGTTCTGAGTAGAAATAAACATTTTTCTTATTTTAGATTTATAGTTATTTATTTTATCAGTGGTATTCTTGAACTTTCTATAAGATAAATCTTCAGTTTGAATTTTCAAATTTAATTTAGCAATCTTTTCTTCTAACAAAACAATTTCATCTAAATTTTGCTGAATTTTGAATGCTTCATCTTCTCCACATGCAGCAATAAATTTATCAAAAAAAGCTGTATTTGCATAGATAGTACTATCAAACATAGTAGCAAAATTAGAAACATAACCTATTTGCTTTACTAAGTTACATACTAAAGGATAATATGATGGGCTATCTGTTGGTAGTGTTATATCATAATATTTTACAATATCAGTTTTTTCACCAGTAAGAAAAGAAGATATTAGTTGAACAGCTCCTTCATTTAAGCTACTACCAAAAGCTTTAAAATTTGTGTAAGTACATAATCCTAATTTTTTTAAATTACCTTTAGAATCTTTTACTTCTTGAAGATGATGAATAGATTCATGTACTGCTAAGTTTTTTATTTTATCAAAAGTTAGCCCTTTTCTAAAATATATAGATGAATTTTTATAAAAATAACAAGCATCAGGTCCTCCAATAGGAAGTTCTGCTATATACATAGGTAACCTTGAAATGCTCATAAATACAGCATTATAATTAAGCTTAAGTTCAGGCATTTTTGAACATAAAAGCCTTGCAACATAAGTAGCAATTTCATTTATATTTAATGTGCTAATTGGGCATATAATTTTTATTCCATTTTTTTCTAATTCTGAATTAATTGTATCCATATATAATTCTCCTAAGTTTATTCATAACTATTATACACCATAAAACCTAAATATATATTACAAAAATATTAAAATAATATTACATTTATGTAACAAATATTAAATAAAAAGATATAGATTTTTTAGTAATTTTGTAGTATAATATTACCATAAAAATTTACGGAAATAAGGGAAGGAAAGAAATTATGTATAACTTTAAAGAAGTAGAACCTAAGTGGCAAAAATATTGGGATGAACATGAAACTTTTAAAACAGATGTATGGGATTTTTCTAAACCAAAATATTATGCTTTAGATATGTTCCCATATCCATCAGGACAAGGACTTCATGTTGGTCATCCAGAAGGATATACAGCTACAGACATTATATGTAGAATGAAAAGAATGCAAGGATATAATGTACTTCATCCAATGGGGTGGGATGCTTTTGGACTTCCAGCAGAGCAATATGCAATAAAAACAGGAAATCATCCAGAAGGATTTACAAAAACTAATATTCAAACATTTAAAAGACAATTAAAAATGTTAGGTTTTTCTTTTGACTGGAGCAAAGAAATTTCTACATGTGACCCAAGTTATTATAAATGGACACAATGGATTTTTAAAAAGCTTTATGAAGATGGACTAGCTAAGTTAGTAGATATGCCAGTAAATTGGTGTGAAGAATTAGGTACAGTTCTTTCAAATGATGAAGTTATAGATGGAAAAAGTGAAAGAGGAGGATATCCTGTTGTTAGAAAAAATATGAAACAATGGGTAATGGATATTCCTAAATATGCAGAAACTTTATTAAATGGACTAGAAGATTTAGACTGGCCAGAATCTACAAAAGAAATTCAAAGAAATTGGATAGGAAAATCTGTGGGTGCAGAAGTTGAATTTAAAGTTGCAAATACAGAAGAAAAATTTACAGTATTTACAACTAGACCAGATACGTTATTTGGAGCATCATACTGTGTACTTTCACCAGAACATCCTTTAGTAGAAAGAATTACAACAAAAGAGCAAGAAGAAAAAATAAAAATGTATAAAGAAAAGGCAGCTTCAAAATCTGACTTAGAAAGAACAGAGCTTAGCAAAGAAAAA
>CALXKR010000070.1 GCA_944388895.1 uncultured Clostridia bacterium | reverse complement strand
AATAGTAAAGTTGTTACAAAATTAATTAACAATGTTATGCTTGATGGTAAGAAAACAGTTGCACAAAAAATAGTTTACGATGCTTTCAATATAATTAAAGAAAAAATGGAAAAAGATCCATTAGAAGTATTTACTGAAGCATTAAACAATGTTATGCCAGTTCTAGAAGTTAAAGCTAGAAGAGTTGGTGGTGCAACATATCAAGTTCCATTAGAAATAAGACCTGAAAGAAGACAAACATTAGGTTTAAGATGGCTTGTTAAATATGCAAGAACAAGAAATGAAAAAACTATGTCTGAAAAATTAGCAAACGAAATAATGGATGCTGTAGCAGGTAATGGTGGAGCATTTAAAAAGAAAGAAGATATGCACAAAATGGCTGAAGCTAACAAGGCTTTTGCTCATTACAAATTCTAGAAATTTGTTTACATATAAAAGTATTTTATTACTAGTATATTAGTGCAAATTTCATTATAAAAATTTTACAGAAAGGGGAAAAAATATATGGCCGGAAACGGAAGAGAATTTCCTTTAGAAAAAACTAGAAATATAGGTATCATGGCTCACATCGATGCAGGTAAAACTACTACTACAGAAAGAATACTTTTCTATACTGGTAGAACACACAAAATTGGTGAAGTTCATGATGGTGCAGCAACTATGGACTGGATGGCTCAAGAGCAAGAAAGAGGTATCACAATTACATCAGCTGCTACAACATGCCAATGGTTAGGTAATAGAATTAACATTATCGATACTCCAGGTCACGTTGACTTTACAGTTGAGGTTGAAAGATCTTTAAGAGTTCTTGATGGTGCAGTTTTAGTATTAGCTGCTAAAGGTGGAGTTCAACCACAATCAGAAACTGTTTGGAGACAAGCAGATAAATACAAAGTACCTAGAATGGCTTATGTAAATAAAATGGATATTACAGGAGCTGATTTCTATGCTTGTGTTGATCAAATGAAAGAAAGATTAGGTTGTAGACCAGTTCCAATTCAATTACCAATAGGTAGTGAAGATAATTTCTTAGGAATTGTTGACTTAATTAAAATGAAAGCTTTCATTCATAAAGATGATTTAGGAAAAGATATCGAAGAAAAAGATATTCCTGAAGATATGAAAGCTGATGCAGAAAGCTACAGAGCAGAAATGGTTGAAGCTGCTGCAGAGCAAGATGATGAATTAATGATGAAATACTTAGAAGGTGAAGAACTTTCTGAAGACGAAATCAAAATGGCATTAAGAAAAGGAACAATAGCTAATACAATAGTTCCTGTAACATGCGGTTCATCATATAAAAATAAAGGTGTTCAAGAATTATTAAATGCAATAGTTAACTTTTTACCATCTCCATTAGACATTCCACCTATTAAAGGTGTTGATGAAGATGGAAATGAAGTAGAAAGAAAAACTAGTGATTCAGAACCATTCTCAGCATTAGCATTTAAAATAATGACAGATCCATTCGTTGGAAAATTATGTTTCTTTAGAGTTTACTCTGGACAATTAACAACAGGATCAACAATATTAAATGCTACAAAGGATAAAAAGGATAGAATAGGAAGAATTCTATTAATGCATGCAAATCACAGACAAGATATTGAAAAAGTATATGCAGGTGATATTGCGGCAGCAGTAGGATTAAAAGATGTATCAACAGGTGATACACTTTGTGACTTAGATCATCCAGTTATCCTAGAGTCTATGGAATTCCCAGAGCCAGTTATTGATATTGCTATTGAGCCAAAAGATAAGGCTAATAGTGAAAAAATGGGTGTTGCTTTAGCAAAACTTGCTGAAGAAGATCCAACATTCAAAACATGGACAGACCAAGAAACAGGTCAAACTATTATAGCAGGTATGGGTGAATTACACCTAGACATTATAGTAGATAGATTAAAAAGAGAATTCAAAGTAGAATGTTCAGTAGGTAAACCACAAGTTTCTTACAAAGAAACTATTAGAAATAAAGTTAAAGTTCAAGGTAAATTTGTTCGTCAATCAGGTGGACATGGACAATATGGTGATGTATGGTTTGAAATGGAACCATTAGAGCCAGGTTCAGGTGTTCAATTTGAGAGCAAAATTGTTGGTGGTGCTGTTCCTAAAGAATACATCAAACCAATTGAAGAAGGACTAAGAGAAGCATCTGTAAGTGGTGTTCTAGCAGGATACCCAGTTATAGACTTCAAAGCAACTTTAGTTGATGGTTCTTACCATGAAGTTGACTCTTCAGAAATGGCATTCAAAATTGCTGCTTCTATGGCTTTCAAAGAAGGTTGTAAGCAAGCAAAATCAGTTATATTAGAGCCTATCATGAGAGTTGAAATAACAGTTCCAGAAGAATACATGGGAGATGTTATTGGAGATATTAACTCAAGACGTGGTAGAATGGAAGGAATGGAAGCAAGAAGTGGTAACCAAGTAATAAGAGGATTTATTCCACTTTCAGAAATGTTTGGTTATGCAACTGACCTTCGTTCAAAAACACAAGGTAGAGGAACATATTCAATGGAACCTTCTCATTATGAAGAAGTACCAAAATCTATCTTAGAACAAATAGTTTCTTCAAGAGCAAAGAAACAAGACTAAAAAGCTTGCATTTTTCTATAAAATAGTATAGAATATGTATGCAATATAAGTTATTAATGTTTAAAATTAATAAATAAAAATTAAGGAGGATTTAAAAATGGCTAAGGAAAAATTTGTAAGAAGTAAGCCACACGTTAACATAGGAACAATCGGACATGTTGACCATGGTAAAACTACAACAACAGCAGCTATAACAAAATGGTTAAGCTTAAAAGGATATGCACAATTCGAAGATTACAGTGCAATCGATAGTGCACCAGAAGAAAAAGCAAGAGGAATTACAATCAACACAGCACACGTTGAGTATGAAACAGATAACAGACACTATGCTCACGTTGACTGCCCAGGACACGCTGATTATGTTAAAAACATGATTACAGGTGCTGCACAAATGGATGGAGCAATATTAGTTGTTTCTGCAGCTGATGGTCCTATGCCTCAAACAAGAGAGCATATATTACTAGCTAGACAAGTTGGTGTTAAATACATCGTTGTTTACTTAAATAAATGTGATATGGTTGATGATCCAGAATTACTAGAATTAGTTGAAATGGAAGTTAGAGACTTATTATCAAGCTATGGTTTCCCTGGAGACGATATTCCAGTAGTAAAAGGTTCTTCATTAAAAGTATTAGAAAGTACATCTAAAGATCCAGATGCACCAGAATATGCTTGCATGAAAGAATTAATGGAAGCAGTTGATAGCTACATTCCAACACCAGAAAGACCAGTTGACCAAGCTTTCATTATGCCTATCGAAGATGTTATGACAATTTCAGGAAGAGGAACTGTTGTAACAGGTAGAGTAGAAAGAGGACAATTAAAATTATCTGATGAAGTTGAAATAGTAGGACTTTCAACAGAAAGAAAGAAAACTGTTGTAACAGGTATCGAAATGTTCAGAAAAACACTTGACCAAGCAGAAGCTGGAGATAACGTAGGTGTTCTATTAAGAGGTATTCAAAGAGAAGAAGTTGAAAGAGGACAAGTTCTTGCAAAACCAGGAACAATTCATCCACATACAAAATTTAAAGCTCAAGTATACGTTCTTACAAAGGACGAAGGTGGACGTCATACACCATTCTTCAATGGATATAGACCACAATTCTATTTCAGAACAACAGACGTTACAGGTTTAATTGATTTACCAGCAGGAACAGAAATGGTAATGCCTGGAGATAACGTAGATATGACAATCGAATTAATTACTCCAATCGCTATCGAAACAGGATTAAGATTTGCTATCCGTGAAGGTGGTAAAACAGTTGGTTCTGGAGTTGTTTCAGAAATAATTGAGTAATAATATAATAAATAGCAAGGTACAAAATATTAATAGCACCTTGCTATTTTTGTTTTATTATAATAGTTTAGTATTGACTTTTGAAATAATTCATTATATACTTAGTCTATATTTATAAGGAGAAAAGTCATGAAAAGATATAGATACATAATTTTTATATTGGCAATTATATTAATAACTATTGGTGGATATTCAATGGCTAAAACAGGAAGTATTCAAAATTCAGATTACTTAAATCTTAGACAAGAACCTTCTACATCATCAAATATTTTAGCTAAAATGCCAAAAGATGCTACATTTGAAATTCTTTCAGAAGATGGGGATTGGTATAAAATACAATATAATGAATATACAGGATATGTAAGTAAACAATATGTAAAGGTAAATGAAACTATTGCGAATAATAACATTAGTCCTAAAGCTAATTCAAAGGGAATTATAAATACAAATTCTGATGTATATGTATTGCCATTAATTAATTCAAGTAAAATTGGTAATATAAATTCAAATACAGAAGTATTGGTTGTATCTATAACAGGAAAATGGGCATATGTGCAAAATGATAATATTTCAGGATGGGTATTTACTAATAATATAAACGGAACTAATAATGAAGCTCAAGACAATAATATAGAACAAAATCAAAACAATCAAACAGATTCAAATACAGAAGAAACAAGCAAAAATTATCCTCAAACAATGTATGTAAATGTTGAAGCTGTTTATGTTAGAGCAGAGCCAACAACTGAATCAAATGCGGTTGCAAGTGTAGGAATAAATACACCTGTTACTGTAAAAGGAGAAGAAGGCGACTGGTATAAAGTTGAAGTTAGCGATGGTTCAGGTTACATGATGAAAAAATTTTTATCTAAAGAAAAGCAATAATTAAATATGGGGGCACAGAAAGGAAATAATTGAAAAGACCAATTTGTGTAATAGCCCTCATTTATATTTTTATAATATTAGGACTACACTATTTAGGTGTAGTTTTTTTAAACTATGACAAAGTATGTAGTAATATAAGTAAAAGTAATAATTATAAAGGCATAATAGTAGAAGAAAAGGAAGAAGAAGATTATAAGAAAGTATATATAGTTAAACTTCAAAGTGATAATGAAATAATAAATAACAGAAAATGTATATTAAATTTAAAAAATAAAAATAATAAAAAATTATCATATGGAGATGAAATATATTTTGATGGAGAATATTCAATTCCAGAAGGAAAAAGAAACTATGGAGGATTTGATTATTCTTTATATATGAAAACTCAAAAATTATATGGAACATTTGAAATTGAAAATTATGAATTAATAAATAAAAATAAAGGAAATAAATTAGAAGAAAAAATTTTAGATTTTAAAAAGTATGTAAAAAATATTTTAAATACCAATTTAGACAAAGATGAAGCAAATTTATGTATAGGTCTTTTAATAGGAGATAGAACGAATATTTCAAAACAAATTGAAGAAGATTTTAAAAATTCTAATTTAACTCATATGTTAGCTGTTTCAGGTTCTCATTTTACCTACATAATTCTTGCTATTTCTTTTGTAAATAAAGGGATTAAAAGAAAAAGATTAGGGCAAATAATAATGATTATAGTAATTATATTGTTTATGAACCTTACGGGGAATACAGCTTCAGTTGTTAGGTCAGGAATTATGGCAATATACATTATTTTAGCAAGTATTTTTCATAAAAGAGCAGATATTTGGACAAGTATGGCTGTTGCAATTATTATTCAATTAATAAATAATCCATATGCAATATTTGATATAGGTTTGCAACTTTCATATGGAGGAGTAATTGGAATTGTAGTTTTTAATAAAAATATCCTATCTAAAATTTTATACTTTGATAATTATATTAAAATTAATATTAAAGAAAAAATACAAAAAAATAATAAATATAAAATGCAAGAAATAAACAATACAGAAATAAAATTGTCTAAAGTAAAGAAGTATATTATAGAAGCATCAGCTGTAACAATATCAGCTAATATTGTGATTATTCCTATAATGATGTATCATTTTAATACCATATCATTTACATTTTTAATTTCTAATTTATTAGTTGGACCAATACTAGGATTTGTTGTAATATTTGGATTTATACTTATATTTTTATCATTTATTTTAAATTCTTTTTTAATGCCATTTTTTTTCATTTTAAACATACTAATAAGCATCATATTATATATAGCACATATTTGCGCTAATTTGCCATTTTCAAAGGTATTTGTGCCAACTCCAAATAAATTAATTTTAGTATTGTTTTACTTAAATTTATTTACACTATTTTACTATAAAGAAAAGAATGTAAAAAATAA
>CALXKR010000069.1 GCA_944388895.1 uncultured Clostridia bacterium | reverse complement strand
GTTTCTCTTTTTTAACTACTACATTTTAGCTCTTTTTAATGTTTTTGTCAATTTAATTTTGTATTATCTTTCAGTATTTTGCATATATGTTTGACTATTTCTAGTCGTCGCTCTTTGTTTTAGCTTGTTCTTTATACTAAGCAATAAATATCTTGGACTTATTCCAAACATAGTTGTTACAAAATCTATTGTTTCATCTTTGTTCATTCCATCTTGTATGCATCTTTCACATAAAGTTATTGGTGTTTCGTCTTCAGATATAAGTTCACTTTTTAAAATAGTTAACGTTTCTCTTTTAGTCATACTAGTTGAGTTTCTAACTATACTTATTGTTTCGCTTAAATTTTTTCCTTCCCACATGCATTTTTTTATCAGTTCAATTAGTTGATTTTTTTCATCTACCTTATTATTTCCTATCTTATCTTTATTCTCATCTTCTTGTCTCTTACTATAAGTTTTTTCTTTCAAACATTTCATGTGTCTTGCTTTTAATCTTTTTAATGAATACTGCATTATATAATTTACTGCCTCACTGCTATTAAAGTTTTCTTCTAAATCTCCTCTATTTTCAATTACTTCCAGTATTATTTCTTGTGCAATATCTTCTTCATATTTTACTGTCTTATAATTCTTAGCTATTGTTTTACTTTGAAATTGAATATAATTAAATAATTTTTCTCCATGTTCTTCTAAAAAATTCTCACTTAATCTTTTTTTACCAATAAAAATTTTTTTATTTTTTATTAAAGCTTCTTCTACTTTTCCTTTATTTTCTTCTTTTTTATCTTCAGGATAACTTTGTAATTTTGGTGATTGTGGTACATTTTTATTTTTAATTACTTCTATTTTTCCTATATGGCTATTCTTTTTAGTTTTTAATATAATCGCTCTTTTGCCCTTTTTCTTTACTAAATAGAAGTTTTCTCTACTAATACCTAATGCTTTTGCAAATTCTAATTCTGTAATAATTTCTTGATAAGGTTTATATAATTCTAAAAATTCTGAATAATCTATTTTTCTATTTACATAGCCTGCATTTTTTAATGAGCTTGTCACTTCTTGCATTATTTTTTCTTTTTCTTCTTGCTCCTTATTTTTTTCTGATTTTAATATATGAGCTGTGGTATGTTTATTTCTCATATTTCCTAAATTACTTACACCTATACCAATAATATTTGCAAATTGTACTTCTGATAATATTGTTTTATATGGTTCATATAATTCTAAAAATTCTGCATAACTAATTAGAGTATTACCATAACCTTCACTTACTAGGTCTTCAATTATTTTATTAGCTAAATCCTTGTTAATAAATTCATTTTTTGCCTTTTTTAAAATTATACATCTTTTTCCTTTACCTTTCATTTCAACAAAGTCCGGATATCTAATTTCTAAAATTGTAGCAAATTGTGATTCTAAAATTCTGCCTTTATATTCCTGAAATAATACAAGAAACTCTAAATAAGATATAGATTTATTTCCATACCCTTCATTTAATAATTTTTCAATTATTTCTTCTTTAATACCTTTTTTCAATTATACCCTCCTTTTTGTTGACATAATTATTATTATACACTATTTTTGTATTTTTTTCAAGTTTTGTTATTGCAAAAAAAGAACCTATCTTTTTTGATAAGTTCTTAATTTATATTATTCTAAGAATCCTTTATAATGTCTCATTACAAGTTGTGATTGTAATTGTTGACTTAGTTCTATAGCAACACCAACTACGATTAATATTGATGTTCCACCAAATGCACTATTTATTCCTGCAATACTTGTAAGCATTGGAAGTATTGCTATTGCTGCTAAGAATATTCCTCCAAATAGTACTACTTTAGATAATACTGAAGATAAATATTCTGCAGTTGGCTTTCCAGCTCTTATTCCTGGAATAAATCCTCCATTTTGTTTTATATTATTTGCAACTTCTGCTGGATTGAATGTAGCATATGTATAAAAATATGTAAATCCAACAATTAATAATAAGTAAATAATTGCATTTATAATTACATATTGCCATCCAACATCTCCAGCTGAACTAGCTATTGATAAGTTATAAATTACTCTTAAAAATCCTGCTTGATTTTCAATATCACTTACAAATAGTTGTATTATCATTGCTGGGAATGTCATAAATGATGATGCAAATATTATTGGCATAACGCTAGCCATTGCTGGCTTAATTGGAATATGCGTATTTTGTGCACCCACCATTCTTCTTCCAACAACTTTTTTTGAATATTGTACTGGTATTCTTCTTTCTGCAAGTTGAACAAATACAACTCCAGTAATTAATATTAATATACCCAATACTATTCCTATTGCAGTAAGTAATCCTATTGTACTAAATTGTCCATCTACGATTACTTTTTTAGCAACATTTACAACTGCTGCTGGTAAGCTAGAAACTATACCTGCAAATATTAACATTGAAATTCCATTTCCAATACCTTTAGAAGTAATTTTATCACCTAGCCACATAAGTAATGATGTTCCTGCCATTAATGAAATTACTACTACAGCTCCTGTTAAGGCTCCTTCGTCTACAAATATTCCAGAAGTTCTGTATGATAAATATATTCCTAAACCTTCTACTAAAGATAAAGCTAAAGTAATAAGTTTTGTATATCTATCAATTTTTTTTCTTCCTTCTTCTCCACCCTCTTTAGTTAATCTTTCTAAAGCTGGTATAATCATACTTAATAATTGTATAACAATTGACGCTGTAATATATGGTGTTATTGACATTGCAAATATTGATAATCTTGAAAAAGCTCCACCAGAAATCATATTTATCATTCCTGTTACACTATTTGAATATGAATCCATTGTAGACTCTAGTGCAACAATATCTACTCCTGGAATTGTTATATAGCATCCTAATCTAAATACAACTAATAACAATAAAGTAAATAATAATTTTTTTCTAATTTCTGGAGTTTTTAAAGCATTCTTTATTGTTTTTAACAACTAAATCACCTCAGCCTTTCCACCTAAAGCTTCGATTTGCTCTTTAGCAGATTTAGTGAATCTTACAGCTTTTACATTTAATTTTTTGTCTAATTTTCCAGTAGCAATAACTACTATTCCATCATTTTCTTTACTTATGATTCTATCATTTATTAGACTTTCAGCAGTAACATCTGTAACTGTTGATTTGTTAAGCATTGTTAATGTTACTTCTGTATAATTTTTAGCAAATCTGTTTGTGAATCCTCTTTTTGGTAATCTTCTATATAATGGTGTTTGACCACCTTCAAATCCACGTCTAACTCCGCCACCTGATCTTGCTTTTTGACCTTTATGTCCTCTTCCTGAAGTTTTTCCAAGCCCAGAGCCCATTCCACGACCAACTCTTAATTTTGCTGTTCTTTTTTGTGCTGGTTTTAATTCGTCTAATTTCATATGGATTACACCTCCTTAATTCTATTATCTTTAAGATTATTGTATTAAATTATAATATATCTTCTACTTTCTTTCCTCTTTTTTTAGCTACTTGTTCAATAGTTTGCATACTTTTTAAACCTTCAATAGTTGCATAAACAACATTTCTTGGATTATTAGTACCTAAAACTTTAGTTCTAACATCTCTGTATCCAGCAAGTTCTAATACTGGTCTTACGCTTCCTCCAGTAATAAGTCCTGTACCTTCCTCAGCAGGTTTTAGCATAACACTTGCACTACCAAATTTTCCTATATATTCATGAGGTACTGTTGTTCCTACGATTGGAACTTCTACTAAATTTTTCTTAGCATCTTCAATAGCTTTTTTAATTGCATCTGGAACTTCAGCTGCTTTTCCATTTCCAACGCCTACTTTTCCTTTTCCATCTCCAACTACAACTACTGCGCTAAATCTGAAAGTTCTACCACCTTTAACAACTTTAGCAACTCTGCTTATAGCAACAACTTTCTCTTTTAATTCAGATTCGTTTTCTTGCACTTGTTTTTCCTCCTTTTCTTAAAAATTTAATCCGCCTTCTCTTGCAGCTTCAGCTAATGCTTTTACAACACCATGATATACATATCCACTTCTGTCGAATACTACATCTGTTATTTTCTTGTCCTTAGCTCTTGCAGCAATTAAAGTTCCTACTTCTTTTGCAGCTTCTTTGTTTGCATGTTTTGTTTTTACTTCTTTGTCTAATGTAGAAGCGCTAACTAATGTAATTCCTTTAACATCATCTATAATTTGAGCATAGATACCTGTATTACTTCTGTACATGCAAAGTCTTGGGCATTCTGATGTTCCGCTTACTTTTCTACGTACTCTAATATGTCTTCTATTTCTTTCAAATTTTCTATCTGTTTTTGAAATCATATTTATCTCCTTTCTTTTAATTTGTTAGGATTTATTTTTTACCTGTTTTACCTTCTTTACGTCTAATATGTTCTTCTACATATTTAATACCTTTTCCTCTATAAACTTCTGGTGGTCTCTTGCTTCTTATAACAGCAGCTGTTTGACCAACAAGTTCTTTATTTATTCCTCTTACAATTATAGAGTTAGGATTTGGTACATCAAATGTAATTCCTTCTGGTGCTTCCATCTCTACTGGATGTGAATAACCTAAATTCATTACTAATTTTGTTCCTTGTTTTTGTGCTCTATATCCAACACCATTGACTTCAAGAGCTCTTGTAAATTCGTTTGTTACACCTTCAATCATGTTAACAATTAAAGTTCTTGTAAGACCATGTAAGTTTCCATCTTCTTTTGATGCAACTTCTACATTTATTACTTTGTCTTCAATTTTTACTGTAACTTTATTATTTAAATCTCTTTCTAATGTTCCTTTTGGTCCTTTTACAGCAATATGATTTTCATTTAATGTAACTTCTACTCCATCAGGTATTGTTATAGGCTTCTTTCCTATTCTTGACATTTTGGATTTTCCTCCTTCTTCAATTTAATAATGCGACTATTATGTATTACCATACATAAGCTAAAACTTCTCCACCTAATCCTTCTTTTCTTGCATTTTTATCTGTTTTAATTCCTTTAGATGTTGAAATTAAAGCTATTCCTAAACCATTTAATACTTGTGGTAATTCGTCTTTAGAAACATATATTCTTAAACCAGGTTTACTAATTCTTTTTAGTCCTGATATAACTCTTTTACCATTTTCATCATATTTTAATGTAACTCTTATAATACCTTGTTTTCCATCTTTTATTTCTTCAAAAGATGCTATATATCCTTCATCAAATAGTATTTGAGCTATTGCTCTTTTCATGTTTGATGCTGGAATATCTACAGTAGTATGTTTTGAGCTATTTGCATTTCTTATTCTAGTTAGCATATCTGCTATTGGATCTGTAGTATTCAATTTCCATACCTCCTTTTTTTATTTTATCCATTCAATTTATTACCAGCTTGCTTTTTTAACTCCTGGAATTTCACCTTTATGTGCTAATTCTCTAAAGCATATACGGCAAATTCCATATTTTCTTATATAAGCATGTGGTCTTCCACAAATTTTGCATCTATTGTATTCTCTTGTTTTATATTTTTGTGGTTTAGCTTGTTTTACTTTTAAAGATTTCTTAGCCATTTGCTCTTAATTTCCTCCTTTTTATATTATTTTTTGAAAGGCATTCCAAGAAGAGTTAATAGCTCTTTTGCCTCTTCATCAGTCTTAGCTGTTGTAACAAAGATGATATCCATTCCTCTAACTTTGTCTATTTTATCATATTCGATTTCAGGGAAAATTAATTGTTCTTTTATACCCATTGAGTAGTTTCCTCTACCATCAAAAGAATCATTTGATACTCCTCTAAAATCTCTAACTCTAGGAAGTGCTACATTGAATAATTTAAATGCAAAATCATACATTTTTCCTTTTCTTAATGTAACTTTAACTCCTACATTAACTCCTGCTCTTAATTTGAAAGCAGCTATTGATTTTTTAGATTTTGTAATAACTGGTTTTTGTCCTGTTATTGCTGATATATCTTTTATAGCTCCTTCTAATGATTTAGGATCTTCTTTAGTATCTCCTAAACCAATATTTAATACTATTTTTTCTAGCTTTGGAACTTCCATTATTGATTTATAACCAAACTTTTTCATTAAAGCTGGTACTACTTCTTTCTCATATTGCTCTCTTAATATTTCCATTAGTCTATATAGACCTCCTTTCTTCTATTATTTACTTTTCTTTAATTCTGCTCCACATGCTTTGCAAACACGAACTTTTCCGTTTTCAGTTACTTTGTAACCTACTCTTACTGCTTTACCGCATTTTGGGCATACTACTGCAACTTTACTAGAATTTATTGGATGTTCAGATGCGATTATTCCGCCTTCTTCTCCTGCTTTTCTAGGTTTTGTTGCTCTTTTTCTTATATTAACATCTTTTACAACGATTTTATTTTTCTT
>CALXKR010000068.1 GCA_944388895.1 uncultured Clostridia bacterium | reverse complement strand
AATACTTAATAAATCTGGCTTTATATCTGGAACAATACAGTCTCCTTCGCAAATAATAGTGTCCAATTTTTGAGTAGCAATTTGATTTATAGATAAATTGTTTTTCTCTAATTCCATTGTTTTACCTCCTTAAAATACCATTTATTATTATATATGCTTATAAGGTAAAAAAAGAACCTCTTTAAAGAATATTTTGTTTAAAACTATTGGCAAATAAAAATAAATATTATATAATTGTTTTAGTAAAATTTAAAGGAGGATATTTATATGTTTTGTAAACAATGTGGAAAGCCAACAGAAGGTAATCAAGAAATATGTAATGAATGCTTAGCTAAGCAAAATACTCAAAATAATAACAATGCACAAACTACTTATACTCAAAATCCACAAAATAATGCACAATTTAATTCTGAAGCAAAGTCTAAAATGGCTGCAGGTCTTTTAGGTATATTTTTAGGAAGTTTAGGTATTCACAACTTTTACTTAGGATATACAGGAAAAGCTTTAGCTCAATTATTAATTTCTTTGCTTTCTTGTGGAATGCTTGCATGGGCATCAGCAATTTGGGGATTAATTGAAGGTGTTATGTTATTAACAGGAAGTATAAATGTTGATGGAAAAGGAAATCCATTAAAAGATTAGTTGTTATGAATAAAAAATATATTAATATTATCGTTTTATTAATATTAATATTATTCTTGATTATAGTATGTATTAATCCAGTAAACTGTATTTTTAAACAGTTTACTGGTATTAATTGTCCTAGTTGTGGAATGACTAGAGCTTTTCATGAAATTTTTAATTTAAATTTTTTCCAAGCTTTATATCAAAATATATTATCTATTCCTTTATTTGTTTTTATTATTTTTTTAATACCTAATTTATTTATAGATATTATAAAAAATAGATTTATATTTATACCTAAGCTCTTTTCTTTTTTTTCTAAAACTTGGATTATAATAATTATCTTGCTAATAATTAGTTTTATATTTAACAATATAAAAAATTTGTTATAAAAAAACCATTAAGTTTAAACTTAATGGTTTCATATTTATAAAGTGGCTCTTACTTTTTTGGTGCTTTTAATTTCTGGAGGAATTAATGGGCTATATCCCTGTCCATCAAAAACATCTACTTCAACAGTTCTAGTTAAAACGTCTTTGTATTGATAAGATACACTTCTTTTGTTTTCTTCATACTTAACGATAAAAATATTTGTATAAGCTTTTTCAATAGTGGCTTCTTTTTCAAACGACTTACATCTACCCAAAGATCCTTTTACTATTATCTTTTGTCCGATTTTTCCTTTGATATCCGATTCTAAGCTTGTAATATCATTTTGGTAAATCATTTTATCACCTACAACTTTCTACTTGTGAAAAATTTTACCATTTATGTCGATAAAAGTCAAAGTGTTAAAAGAGAGTATAAATCGTTTACCTATTCATTTTTAAGCTTTTTAGAGCAAATATTACAATTATATTACATTTGTTTTTTTGCCTATTTTTAAATTATGAAAACAAATACTGTTAACTATTTTATATACATTTCTGGATTTATGTTACCTCCATCTTTAAATAATTCGAAATGTAAATGACTATCTTCTGCAACTTCAAATACTGCACTATTTCCCACTGTTCCTATTGTTTGCCCTTGCTCTACTTTTTCGCCTTCTTTTACAAATTCTGCTGTAAGTAAGCTTGAATAACTACTTACATACCCATTACTATGTTCTATTGTTACAGTTAATCCATATCTAGGATCATTTTTTATAGATTTAACTGTTCCACTAGCTACTGCCTTAACTACAGTTGCTTTATCTGCTTTTATATCTATTCCTGTGTGTGTTATCCATTCTTCTAAAGTTTCAGAATATATTAAATTATCTTTAGCATATTCTTTTATTACTTCTCCTTCAACAGGAAATATAAATTGTGTTTCTGGTACAGTTTCTTGTTTTACAGTATTTGCATTTGTTTCTAAAGAATTTTTAATTTCATCAATTTCATTATCATTTTCTTCTTGATTATCTCCTTGCACAGTTTCACTTTTTAAATTATTTTGTTCTTTTACTTCATTTATATCTTTACTTAAACCTATACTTGCTTCCTCTGTTGGAAGTGTTGTGTTAACATTTTCTTTTAATTTATTATAGTTCATTTCTGCTACTGTTCTTTCTTGCGTCATTGAAATAGCAATAGCAACTCCTAGTAATACTATAGCAATTAAAAAACTAATTAGCTTTCCCCATTTTATTTTATCATCTTCCTTTTGTCCTCTTGTTTCTCTTCTCATTATATATCCTCCTTGTACTTTAATCTTATTGATTAGATTATTTCCTTATTTTAGGAAAATATACATTAAGAATTATATTTTTTACATATCTACTATTTCTACTCCTGTATAGAAATGTTTGATAATTTCTTCATAATTGCTTCCGCCTTTAGCCATGCTATCTGCACCAGTTTGGCTCATTCCAACTCCATGACCATACCCTTTTACTTCAAATTTAATATTATCCCCTTCTATTTTTACTGAAAAGTTTGCTGATTTTAATCCTAATAGAGTTCGTACTTCAACTCCTGAAAGATTTAAATTTCCTATTTTTATAGTTTTCACTCTACCCGATTCTGTATATTCTAAAATTTCTATACACTTTGAGTCATTATAATCTATACTAAAGTCTGAGTGTTTATTTGATATTTTATTTTTAAATTCTTCTTTAGTTAAAGCTACTTCTGAACTGTATTGTGAATATGCATCTTCTCCGGCTGTTTCAACTGCTTGTAAGTATGGATAATTAGTTCCACCCCATACGTTAACAGGTGCTTCTGTCATTCCTCCACTATTGGAATGAAAAAATGCATCAATTACTTCTCCTTCATATGTAATAATTTTTCCAGCAGTATTATTTATTGCTAATTGAATCTTTTGCCAATTAGAATCTCTAACATTTTCTTCCCATCTAGCCATTCTATCTTCTTTAGAAATCCAAGCTTGACAACATGTTGAATCATCACAAATATCCGCTTCTCCATGCTTTCCATTATTATGTGTAATTGAATATATAGTATATGTTCTAGCTACAACAGCTTGTGCATTTAAAGCTTCTTGCTCAAATGTTGCTGGCATTTCAGCAGATACTACACCAAGTAAATATTCATCTAAAGACATTTCTTCTATTTGGTTTGTATCTTTATGTAATACTTTTATTTTATCATATTGTTTATAATCATAATCTTTCATTGTAATTTCTTGAATGACATTTTCTTTTTTTGTTTCTTCATTCGAATTTTCTATTTTTCCACTTACAATATTATTTTTTGTAAATATGATAGGAATGGCAAATATACAAAAAATAAATATAAGCAACATGATAGACAATCTTTTCACTATGCCTCCTTTAATTCTTCATATAAAGTATTTAAAATTTGCTTTTCTAGTCTACATACTTGTACTTGACTAATTCCCATAGCTCTGGCAACATCTTTTTGTGTTTGACACTTATAATATCTTAAAAAAATAATTTCTTTTTCTCTTGGTTTAAGTTTATTTATTCCTTCTTTTAATGCAATTTTATTAATAGTTTTATCTACTTCGCCTTCATTAGCTTTTATTTTATCTAACAAGCATAATCCATCTTCATCTTCTTTATCATATAATGATTCTACACTATTATTAAAATCTAAAGCTAATGCTAAATCTTCTTTTGTTACATTCAATACCTTAGCAAGTTCTTCTACACTAATGCTTTTTCCTCTTTTTTCATAATCTTCTTTAACTTTATTAGCTTTTATTGAAAGTTCTTTAATTTGCCTTGATACTTTCACCATCCCATCATCTCTTAAAAATCTTTTTATTTCTCCTATAATATAAGGAACTGCAAAAGTAGATAATGTTACGTTATATGAAAAATCAAATTTTTTTACTGATTTTATAAAACCCATTGCTCCTATCTGGTAAATGTCTTCTGTTTCATATCCTCTTTTTTCAAATCTTTTTACTACACTCCATATGAGTCCATTATTTTGTTCTAATAGGTCATTTAATATTACTCTATTTCCAGCTTGAGCCTCTTCTATTTGCTTTTTTAGAGTCTCATTCATAACCCACTCCTATTTTATTCTTAATATTTATTTTTATGATTAACCTTCACATATCTGCTCTTGTCTTAATCTTAATTCTTGACTTCCAGAAATTCTTTTTCTCATAGTTATTTTTGTTCCTAAGCCTAATGCCGACTCTACTTTTACATCATCCATAAAACTTTCCATAATAGTAAAGCCCATTCCTGATCTTTCCAAATTAGGCTTTGAAGTATAAAGTGGCTTTCTAGCTTCTTCTACATTTGCAATTCCTTTTCCATTATCTGAAATTTCTATTTCTACGCTATTTCCAAATATTCTAGATACTACTCTAACAATTCCTTCTTCTTCTTCATACCCATGAATAATACTATTTGTAACTGCCTCTGAAACAGCGGTTTTTATATCTGATAATTCATCAATTGTTGGATCAAGTTGAGATACAAATGCTGCCACTGTAATTCTTGCAAAAGCTTCATTGTTAGTTTTACTTAAAAATTCTAATTTCATTTCATTATCATATAACCCCTTCATTACTTTCCTCCTCAATAATATTAATAATTCTTGAAACTCCACTCATGTCAAAAATTTTTTTCATACTTCTATTTACATTAATAATTTCCAAATTACCATCTAACATTTTAATTAATTTATATCTTCCTAATACCATTCCTATCCCAGCGCTATCCATAAAAGAGATGTTACTAAAATCAAATATAACTTTTCTTGGAATATATCTTTTAATTTCATTATCCATTTTCCTCCTTATTTTTTCTGAAGTATGTTGATCAACATCTTCTGTTAACACAAAAATTAAAGACTTCTCCTCTTTTCTAAAATCTACTATCACATCACATTCCTCCTTAATTTTTTCGATGAGGGACGTTCCTTAATCGAAAATTTATAAATATTGAAAATAATTAATATTATAAAGTGCAGTGACGCGTAAGCGTTCAAACAAGCTTGGCTGTGCCCAAGCGCAGTGCGTTTGGAGCTGTAAAATCTGAAAGATTTTAGCAGCGACCGCAAGGAACAAACGTATAATATTAATTATTTTAGATATAAAAATTATTTTTTTCGATTAAGGAACGTCCCTCATCAAAAAAAGAACTATAATAATTATAGTTCTTTATTCCATATTTTTCCATAGGATGTTTTGTCGAATTGTGACATGTTTTCGACATTTTATTCTGCATATAAATTTGATTTTAATGTATTATATTCATTAGATAATTCTTCACTATTAAATGTCAATTTTTCATTTAATACTTCCCAACTTGCTTTATTTTCTACTAAGAAATTTAATATTTTTGTTTCGTTATTATATACATTATTCATTAATTTTTTAGAGTCTTCTACATCTTGGTAAGATTCTTGCAAGTTTTCTACTAAATTATCTCCTGTAAAGAAATAGTTTTTGTATAATTTTTGATAATACTCTGACAAGTTTTTATTTTTTATTCTTGCCATAATATTTTCTGGAGTTAACACCTGAAGTAATTCATCTGATACTTTGTTAAACTCTTCTTGAGCTGACTTTATATATTCTAGTGAAGATGTAAATTCTGGTCCATCAGTTTTATAGTTTCCTACTGTAAGCATATTTTTTATTTTTTCATCATTTAATTTATTAACAAATTCTTTTTTATAATTTGCATAATCTCTATAAAATTCTTTTATTGCTCTTTCAACTATTGCATATTCTCCACTACTTGCTACTTGTATATTAGAAAAATCATCACTTTCTATATTTTTACTAGCAACTTCTTTTATTTCGTTATCTAGTTTTGCCTTATTTATGACTTTTCCTCCAAAGAAAATACCTACTAAAATTACTATTATTAGCAATAACAATACTATTGTTAACAATATTTTACTTACCTTTTGATTTGTACTTTCTTGTTCATTATCAGCCATTATATCAATCCTTTCATCTTAAATGTTATTAATTCTATTTATAGTTTCTTCTAACATTTTTGTGTATTTTTCTAATTTTTCTTTTTCTTCATCTATTTTTGCTTTAGGAGCTTTTGCTAGGAAACCTTCATTTGATAATATTTTATTGCTCCTTGCTACTTCTGATTCTAGTTTTTTCTTTTCTTCTTCTAGTCTTTTCTTTTCTTCTTCTATATTTACTAGTTCAGAAAATGGCATATAAATATTAAAGTTTTCATTTGCAACTGTAATTGCATTATCTTCTATTCCGTCTAAATTATTTTGAACGACTAATTCATTTCCAAATCCTAATTTTTTTAAGTATTCTTCACTTTCTTTTAAATAATTTTCTACTATTTTGTTGTTAGAATTTACTACTGCTATTAGTTTTACCTTTTTAGATGGATGAATATTCATATTTGTTCTAATATTTCTAATTTGCACTATTATATTTTTTAAGTTTTCTACGAAATCCATTTCATTACTATAATCTTCATTAGAAACTTTTGGCCATTCTGATACCATTATATCTTTATTATCATAATTTACTAAATATGAATAAATTTTAGCAGTTACAAATGGCATAA
>CALXKR010000067.1 GCA_944388895.1 uncultured Clostridia bacterium | reverse complement strand
AAATATAATATTATGAGACAATATAAATAACCTTAGGGTAAAAAACATACCATCAATAGAGAAAATGGTAGAAATTACATTTAATAATAGAGAAAATATTGTAATACCAGCAGATGTAGGAGAAGAAGATAGGAGAAGGGTAGCTATTCATGAACTAGGCCATGCAATTATTACCTATATTTACACAGGAGAATCAACTTTACAAAAAATTACTGTTGTTCCAGAAGGTATAGGAACGTTGGGATATGTAATTCATACAAATGCTAAAAATAAAGTATTCAAATTAAAAAGAGACTGGCTAAATGAAATAGAAATTAAATTAGCAGGAAGAGCAGCAGAAGAGGTGTTCTATGGTGAAGATAATATTTCAAGCGGTTGTAGTAATGATTTAAATGAGGCAACAAAAATTTTAACGAGAATGTTGAGATATGCAGGGATGTCTGAAACATTGGGTCTTATAAATTGTGAAACCATAAAATTAGGATTAGAAATGGAACAAAAATTAGATGCAGAAAAGAAAAAGATTTTTGAAGATTGTTATGAAAATGTAAAAACAGTTTTAAGAAATAATATTACAATGTTTAATCAAGTTTTAAAAGAGTTAATGAAAAAAGGAACATTAACAGGAGAAGAATTTATTGATTTGATTAAAGAGAAAAACGGAGGGGTATAATATGGATTTTTTGAACAGATATAAATTTTGGATAATTGGAGGAATAATACTTGTAGTTTTAATTATAATTTATAATACTATGTTAAAGAAAAGAAATAAAGTAAAAACGGCATTTTCAAGTTTAGATGTAATGTTAAAGAAAAGATATGATTTAATGCCTAATTTGGTTTCAATGGTACAAAAATATATGATGCATGAAAGTGAATTATTAATAAAATTAACAGAGTTAAGAGAGAAAGCACAAAATACTAATTCTATTGATGAGAGTATTGAATTAAATAATCAAATTGATGATACAATAAAAAAATTAAATATATCAGTAGAAGGTTACCCAGATTTAAAATCTAATCAGAATTTTTTACACATGCAAGCTGTTTTAAACGACGTTGAAGAACAAATATCAGCGGCTAGAAGAACTTATAATTCTCATGTTGAATCATATAATACTTTTATTGGAATGATACCAATGAATTTATTTGCTTTAATTTTTAGATTCAAACAATATAAGTTATTTGAAATAGCAGAAACAGAAAGAGAAAGTAAGATATGGATGTAAACATTAAAAATCAATATGATTTCGAAAAATATTATAGAAATGAATACAATGAAGTTATTACAAATTATTATGAACTAATAAAAGTAAAAAGATTATTAGCAATAATATTTAGAATAATATTTAGTATTATTTTAAGTGTGATATCTGTTATGCTAATAAATACATTTTGCACCAAAACGATGTTAAATAATTACTATAGTATTATTTTGACGATATATTTTGTCATCATATTTTTTGCTACTATATTTTCAATAAAAAAAGCTTTAAATGATATAATGTTTGACCTAAGTGAACAGATTATTAAGGATATGATAGCTTTTATTAGCAATAATAATGCTAACGAAGTTATGTATGAACCTAAAATGAGAGTTAGTAAAGATTCGCTTAATAAGATGGAATTATTTAATTTAGATGTTGTTAAATATAGTGGAAAGAATTATATAAAAGCCCAGTATAATAAAAATAATATGGTCTTTTCAGATATGCAAATATATATTTTTGATACAATAGAAACTAAAAAAGAAATATATAGAGAAGGAAAAAAATATATTAGGACAACAAGAAAAAAGAAAAAAAGAATAATTTTTAAAGGATTATACATTGGTGCAACTTTAAATAAAAAAAACACAAATCATATATATTTAATACCAAACAATTTGAACGACACCGTATTGCAAAGTAAAATCATGAATTATATTAGTTTTCATGGTGTGCCTATTAATTTAGAAAATTTAGATTTCTCAAAAAAATATAAAGTATTTTGTGATGATGAAGTACAAGCTAGATATATTTTATCTTTAAGTTTAATGGAAAGAATAAATAAACTAGATGAGTTATATAAAGAAAAGAAATATATTGTGTTTAAAGAAGGAAAAAGGTTTGCTATTTGTATAGAAGGTATTTCTATAGAAGACATCAAAAAAATAAGATTACCAATATTTAGAAGCGAAAGTAAAGAATATGAACAACTTAATAAAATTTTTTCAAAGATAAATGGATTATTTGAAATATATCATATATTAGATTTAGGCAATGAATTATATACAAAATATATGAATCAACCTACTAATAATATAAAAGAAAATAATTCTTAATGCTAATTATAAAGAAACTCAAAAAATGGCAAGAGAAAATTTAATTAATGTTTTAAACCGTTGTATACACAAAAATAGCAAGATTTTCTTGCTATTTTTAATTTAATATAGTAAAATAATAAAGTATGAAAGAGGTGAAAAAATGAGCAAAGGAACAGTAGCAATAATAGGAAAACCAAATGTAGGCAAATCCACTTTTTTTAATTACTTAATAGGCCAAAGATTATCAATAGTAGAAGACACTCCCGGAGTTACTAGAGATAGAATCTATGGCGAAACAAATTGGAGAGGCAAAAATTTTACTTTGATAGATACAGGTGGTATAGAAGAAAAAAGCGATGATGTAATTGCTTCACAGATGAGGTTACAAGCTGAACTTGCAATTGACGTAGCAGATGTAATTGTATTTATGACAGATATATCAACTGGAGTTACAGCAACAGACAAAGAAATATCTTTAATGCTAAAAAAATCTCAAAAGCCAATTATACTTGTTTGCAACAAGGTAGATGATTTTAAAAAACAAGAAAATGAAATCTACGAATTTTATAATTTAGGAATTGGAACTCCATATCCTATTTCATCAGCTAATGCAATGGGAATAGGAGATGTTTTAGATGCAATATATGAAGAACTTCCAGAAGTAGATGAAGAGCAAGATGAAGAAGATGCTATAAAAGTAGCAATAATAGGAAAACCAAATGTAGGTAAATCTTCATTAGTAAATAAAATATTAGGTGAAAATAGAAGCATTGTAAGTAATATAGCTGGAACTACAAGAGATGCAATAGATTCAGAATTTGAAAATGAATATGGAAAATATGTTTTTATAGATACAGCAGGCTTAAGAAGACACAGCAAGGTTGAAGAAAACATTGAAAAATATAGTGTACTAAGAACAAATTTAGCAATTGAAAGATCAAAAGTTTGCATATTAATGATTGATGCAAATGAAGGTGTAACAGAGCAAGATACTAAAATTGCAGGAAAAGCTCATGAAGCGGGAAAAGCAGTTATTATTGTTATAAATAAATGGGATGAATATGATAAAGAAAATGGAACATTAGAAAATTATACTAAAACAGTTTATCAAAAACTATCATATTTAACTTATGCTCCAATACTATTTATTTCAGCAAAAACTGGACAAAGAGTTGAAAAGCTATTTCCTTTAATAAATGAAGTATCAAACAATAACAGTATGAGAATAGCAACATCTGTACTAAATGAATTATTAGCCGAAGCAGTTGCTATTGTACAACCACCAACAGATAAAGGAAAAAGACTTAAAGTATTTTATATAACACAAGTAAGTACAAACCCACCAACTTTTGCAATATTTGTTAATGATAAGAAACTATTCCATTTTTCATATGAAAGATATATTGTTAATAAATTAAGACAAGAATTTGGATTTAAAGGAACACCAATTAGAATTTTAGTTAGAGAAAGGAAGGATAAATAATTATGATTTGGGCATGTATTATATCAGGACTTATTGCATATCTTTTAGGAAGCATTAGTTTTTCAGTAATTTTTACAAAAAAATTAGCAGGATTTGATGTTAGAGAAAAAGGAAGTAAAAATGCAGGAAGTACAAATGTACTTAGAACAGCAGGAAAAAAACCAGCAATTTTAACATTAATTTGTGACATTTTAAAAGGAGTAGTTGCAGTATTTATAGCATTTTTAATAGGAAAAATATTTAATTTTGATATAAAAGGAACAGCTCTTTTAGTACAAATAGCAGGAGTATGTGTTGTTATAGGACATACTTTTCCAATATTCTTTGGTTTTAGAGGAGGAAAAGGAGTTGCAACAGCATTAGGTGTACTACTAGTTACAAATTGGCAAATTGGATTAATTTGTTTAGTATTTGCATTAGTACTTATGGCTATTACAAGAATTGTAGCATTAGGTTCTATTGCAGCTGCAATTTTATTCCCAGTATTATGCTTTTTTATAACTAATAATTACTTAGTTGGAGACGGAACAACTAGAATTTCTTACTTAATATTTGGCGTAATTATGGCATTAATAGTTATATTTAATCATAGATCTAATATTCAAAGAATGGCTACTGGAACAGAAAATAGATTAATATTCAAAAAATAGGAGGATTACAAATGAATAAAAACATAGCAGTTGTAGGAAGTGGTAGTTGGGGCTTAGCTCTTTCAAACCATTTAGCAGAGTGCGGAAATAATGTAAAAGTTTGGTCTTTTACTAAAGAAGAAAAAGAATTAATTAATAATGAACATAAATGTATGTTTATTCCAGAAATGATTTTGGATGAAAAAATAGTATGTTCAAATGACTTAAAAGAAGTTGTACAAGATGCAGACTATATATTTCATGTAACACCTTCAAAATTCACTAGAAATATATTTAAAGATTATAAAGATTATGTTCAAAACAAACCAATTATAATTTGTTCAAAAGGTTTTGAAGAATCTTCTTTAAAAACACTGGACCAAATATTTGAAGAAGAAATGCCAAATGTTAAAATAGCAGCACTTTCTGGACCAAGTTATGCAATAGAAGTTGCAAACCATATACCTACAGCAATAATACTTGCATCTAAACATGATGATGTTCTAGAAGAAGTATCAGACTTACTTATGAATGAATATATGAGAATATATTCTTCAAAAGATATAATAGGAGTTGAAGTTGGAGGAGCATTAAAAAATATTATAGCATTTTGCGCTGGAATTTGTGCAGAAATGAATTTTGGAACTAATGCTCAAGCAGCTCTTATAACAAGAGGACTAGCTGAAATAACAAGACTAGGAATTAGTATGGGTGCAGACAAACACACTTTTTATGGGCTTTCAGGTTTAGGCGATTTATTTTTAACTTGTTCAAGTGATGAAAGTAGAAATAGAAGAGCAGGAAGGCTTATAGGAAAAGGAATGAAAATAGAAGAAGTTCAAAAAGAAATTGGAATGACTATTGAAAGTATAGACAATATAAAAATAGCAAAAAAATTATCTGAAACATATAATGTAGAAATGCCAATTGTAAATGCAGCATATGACATTCTTTATAACAATTTAAAACCAGAAGATGCAGTAAAAATGTTAATGACAAGGACAAAAAAGTTTGAAAATGAATAAATTTTTCGCCTCGCGTAAATACTAAAAGCGAGGTGTTTTTTATGAAAAATCAGATTTTTAGATATGTAGGTATTTTACTTTTTGTTATTTTAGGAATAATGCTTACAATTCTTATATATATAAACTTTTTCAAAAAGGAAGACAATAATTATGCTACACTAAGAGAAAAAGGAGAAGGAGAAATTTTATATTTAAATTCTACAATAATAGAATTATTAAATAAAGTTAACAATATATCTTATAATAGATATTATGTAACAATAGAACAGGTTAATCAAAGTCAACAACAGGCTAACTCTAATTTAGATACCAATAAAAATGTGAATAGCAAAGAATCCTCAGAAACTCAGTCAGCTTCCACAGATACAGGAAGTGCTACAGAAGCCACAAATCAAAGCGAAAGTAGAACGTCAAAGCTTTCTAAAACGGATTCTATAATAAATGCAGACTATAATAATGTTCCATGGGATGAAATTTCATTTGGTATAGAAACATTATATACAGCGTGGCCAACTATAAATATAGATTTAAAATCTCTTAATGTTCAAGAACAAGACCTTTCTAATTTTAGTGTAACTTTAGATGGGGTTGCTAAATCTATAAAAAATAAAGATAAATCTAATACACTAATAAATTTATATAATCTATATGCTATGTTACCTAAATTTCTATCGTATTTTATAGCAAACGATGCTAAAATTAATATATACAATACAAAGGCATATATTTTAAATGCATATGTACTAGTAGAAAAAGATAAATGGGAAGATGTAAACAATAGTATTAATCAGGCTATTAATTCATTAAATTCTACTATAAACAGTGATTTACTATATGATAGTGAAAAGATAACCTTTGACAAGGCTCATGTTTTACTACAAGAACTACAAAGAGGAGTAGAATTAGGAGATAAGGAAATATTTTATTTAAAGTATAAATTAGCAATGGAACAATTAGAAATAATATAAAAGAGAGTTAATTTAATTAATTCTCTTTTTTTTATGGAAATAATTACATAAAAAAGTAGATAATTGAATTGATAATTATCTACTTTTATGATAGTATAAAGAAAAATAAAATTGAGGAAAAAGGGGAGATTTTATTATGAACAAAAAAAGAAAAATTGCAATAATTGTTTTTAGTGTAGCATTAATAATAGTCGGATTAATTTTTTTAGC